>JBEVJH010000001.1:0-3713 GCA_040510355.1 Aestuariivirgaceae bacterium
CCACATAGGGAAGCACCCGGCTCACCCGGAGCCGGTTGAGCAGGACCAGCACGGCGAGCGCCAGCACCGCGAGGCCGAGCGCCGGCAGATACGGCGCGCTCGTGTAGAACACCGCGATGATGGCGATCGAGCCGAGGTCATCGAGCGTCGCCAGCGCCAGCAGGAACACCTTCAGCGACAACGGTGCCCGCGAGCCGAGCAGCGCCAGCGCCCCAAGCGCGAAGGCGATGTCGGTCGCCGCCGGGATCGCCCAGCCGCGCAGCAGCGCGCCGCCCTCCGCCTCATGGGCAATCAGCGTGTAGATCAAGGCCGGCATCGCCATGCCGCCCGCCGCCGCCAGCAAAGGCAGCGTGAGCTGGTCGCTCGACGACAGGTGGCCTTCGAGGGCCTCGCGCTTGATCTCGAGCCCGACCAGGAAGAAGAACACCGCCATCAGGGCATCGTTGATCCAGAACACCAGCGGCTTGCTCAGCTGCCAGTCGCCGAGCGCCAGTGTCGCCGGCACGGTCAGGAACGCCCGATAATGCGGCGCCATGGTCGCATCGTTGCTGACGATCAGCGCGACCGCCGCCGCGACGACGAGAATGAAGCCGGCGGTCGCCTCATGGTTGATGAAGCGGATGAGAGCCTGCATGAGAAGGGTCCGATTGCCTGTTCAGCGAAGTGTAGGCATGAGCCGAGCTGCAACAAGCTTAATCGAGAGGACGCTCCTCAACCGTCGCGGGCGGCGTCGAGCGCATCGATCGCGGTGTGGAGCTCGAGCCAGCGCTCCTCCAGCGCGTCGAGCTCGCCCGCCAGCCGGTTGCGCAGCTGCGCGAAGTCCGCGGCTTTACGCGGCTCCTCGCGATAGATCGCGGGATCCTCGAGGGCCCGGTCGAGCACCCCGATCTTGTCGCTCAGCGCCGCGATGGCGGCATCGACCTCGGCGACCCGGCGCCGCAGCTGGCCGGGATTGGGGCGGCTCGGCCGGTCGTTGCGGGATGCCGCGTCGGCGCCTCGCGCGGCCGGGGCGGCGCGCGCCTGGCGCTCCAGCCGCGCCCGCTGCAGCACCAGCTCGGCATAGGAATCGAGGTCGCCGTCATAGGGCTTGATGGTCCGCTCGCCGGCGATCCACAGCCGGTCGGCGCAGGTCTCGATCAGATGGCGGTCATGGCTGATCAGCACCACCGCCCCGGCAAATTCGTTGAGCGCGTGCACCAGCGCCTCGCGGGCATCGACATCGAGATGATTGGTCGGCTCGTCGAGCACCAGGAGATGCGGCCCATGAAAGGCGGCAAGCGCAAACAGCAGACGCGCCTTCTCGCCGCCGGAGAGATTCTCGGCCGGCGTGTCGGCGAGGGCGGAGCCGAAGCCGTAGAAGCCGAGGCGGGCCCGCCGCTCCGCCTCGCTTGCCTCGGGCATCAGCCGCCGCATGCTGTCATAGGGCGTCGCGCTGCCTGCGAGCTCGTCGAGCTGATGCTGGGCGAAATAGCCGACGCCCAACCGCGAATGGCGATGGATCTGGCCGGCCGCCGGGGCGAGCTTGCCGGTGACCAGCTTGGCGAAGGTCGACTTGCCATTGCCATTGGCGCCGAGCAGAGCAATCCGGTCGTCATCGTCGATCCGCATGTTGAGCCGCGTCAGCACCGGCGGGTTGCCGTCATAGGCGGCCGACACCCCGTCGAAGCGCATGAGCGGCGGGCTGAGCGGCTTTGCCGGATCGGGAAAGCGGAAGGGATGAACCCGGTCCTCGACGATGGCGGCGATCGGCTCGAGCCTGGCGAGCGCCTTGAGCCGGCTCTGCGCCTGGCGCGCTTTCGTAGCCTTGTAGCGGAAGCGCTCGACGAAGGCTTCCATGTGACGGCGCGTCTCCTCTTGCTTCTTTCTGAGCTTGCCGGTGAGCGCCTGCTGCTCGCGGCGCTGCCGCTCGAAGCCGTCATAGTTGCCCTGGTAGAGGGCGAGCTTGCCGCGCTCGAGATGGAGGATCGCGCCCGCGACGTCATTGAGGAGGTCGCGGTCATGGCTGACGATCACCACGGTTGCCGGGTAGCTGCGGATGTAGGATTTGAGCCAGATCACGCCTTCGAGGTCGAGATAGTTGCTCGGCTCGTCGAGCAGCAGAACGTCGGGCGCGGCGAACAGCGCCGCCGCCAGCGCCACCCGCATGCGCCAGCCGCCCGACAGCGCCGCGCACGGGCCGTTGATCTCCTCGAGCGTGAAGCCGAGGCCGGCGAGGATCTGCGCCGCCCGCGCCGGCGCCGCATGGGCATCGATGTCGACGAGGCGGGTCTGGATGTCGGCGATGCGCTGCGGGTCGCTCGCCCCCGCCGACTCCGCGATGAGCGCGGTGCGCTCGCGATCGGCGGCGAGGACGGTGTCGATGAGGCTCGCCTCGCCCGACGGCGCCTCCTGCGCCACCGTGCCGATGCGGGCATGGCGCGGCACCGTGACAGAGCCGGTCTCGGGCACCGTCTCGCCGAGGATCAGCCTGAGCAGCGTCGACTTGCCGGCGCCGTTGCGGCCGACTAGCCCCACCTTGTGACGGCTCGGAATGACGGCGCTCGCGGCGTCAAGGATCAGGCGACCGTCGATGCGGTAGGTCAGCTCGTTGATGTGCAGCATGACCCTTTAAAGCGAGGCAATCGGCATTAGGCAAGTGGGGCAGTCGGCAGTAGGCAAATGGCCAGTGGGTGGAGACCTTCCCTACTGCCTACTGCCTACTGCCTCAATCCCCCCGGCCGGCGAGCAGCGGGGTGATCCGGCGGACCGTCACCCGGCGGTTCTCCGGCTCCTCCTCCTCGGCCGGGATCTTGAGGAACTGCTCGCCATAGCCGATGGTCTCGAGGTTCTGCGGCGCGATGTTGAAGAATTCGGTCAGCGACTGCTTGACGGAGTCGGCGCGCTGCTGCGACAGGTCGAGATTGTAGGGATCGTTGCCGACCGCATCGGTGTGGCCCTCGATCATGAAGACCTCGTCCGGATTGGCGATCACGATCTTCTCGAGGATGCGGCCGATCCGTTCGACATTCTCGATCTCCTCCTCGCGGACGAACGCCTCGTTGAACCCGAAATGGATGGTGTCGATCTCGACGCCCGGCATGGTCTGGCGCAGGGCCGGGCGCTCGCGGATCTCCTCCACCGAATAGCGGCGATCGATCTCCCTTGTCGGCGGCGCGATGAGCTGCTCCTCGATCATTTCGTCATCGACCTCGGCGGCGGCGATATTGGGCCGCGGCCGCGGCGGCGCGCCCGGCACGATCACGATGTTGAGCCCGCCCTCGCGGCGATATTCGTCATAGCGATCGCGGCGGAAGGCGATCAGGCGCATCCTCAGCGCGCGACGATCGGACCTCAGCCCATCCTCGATGCGGAACCGGTCGGGCCCGCGCAGATTGCGGTCGTCGAGAACCATGCGGGCAGCATCGATCCGGCGGTTGAGCTGGCGCACATTGAGCGCCTGCGAGGGACGCCGATCCTGCAGGAGCCGGCGCGTCAGCTCGTCGCGCCCGAACTCGCGGCGCCGGTCGCCATAGTCGACGCCTCCCTCGTCACCGCCCTGATCGCCGCCCCACTGACGGTCGCGCTGGCGGTCATCGCGCTCGGCGACTCGGTTGCGCAATTCGTCGCGGTCGTCGCGCAGGCGGTCGCGCAGCCGCCCGGACATTTCATCGGACAGCCCCTCGGCGGCAAGCACGCCGCGGGTGCGCTGAACCCGGTCACGCAATTGCCGCTCG
>JBEVJH010000002.1:0-12744 GCA_040510355.1 Aestuariivirgaceae bacterium
CTGCTTCATGTCGACGCCTTCGCCGCTGGCCTGCAGCTCGGCGATGTAGCTCTCGAAATAGTCCCCCGGCGGCAGCTCGATGATGGTGAAGACCAGCGCGCTGATGATCAGCAGCGTCGGGATCATCACCGCAATGCGCCAGAGGATGTAGCGCAGCATCTACTGGGCTCCCTCGACATAGAAGAAGGTGTCGGGGAGATAGACGCCGAGATAGGCGGTCGGCGTGTAGGCGAACAGCGCCTTGTCGGGAACATTGCGCAAGGTGCGGCGGCGGACCACCGGCTGCAGCGTGCTGGTCACCGTGCCGATCGAGTAGACCTGGTCGGTGTAGATCGAGAGCATCTTCTTCCAGATCTCGGCCCGCGGCGCCGAATCGACGGTGCGGCGCCATTCCTCGAGCAGCCGCAGCAGCTCCTTGACCTCGGGAATGTCGGGCGCCTCGCCCTTCTCGCCCTGGGTCATGAAATTGATCCCCCACAGCGGCCATTGCAGCTGCGCCTCCGAGGTCGGCGCGAGCTCCGATGGCTCCATGTCGGCCGTCGGAACGCCGTTGTCGATTCCCGACCACACCCCGACCATCACCTGGCCGGCGATCGCCCGCGAGCGGAACACGTCGCGCTGCGTCGAGCGCGGGAACAGCTTGATGCCGATATCCTTCCAGTGATCGCGGATCAGCTCGAGCACGTCGAGCTCGCTCCTGGTCTCGCCCGAGGTCTCGACCACGAGCTCCGCCAGCCGCCCGTCGGGCAGCAGCCGGAACCCCTCGGAGTCGCGCTTGTCGAGGCCGATCTCGTCGAGCAGCTTGTTGGCCTGCGCCGGATCGTAGCCGGACCATGCCTTGGCATAGGATTCCTGGAACAGCGCGCTCTGCGGCAGGATCGTGTCGGCGCTCTCCCGCCCGAGCCCGAAATAGACCGCCATGTTGATCTCGTGCCGGTTGATGCCGAGCGACAGGGCGCGGCGGAACCGGGCGTCGTGGAACAGCTTGCGCCACACCGGGTCCTGGTAATTGAGGTTGGGGAACAGCGCCACCCGCGAGCCCTGCGTGCGCTCCCACAGCAGCACGTCGATGTTCTGCCGCTTCTCGGCCTCCTTGAGGAAGGTGTAGTCCTCGAATTCGATATAGCGCGCCTGGAGATCGCTTTCGCCGGCGCCGGTCTTGGCGGCGATGAGCTGGGTCGAGCTGGTGTTGAGGACGAACTGGTCGACATAGGGGAGCTGCTGGCCCGTGGTGTCGACCCTGTGGAAATAGGGATTGCGCTTGAACACGAACTGCTCGGCCGGCGGCGCGGTGGTGTTGACCCACGGGTCGAGCGTCGGCAGCTCGGGATTCTCCGGCCGGTTCTGGCGGCCGAGCCGGATGTGCATCTGCTTCCAGTTCTTGTACTTGCCCGCCTTCACCAGCTCCTCGAGCTTCGCCTTGTCCTGGAACTTCTTGTGGAACTGCTTGAGGTAGTGCGCCGGCAGCAGGATCGACGGCGGCAGCGGCGCCGCCAGCGACGGCAGGAAATTCGGGTTCGGATCCTCGAAGGCGAACTGCACCGTGAGGTCGTCGACCACGGTGAATTTCGGCGGCTTGCCTTCGGGCAGCATCTCGTTCGGCAGCCCGCCGGGATTGAGGTCCTCGTTGAGCATCACATTCTCATAGGCGTAACGGAAATCCTCCGTCGTCACCGGCTGGCCGTCCGACCATTTGTGGCCCTTGCGCAGGGTGAGGGTGAAGATCCGCCCGTCCTCGACGGTGTACTTGTCCAGGATGTCCGGCACCAGCTGCAGCTTCTCGTCATAGCCGACCAGCCGGGCGTAGCCGTTCAGCGACATGAAGCGGATGTCCTTCTGGCTGCCGATCACCGAATAGATCTTGCCGCCATGCCGGCCGATCTGCCGGCCCATGGCGGGAAGATCGATGACCCGCGGATTGGCCGGAATCCGGTCGGCGACCGGCGGCAGCTCGCCGCCCTTCACCTTGTCGGCGAGCGACGGCGTCTCGACATAGGCCAGGGCCGGTGCCGCCATCACCAGCGGCGCGAGGACCAGCACGGCCCGACAGAGCGTCCGGATCATGGGCGTAGCTCCCTGATGTCCGCGGTCTTGCGGGCGAGCACGAAATGGCCCGGCCCGATATCCATGTGCTGCAGCTCTCCGGGCTCGCCGCCATTCTGGAACTGCGGCCCCCAGCTGCGGTCGTCGGAGGCGCCGCCCAGCGCCAGCAGCTTGAAATCGAGCGGCCGGGCGAGATCGGGGTAGGGCACCGCCGCCAGCAGCGCCCGCGTATAGGGATGGGCCGGCGCCTTGAACAGCACCTCGCGCGGCGCCAGCTCGACGATGCGGCCGCGGCACATCACGGCGATGCGGTCCGCCATGTAGTCGACCACCGCGAGATTGTGCGAGATGAACAGATAGGTGAGGCCGAGCTCGCTCTGCAGGTCCTTGAGCAGGTTCAGCACCTGCGCCTGCACCGAGACGTCGAGCGCCGACACCGGCTCGTCGCAGATCAGGAGATCGGGATCGAGCGCCAGCGCCCTGGCGATGCCGATGCGCTGCCGCTGGCCGCCCGAGAAGCTGTGCGGATAGCGCGCCTGGAAGCGCGGATCGAGGCCGACCGCCCGCATCAGCTCGCCCACCAGCTTGCTGCGCGACTTGTCGTTGCCGATGCCATGGACCTCGAGCGGCTCGCGCAGGATGTTGGACACGGTCATGCGCGGGCTGAGTGACGAGAAGGGGTCCTGGAACACCATCTGGATCCGCCGGCGCAACTCCTTGAGCCGCGCGCCGCGCAGCGTCAGGAGATCGACCGGCCCGCTTTCGGTGGCGAACATCGCCGTGCCGGCGTCGGCCGTCACCGCCCGCATCAGGAGCTTCGACACCGTGGTCTTGCCGCAGCCGCTCTCGCCGACCAGCCCCAGGCATTCGCCGCGGCGGATCTCGAAGCTGACATTTTCGACCGCCTTGACGGTGGAGGTCTCGCCGGCGCCGAACCAGCCGTCCTTGCGTGTCTTGAAGGACTTCGACAGGTCCTTGACCGACAGCAGGACCGTGGAGCCGGTTTCCCGGGCGTCGCGCTTGCGCGGTCCGAACAGCGTGTTGGCGGAGACCGCGATGTCGCGCAGCGACACCAGCCGCTGGCCCGGCTTCATGTCGAAATGCGGCACCGCCGCCATCAGCGCCTTGAGGTAGGTGTGCCGCGGCGCGTTGAAGATGTGCTGGACGGTGCCCGCCTCCATGATCTCGCCATGGTAGATCACCGCCACCTCGTCGGCGGCATTGGCGACCACGCCGAGATCGTGGGTGATCAGCAGCATCGACATCTCGAAGCGCTGCTGCAGGTCGCGCAGGAGCTTGAGGATCTGCGCCTGGATGGTGACGTCGAGCGCGGTGGTCGGCTCGTCGGCGATCAGCAGCGCCGGACGGCAGATCAGCGCCATGGCGATCATTGCCCGCTGCCGCAAGCCCCCCGACAGCTCGAAGGGATACATGTCATAGGCCTTGCCCGGATGCGGAAACCCGACCAGCCCCAGCATTTCCTCGGTCTTGTGGCGCGCTTCCTGCCGCGGCACCGGCTGATGGAGCTGCAGCGCCTCCTCGATCTGGTTGCCGATGGTGTGGACCGGTGACAGCGAGGTCATCGGCTCCTGGAAGATCATCGCGATGCGGCCGCCGCGCAGCGAGCGCATCTCGCTGCCGTCGGGATCGAGTGCTGCGATATCGACGGTGCTCGGCGGCTTGCCCCGCGGATCGGTGAACAGGATGCGCCCGCCGGTGATCTGGCCGACCCGCGGCAGGATGCCCAGAATGGCCTGGCCCATGACCGATTTGCCGGAGCCCGATTCCCCGACCAGCGCCGTCACCTTGCCCGGCAGGATCCTGAGGCTCGCCCGCCGCACCGCCTCGATCACCCCGCCATGCAGCGTGAAGCTGATCCGCAGGTTCTCGACGCGCAACAGGTCGGTCTGGGCCTTCATCGAGCCCTCGGAAGACAGTTCAGAGCGCATTGATATCTCGCGCGGGCGAGCGGAGCACGCAGCCACCCGCGCCCATCCGCCCCAATACCAGCCATTCGGTGCAGGATCTTACTCAGCCGTCCCCGCCCGCGGCAGACCGAGTGGTCTACCGACTCATGCCGCAAGAGCCCCCTCACGGTGGAGTGAAACCTGCCTGAACCCCTTGACAGGCGCAAGACAAGAATTGGGACGTGATCGGGCCCTCCTCAGATCGCTAATTCGCCGTTCCCGGCCTCCTGCGCGCCAGCATTACGACGTTCTCGGCATCCGTGAAAAGGGTCTCCTGCGGCTGGCTCCGGGCGACGGCCACCTGCTCCAGCCCTTCGGGGATCGGCGCCCAGGCCGGCACCGGGTGATCGAGGCCACGCAAGGTCTCCTCGCCGAGCAATTGCCAGCGCCCGCCGGCATAGTCCCGGAAATCCTGGCTCGCCACCACCGGCGTGGCATAGGTCTTGGTCAGGTCCTGCAGCCGCGATGCCGTGTTGACGGCGCTGCCGAAGGCCGAGAAGGTCAAACGGTCGGCCAGCCCGACATTGCCGAACATGACATTGCCGATATGCAGCCCGAGCCCGAACTCCAGGGCCGGACGCCCCGCCGCTGCCCGCTCGGCATTGGTGGCGGCCATGCGCCGGATCGCCTCCTGCGAGGCCCGGAGCACCTTCAGGCAGGCCTCCTGCGTCTCGCGCTTGTGACGCTCGCAGGGGAAGATCGCCAGAAATCCGTCCCCGACGAAGCTCAGGATCTCCCCGCCGGCATCGGCGAACGCCCCCGCCACCGAGTCGAAATAGGCGTTGAGCGCCTCGATATAGTCCTGCCGCCCGAGCTCCTCGGCGAGCCGCGTGGAATCGCGCAGGTCGCCGAACACCAGCGCTGCCCGGATGGTCTCGCCGTCGCCGCGCTTGACCTGGCCGAGCAGCACCCGCGAGCCGGCGCTCTTGCCGATATAGGTCGACAGCACGCTCTTGGCGATGTCGCCCCGGAGTGCCGCCTTGCAGGTGACCGCGAAGGTGCGCTGGATGTCGATCAGCGCGTTGATCTCGGATTCGGCGAAGCCGCCCGATTGGTCGGTCGACCACGAGCCGACCATGCCGCGCAGGCGCTCGGGATCGAAGGCGCTGGCATAGGCGATATAGTCGGTCATGCCCAATGCCCTGAGGTCGTCGATGATCGGGAACTCCGCCTCGCCGCCGGTGTCGAGCCGCCGGCGCAGGTGCTCGAGCCCGTGATGCAGCAGGTGGTAATAGGGGCTTCTGAGGAAGCGGTCCGAATTGTCGCTGGTGGCGTCGTGCCGGTAGCCCTCGACCGTCAGCCCCTTGCCGCGCCACCAGGTGTAGCCGATGCTCCGGTAGAGCGGGTGCAGCACCGCGAAGGAGACATGGGCGCGGGCGATCGGCACGCCGGCGGCGAGCAGCCTTTCGCACAGGCCGTTGACCACGTCCTGCAGGCTGGTTTCGGCCAGCGCCTGGTCCATCAGCCATTGCGAGGTCAGCTTGAGCAGCGTCCGCGAGGCGGCGGTGCGGGCAAGGGTGTTCATGGGCTACATATAGGCGGCAAAATGCCGCCGGCAACGACATAGGCAGTAGGGCATTAGGCAGTAGGCGGTGACCGGTGCTCTTGCCTACTGCCGACTGCCTAATGCCGACTGACTCTCCACGAACCGCTCGGCCATCTCCGGCATCAGGTCGGCGTCGACATTGGCGAAGGCGAGCCTCAGATAGCGCTCCTGGTCCGGTCCGAACATGCTTCCCGGCAGCACCAGCATGTCGTGCTCGCCGGCGAGCCGCCGGGCGACGCTCTCGGCCGGCTCCCCGGCAAAGGGGTGCCGGACATAGGCGAAATAGGCACCGGCGCTGACCAGCCGGTAGTCGAGCCCCGGCGTGGCGAAGGCCTCGGTCAGCGCCCGCAGCCGCGCCTCCATCTGCCCTGCCTTGTCGCGCTTCCATCCGGTGAGATGGCGCAGCCCGTAGAGCGCCGCCTGCTGGGCGATATGCGGGGCGCAGATCGCCATGCAGTCGACGATCTTCTCGACCGCGGCGAGGAGCTCCGCGCCGCCGATCACCGAGCCGACCCGATAGCCGGTCAGCGCGAAGGCCTTGGAGAAGCTGTAGAGCTGGACGAGCGTCTCCCGCCAGTCGGGACCGCCGAACAGCTCATGGGCCGGCTCGGACGGGACGGGGCGGAAATCCTTGTAGGTTTCGTCGAGGACGAACGCGACCCCATGGGACTTGGCGAGGTCGTAGAACCCGGCGATATGCCGGGCGCCGTAGACCGCGCCGGTCGGATTGTTCGGGGTGACCAGAACGATGGCCCGGGTATCCTTGTCGACCAGCGCCTTGGCCGCCCCGAGGTCGGGCCAGCCGGTGTCCGGCGACAGCGGCAGCGGGCGGATCGCGATCCGCTGGCTGTCGAGCCACATCTGATGGTTGAAGTACCACGGGACCGGCAGGAGCACATTGTCGCCGGGGCCGGCCAGCGCCGACAGCACGGCGCAGAAGGCCTGGTTGCAGCCGGCGGTGATCGCCACGTCGTCCGCCGCGATCCCGCCGCGGTAATCCGTCGCCATGTCGTCCGCCAGCGCCTGGCGCAGCTCCGGCAGCCCGCGCACTGGCGTATAGAAGCCAGTATCGGGCTGCATGGCGGCTGCCGCGATGGCCTCCATCATGGCCTCGGCCGGCGGATAGCTCGGCACCGCCTGGCAGAGATTGATGAAGCGACGCTGCGACGAAGCGGTCGGGATCCAGGCCTGCGCCTCGGCGATTGGCGCAACACGGACGGCAGCGACGGCGCGGTTGATGCGGAAGGGCATTGGCCGGACATCCTCGAACGAACCGCAACCAGCTTGCTGCCCGTCACCGGTCACTTTAGAAATCTCGACGATCAATGGCAAAGGCATCCGCGATGGCAAAGGTCAAGGCAATCCGCTTCTCGCAAACCGGTGGTCCCGAGGTGCTGCATCTCGAGGACGTCGATCTGCCGCCGCCCGGCAAGGGCGAGGTGACCGTTCGCCACCGGGCGATCGGCCTGAACTACATCGACACCTACCACCGCTCCGGACTCTATCCGGTGCCGCTCCCCTCCGGCATCGGCCTCGAGGCATCGGGAACCGTCGAGGCGGTGGGCGACGGCGTGACCGGTTTCAAGCCGGGCGATCGTGTCGCCTATGGCAGCGGTGCGGTCGGCGCCTATTCGCAGATGCGCAACTACCCGGCCAACCGGTTGGTCAAGATCCCCGACAGCATCGGCGATGAAGCGGCGGCCGCCATGATGCTCAAGGGCATGACGGCCCGCTATCTGCTGCGCGCCACCTACAAGGTCCAGCCCGGCGACACCATTCTGTTCCACGCCGCCGCCGGCGGCGTCGGCCTCATCGCCGTGCAATGGGCGAAGGCCCTCGGCGCCACCGTCATCGGCACGGCCGGATCGCCCGAGAAGGCCGCGCTCGCCCGCGCCCATGGTTGCGACCACGTCATCGATTACCGCAAGGAGGATGTCGCCAAGCGGGTGAGGGAGCTCACCGGCGGCGTCGGCGTGCCGGTCGTCTATGACGGCGTCGGCGCCGCCACGGTCGAGGCCTCCCTCGACAGCCTGCGCATCCGCGGCCTGCTGGTCAGCTTCGGCAACGCCTCGGGACCGGTGCGCAATTTCGATCTCGGCCAGCTGTCGGCCAAGGGCTCGCTCTATGTCACGCGGCCGACGCTGTTCGCCTATATCGGCACCGATGCCGACTTCAGGGAGACCGCCGACGACCTGATCGCCATGGTGGCAAGCGGCAAGGTCAAGATCGAGGTGAACCAGCGCCATCCCCTGGCCGACGCCGCCAAGGCGCATCGCGCGCTCGAATCGCGCGAGACCACCGGCTCGACGATTCTGCTGCCGTAGAAGAGGGTGAGTAGTGAGGTCGTGAGTAGTGAGTAGTAGGCTCGGTCCAACTACTCACTACTCACCATTCACGACTCACTTTTCCTATGCCCCGCCGCAGCGCGTCGGCGCTTGGGCGCGCAGCGCCTGCCAGCGCGGCGAGCAGCTGGTGTTGGCGCAGACGAACCCGGCAAGGGCCGCCGTCGGGATGGCGTGGGCGAGATTGAGCGGCCGCCCATTGCCGTCGGACAGCGTGCTCACCACCATGCCGGTCAGCTCGCCCGAGCTGTTGAACACCGGCCCGCCCGACTCGCCCTTCTTGGTGCTCATCTTCAGCACCATCGCGTCGGGATAGCCATAGCCATTGTAGTTGACGGCGCGCCCGAAGGTCATCGACTCGACCTCGCCGATCCGCGCAATGTCGCCCTGCGCATGGGGCTTGCCGAGCGAGAAGATCGGCTCGCCCTTGCGCATGCAGGTGTTGCTGGCGGGGGTGACCGGCGTGCCTTTGAACCCGCTGAGCTTGATCAGCGCCATGTCGTTTTCCGGCCGCACGGTGATCACGCGGCCATTGTAGATCCGTCCGTCGGCTCCGCGGGCCTCCACATCGGCGCCTTGCCGCAGCGCCACATGCGCCGCCGTCACCACATGGCCGGCACTATCGACGACGAAGCCGCTGCCCGAGGTCAGCGCGTCGGGAATGGTGTCCATCGCCTTGCCGCCGAGGGGCCTCGCTTCATGGACGATCACCGTCACATAGGACGGGCCGGTCTGCGATACGAGACCCTTCATGTTGGGCGACAGCACCGCGCCTGCCGGCGCCACATCGGCTTCGACGGCGATCTCGCGCGGATCGGCAAGCTGTGTCGTCGCCGCACAGCCTGCCAGCGCCAGAGCCGCCAACACGGGCAGGATTTGTTTCATGCGTGATCCCCCAGCAACCCGAGCATCCGCCGCGACAATGTTTCGCCGGTAATTCCGCCCGTAAGTTGACGATGCGCGACCGGATGCGTCGCCCGGGGCGACAGACCGTGCCCCCCGGCAGTGGCGCAAGGTTTACCGCCCGGATTCAACCGGTTGGTGCCTGGAAACCTGCAACTCATCGCGTGCTCGGGCTCTAAGGTCGACCTGTCCGACGCAGCGTGTCCCGCCAATTGTGGCCAAAGATCGGCACAGTCGTTCCGAAAGGCTGGCATGATCTCGCAGGTGTTGTTGACCCCGAAGCGTGCTGCTTCATTTAGTCGTTGCTTTGCGCCCGTTTCGCAAGTGCGCAGTTGCTCCTGTGTGCCGGTTGGGTCATGAGGTGTGGCAGCGCTGCACCAATCGGTCAGCCGCGCTGTCCCTCATAGGCCGCAATCTCTGCTTCGAGCAACTTGCTCAGGCTTTCGAGATGCCGACCATAGGGTCGCCAACGCCCGACCGACGTGCGGTAGATCGGCTGGCGCACCTGGCCGCGGCTCGCCGTGCGAACCGACCGTTGCGTCATCTCCGGCCTGAGGCAGGCCGGGTCGAAGGGTAGGCCGCAAAACGCGAGCAGGCTCTCCACCACAGGTTCCGGGTTCGCCACCAGCGCCTCGTAGCGGATGTCGAGAATGGCGCCGGGCAGCTGCCGGTGCGCCTCGATCATCGCGGCGTCATGAAGACGATAGCGCTCGGCGAGCGTGTCGAAGCCATAGGTGTAGGTCAGGGCATGCTCGGCGAAAAGTTCGGTATAGGCCGACCAGCAGATGTCCATGGGGTGGCGGCGGCAATGAATGAGCCGGGCATTGGGGAACAGGCGCCGGATCGTTCCGAGATGGAGCCAGGACAACAGCGATTTGTCGACCACCCGCTCCGCCTCCTGCGCCGCCGGCGGATAGGCGGCGAGATAGGCCGCCGCGCAGCGCTCGGCACCCGCCGCGGCAAGGCTGCCGGTCAGCCGCGGCAGCAGCTCGAGCTCGCCGATGCCGGTCGCCTTTGGATGGCTGGCGATCACCTGCTCGACGAGCGTGGTGCCCGAGCGCGGCATGCCGAACACGAACACCGGCTGGGTGCTGCCCTGAGCCCCGGACGGCGGCGCCGATGGGCGAGGCTCGGTCCATGGCGTGGGCACGACTTTCCTGGCCTTGCCGGCCGCCAGCTGCGCCATCATGTCGTTGCCGCTGCGAAATGCCGCGAAGGCGCCGTCGACATCGCCGGCGCGGTCCTTGAGCCGGCCGAGTGCGAACATCAGCGGCACCACATGGAGCTGCCTCGGCTGCGAGGCCTTAGCGGCGACCGCCCGCTCGAGATCCTCGATGCGGCAGCGCTCCGGAAAATGGGTGGCGAGCGACAGATGGGTGTAGCCGTCATGCGGATCGGCCTTGAGGGCGGCGGCGAGATGCGCCTGGGATCGATCGCGATCGCCGCGCGACAATGCGCTGGTCGACATCAGCACGAAGATCGGCGCCTTGACCGGCGACACGGCCACCGCCCGCTGATAGGTGGCGAGCGCCTCCTCGTGCCGGCCCGCCGCATCGAGCGCCTTCGCCAGCTCGACCTGCTCGACCACGCCGCCCTTGATGGCAGCCACCGCCTGGAGATGGGCGATCGCCTCATGGGGACGGCGTAGTCGCATCAGAATGTCCGCCGCACCGCGTCGCACCGCCTCCTCCTGCGGCCCGAGCCTGAGGCACTCGGTGATGGCGTCGAGCGCGTCGAGCAGCAGGTCTTGCCGCACCAGCGAAGCAGCATGGCCGAGGCGCGCGGCCAGCACCTGCCTGTTCAAGCCTTGCGGCGACTTTTGTGTCAAAGCGCCCTCCCGCGACCCGAAGCGGATCGGCCCGCGGTTTCCCGCGACCCGGTCCGCCTGTCAAGTGCGTGGGCGTTGGCCGTCAGAAATAGAACCAGCTGCCCATCTGGAAGCGTAGCGAGTCGACGGCGCAGTCATCGCCGCCGGCACCCACCATCACGCAGCGATTATTCTCTTCGCGGAAGTCCTCGCGACCCCACATGACCTCCCAGCCCAGCCGTAACTGCTTCGCCGGCTGCCACAGCAGGTTGCCGTGAACCGTCCACACAGTTTCCGGCAGCGGGATGACGCCGTCATCGGCATTGAGGTTTTCCGCATAGCCGCCCTCGACATTGATCGAGGTCGTCTCGTTGACGTTGAAGATCAGGCCGGCGGTGACGCCGTAACCCCGCAGAAGCGCGCAATTCTCGCCATCGATGTCGCAGACGCGCCGCCCGGTGTCGAGCTGGTTCAGCCAGCGGTCGGTCAGCCCGCGCGTGTATTGCGCACCGGCCGTCAGCGTGGCGATATCGGCGAGATTGATGTTGGCGCCGCCGCCGATCACCCAACCGAGGTGCCGGTCGCCGTCCCGGCTGCGCTCCTTGCCCAGATCCGAGACCTGGCCGGCGACGATGAACTGGTGGCCGCCCGCCAGATCATATTGGACATAGGAGGCGAAGTCCGGGATCAGCGTGTGGCTGACCTCTTCCGGGCGCTCCATCGACACCGCCCAGCTCAGCGGTCCGTCATGATAGGTGATCCGCAGCTGAGACCGCCGGGTGCCGCCATTGATGCCGGCATCGCCGTAATTGTCGACGGTGGTGACGCCGATGATCCCCAGCATCGCGGTCTGGTCGGTCTGGCCCGCCAGCAGCGTCCAGTTCGGCGTCAGGTCCCATTCGCCAAAGGCATGGCGCAGGCGGATGGCGCTTTGCTGACCGAGACCCAGGAAGGCGTCGCCGAAATCGTCACGCTCGCTCGCGGCGTAGAAATCCATCTCGATCCGGCTGCGGATCTCGCCGACGCTGGTCGCGGCCTTGGACTTGATGCCGAAGCGGGATTGGTTGGCATGGAGGAACACGAAGCCGTCATCATCCTCGCCCGTCAGGTCCTGCCCGGGCATGGAGAAGGAGTATTTGTTGAAGTTGCCGTCGAGGTCGTAGATAACGTCCCCCTTGACGTAGCCATAGAGCGCGATCTCGGCCACCGGCGCCGGCAGGTCGGCGCTCGGGGTGACGGCGATCGTGAAGCCGGCATCGTCATTGATATTGGCCCGGTCCCGCGCCGGGGTCGGTGCGACGAACGCCAGCTGCGAACCGCGATCGAGTGTCAGGAGGCTCGCGCCGGCAGGAGCCCGCGACGGCGCCGCCGGCGCTTGTTCGAGATCTGCAATTCTTGATTGCAGCGATTCCAGCTGACCCTTGAGTGCTGCGAGCTCGTCGGCATGCGCCGCGGAGGTCATCGCCAGCCACGCTGCGCCGCCCAGGAGGGCTCCTCGGTATCCATTGATTTTGTTCATTTGTTTTCTCCCACCAGATCTTCCAGACTGTGCCGTCTCCCCAATCCACTGCAACCGGTGACGGAGGGACAATCCTCAATGCTCGCATCGGTTGTCGAGTGTCGAGGCGAACAGGCTGCACGTGAATGCCAACCCCGGCGTGCAATCGACTTCTTCAACGAATGTTGCCTTGCCGACACAGTCGGGGAGTGCTGCGATAGGGCGGTGGGTACGCGCGAGTCGGCAGCAATCGGGACATGACAATGGCAGCGAACAAGGCATTGGCGGTGGGCTTTGCGCCGCTTGCCGTCCTCGGCGCGGTGGTCTTGGCCACCACTGCGGCAGCCGGCGATCTGGACCAGTGCCGGGACGGTTCGGGCGAGGCGCAAATCGCCGCCTGCGCCGCCGTCGGCGCCGAGTCAACCCTGCCGGCCGCCCAGCGCATCGAGGCGCTCCTCAGGCATTCCTTGCTGGTCCGCAAGACCGGCGACGATGCCCTGGCGCAGAAGGCGCTCGAGGCGGCCGAGGAGATCGATCCGAAGAATGGCGACGTCGCCATCGCGTTCGCCAAGTTCCACTACGACAATGCCCGTTACGACGAGGCCGAGAAGCACATCATGCAGGCGCAGGCCCTGCTG
>JBEVJH010000003.1:0-5040 GCA_040510355.1 Aestuariivirgaceae bacterium
AGCTTCGTCACCCAAGGTGATGTGACACAATTTTTCTAAGCGACAGAAATGAATATCCTTGATTTGGTGAAACTTCGACGGAATTGCTGGCCCAGTCGCCAAATGTACTTTTTGCGCCACCGCATCACCTCGCGGCATGCACCCTGAATGAGCGCAGGGAAGCCGGAGGTGCTGTTTCCGGTGTTCGGGCCGTCGCCCTATCCCCGCGCCAACTCGAGGCTAGATATTACATCCGTGAACCGTGAAAACGACGAAATAGACGGCCATCAATCACGACGAACCCAAACCCGATCAGGCCCATTCCGGCAAGCGAAGCCGCGTCGAAGTTTTCGCCCAGCACGGCCGCACCGAGAATCAACGCGGTCACCGGCACAAGCAGGGCGACTTGCGACGTGTTCGTTGCTCCTACACGCGCCAAGAGATGGAAGTAGATCACGTAGGGAAGCGCTGTGCTTAGAACCGCGATGCCGACCAGCGAAGCCCAAGCGGATGCGCCCGGGGCATGCTGGCCAGGAACTCGTCCACGCACTCTCCGAAGGTGGGCACGAGCAACTCGCCCTGGCGCGCCTCGATGGGGTTGATGCCCTTTGCCACTTTGGCACGGCAGACTTCGGCCAGCTTGCGTGCTTCAGCCAAGCTCACAGCGGAGACCCCGCCCAGACCCATTTCACGGAGCCGGCCCCCGAACCGGAACAGGAAGACCCATTGCTTGGAGCCCCCCTTGTTCACGACCAGATACAGACAGCCGCCATCAGCATGGCGACCAGGTTTTATGAGCGTCGCCACAGACCGCGCATTCAGCCTGTGCAGTTTCCGAGCCAACCCATACCCCAAAATTTACCCCAACACACGACGTGGATTTTAGCGCGCGTTGGGGGACGTGAGTAGACGACGATGAGACTTTTTCCGCAAATTTACTCGGGTAATCGGACAGTGGTGGATGACCGCGGACGGGGGTGCTGCGGACGCACAGCCCGCGCCTCCATGACGGGCTCCTGTGGGTGCTCAACTCCGGCACCGGCTATCTCGGCACCGTCGATCCCGCCTCGGGGCGCTTCGAGCCGCGTACCTTCTGCCCGGGCTTCCTGCGCGGCCTCGACTTTCATGAGGGCCATGCCGTCGTGACCCTGTCGCTGCCCCGCCATTCCTTCGCCGGGCTCGCGCTCGACGACGCGCTGAAGCAGCGCGACGCGGAGCCGTGGTGCGGGGTGCAGATCATCGATCTCAAATCGGGAGACGTGGTTCACTGGATCCGGATCGATGGCGAGATCCGCGAGCTGTTCGACGTCAGGGTGCTGCCGGGAGTCCTGAAACCGGCCTCGACCGGCATCGTCAGCGACGAGATCCAAAGGCGGATCACGGTGGAGAGCGAGTAGGGGGCAGGAGGCAGTAGGCAGTAGGTAGGAGCACCGCTCGCTGCCTATTGCCCAATGCCTGCTGCCTATTTTCCCACTGCTTCCCTGAGCCGCCCTCGCCGCCAGCGATTGCCATATTGCGCCACCGCGACGCCGCTCAGGATCAGCGCCCCGCCGACCAGGATGTTGGCGCTGACCGTTTCGCCGAGAATCGCCGCGCCGGCCGCCACCGCGATCACCGGGATGAGATAGAGGAAGATGCCCGCCACCGCCGGCGGCATGCGCACCGCGGCGTAATTCCAGGTCGCGGCCGACACCAGCGTCCCCAGCACGATCATGAACGCCATTTCGAGCCATTGCCGGGTCGTCATCGCGACGGCGACATCGATGGTGCGCGCAGATGCCAGCGCCGCCATCGGGATGGAGGCGCCGATGATCGACGCCGCCGAGATCTGCCAGGCGCCGTAGCGCGCCACCAGCGGCCGGCTCGCCACCGTGTAGATCGCCCAGGACGCCCCGGAGAGGAACACGAAAAGGACGCCGAGCTTCGACACGCCGCTGCCGATCTCGCCTTGGAAATCCGCCCAGAACAGCCCCACCGTGCCGGCCAGCGCCAGTCCGAGCCCCATCAGAATCGAGCCGGTGATCCGCTCGATGCCCAAGCCCGCCGCCAACAGCACGATGAGCAGGGGCTGGGTGCCGATGATCAGCCCGCCGACCCCGGCGCCGATCCGCTCGAGGCCGTAGACCGAGCCCAGATTGTAGCCGAACATCGCGAGGCAGATGAGCGCGAGGCGCGGCCAGTCCTGCCGCTCGATCCGCGGCGGCAGCGATAGAAGCATGCCCAGGATGAACAGCGCCGTGGCGATCGCATAACGGATGACCAGCGCGTCGGCCGGCCCGAGCCCGACCGACAGCGAGCGGACGAACACCGGCGAGAAACCCCAGACCGCCATGGTGAAGAGCATGACCAGGAGCGCGACCGGCGGACCCGCCCGCATCGATCAGCGGAACTCAGGCAGCGGGCTGGACCACGCCCTTCTCGGCGAAGAGCTGCTTGAGCTCGCCCGACTGGAACATCTCGGTGACGATGTCGCAGCCGCCGACGAACTCGCCCTTGACGAACAGCTGCGGAATGGTCGGCCAGTTGGAATATTCCTTGATGCCCTGGCGCAGCGCCTCGGAGTCGAGCACGTTGATGCCGCTATAGGGCACCCCGACATAATCGAGGATCTGCACCAGCCGGCCGGAGAACCCGCACATGGGCTGGTCGGGGGTGCCTTTCATGAACAGAACGACATCGGTGGATTTCACCTGATTGTCGATCCAGCTGGCGATATCGCTCATGGTGTTTCCTTTCGGTCATCCGGTGGGGGCGCGGTGGTGAGCGCGAGAGCATGCAGCTCGCCGCCCATCCGGCCTTTCAACGCTTGGTAGACAAGCTGGTGCTGCTGCACTCGGTTCTTGCCTCGGAACGCGGCGGACACGATTCGCGCGGCGTAATGGTCGCCGTCGCCCGCCAGGTCGCGTATCTCGACCTCGGCATCCGGCATGGCCTCGCGGATCAGCCGCTCGATTTCGTCCGCCGTCATCGCCATGGGGTCGGTGGCCTCGGTGTCGTCGGCCATAGCATGTATAGGGGGCGGCCCGGCGGCGCAAGATGGCAGGGTCAGGACTGAACAGGCATCGCCAGGATCCGCGCCCGGTCGAACCCCATGGCCGCATAGGCGGCGCCCGGCTCGCGCCGATCGGTGAAGCAGACGAGACCGTCGAGCGGCCGCGACCGGCCTGCGCCCTCGCCGTCGCCGAGGCCGGCGATCACCGCGCCGACCCGCCGGGCGATCGCCGGGGCCGGGTCGATGAAGCTCACCTTCCAGGGCGAAGCGGCCTCGAGCTCGCCGAGGAGCAGCGGATAATGAGTGCAGCCCAGCACCACCACATCGGTGCGCGCGCCATCGATCTCGCGGAACACCGGCGCGATCTCGCCGGCGATCGCTGCGAGGTCTGACGGCGCTCCGGCGAGCTGCGCCTCGGCCATCTCGGCGAGCCGCGGCGCGCCATGCAGGATGACCCGGCAGTGATACGCGTAGGTGTGGATCAGCGCCTGGGTGTATTCGCGGGCGACGGTGCCGCGGGTGGCCAGAACCCCGATGATGCGACTCCTGGTCTGAGCGGCCGCCGGCTTAATCGCCGGCACGGTGCCGATGAAGGGCACGGTGTGGCGACGCCGCAGCTCGGCCAGCGCCAGGGTCGAGGCGGTATTGCAGGCGATCACCACCGCATCGGGCGCGATCTCGTCGATCAGCCGCGCCACCACCATGGCGATCCGCTCGACCAGCGGCCCTTCGGCCCAGGCCCCATAGGGGAAGGCGGCACTGTCGGCGGCATAGACGAGCTCGGCCTCTGGCAGTGTGGCGCGGATGGCCGTGGCCACCGTCAGGCCGCCCATGCCGGAATCGAAGACGAGGATGCGTGGCCTCACCCGCGGTCCTCCCGCTTCGGCCGCAAATGAACGCGCGTCAAGCTCGCCACCATGCCGCGCAGCGAGCGCACCTCCTGCTCGGTGAGACCGGCGCGTTGGAACAGGTTGCGCATGTTGCGCACCATGCCGGGCTTCTTCTCGGACGTCTTGTAGAATCCGGCCGCGTCGAGCTCGGCTTCGAGATGGTGGAAGAAGCCCTCGAGCTCCTCCTTGGTGGCCGGCCGCGTATCCGGCGCCCGCAGGCCCGGCGCCTCGATGGCCGGCAGCTCGTCGGTGCCGAGACCGAGCGATCGGGCCTGGCCCTTGTACCATTCATAGCCGACCAGCAGCACCGCCTGCGCGATGTTGAGCGAGGCGAAGGCGGGATTGACCGGCGCCGTGACGATGCAGTCGGCGAGCGCCACCTCGTCATTGTCGAGGCCCCAGCGCTCGCGCCCGAACAGGATGCCGAGACGCTCGCCCCGATCGATCCGCGCGCGCATGTCGGCACCCGCCATCTCGGGCGTGATCACCGTCTTGATCATGCCGCGCGGCCGCGCCGTCGTGGCATAGACGAAATTGAGGTCCGCGATGGCCGGGCTCAGTGCGTCGAACAGCTTGGCGCCGGTGATCAGCTGATCCGCGCCCGAGGCCGCCGCCAGCGCCTTGGCACTCGGCCAGCCGTCGCGCGGCGCAACGATCCTGAGCTCGCTCAGGCTGAAATTCGCCATCGCCCGGGCCGCCGTCCCGATATTCTCGCCGAGCTGCGGGTTGACCAGGATGACGCAGGGCGCAGGTCCGGGCGGCTGGGCTTTCCTCGAGTCGGTTCCGGCCATGGCCTTCTTCGGGGTGACAAGGACGACGCGCACGGGCTATAGAGCCACCCCTGCCATCCGCCAAGAGGGATATGGACGCCATGGCCAAGATCAAGGTCGCCAACCCGGTCGTCGAGCTCGATGGCGACGAGATGACACGGATCATCTGGGCCCTGATCAAGGAGAAGCTGATATACCCCTATCTCGATGTAAAGCTTATCTATTTCGATCTCGGGATCGAGCACCGCGATCGCACCGACGACCGCGTCACCATCGAGGCGGCCGAGGCCATTCGTGAGCACGGCGTCGGCGTCAAATGCGCCACCATCACCCCTGACGAGGGCCGGGTGAAGGAGTTCAAGCTCAAATCCATGTGGAGGTCACCCAACGGGACGATCCGCAACATCCT
>JBEVJH010000004.1:0-2548 GCA_040510355.1 Aestuariivirgaceae bacterium
CTTGGCCCGACGTCGATTCTCTTGATCGCCATACGCTCTTCTTCTCTTGCTCAACCCGGCGGGCGCGATCATAGACATATGCCTTGGGTTTGACCATGCCGCACACATGCGCCGAGCGGGCGATCAACATTGCCGATTTGAAGGAGCTCGCCCGCCGCCGGCTGCCGCGCATCCTGTTCGACTGGGTCGAAGGCGGCGCCGAGGACGAGCGCGGGCTTTTCCGCAACGAGACCCAGTTCGCGCGGTATCGGCTGCTGCCGCGCTATCTCGAGGATGTCGAGCGGATCGATCTTGCGACGACCCTTTTCGGCCGG
The DNA here is from genome assembly GCA_040510355.1 of Aestuariivirgaceae bacterium. Lineage (GTDB taxonomy): Bacteria > Pseudomonadota > Alphaproteobacteria > Rhizobiales > Aestuariivirgaceae > DATAFF01. The sequence continues at coordinate 315 of JBEVJH010000004.1, forward strand.
CGCTTCGAGGCCCCGTTCGGCATCGCTCCCACCGGCTTTGCCGGGCTGCTGCGCCCCGATGCCGATCTGATGCTGGCGCGGGGTGCCGCTGCGGCAAACATTCCCTTCATCCTCTCCGGCGCCAGCACCAGCTCGATCGCCAAGGCGGCCGCCGCCGGCAATGGCAATGTCTGGTACCAGCTCTACCCGCCGCGCGACGCGGCCACCTGCGATGACTTGATCGGCCGCGTCCGTTCCGCCGGCGTCGACACCCTCGTCTATACCGTCGATGTCCCGGGCGAGGCCAAGCGCGAGCGCGACATGCGCAACGGCTTCGATCTGCCGCTTGCCATTACCCCGCGCCTCGTCGCCGACGTGCTCAGCCATCCGCGCTGGCTTGCCGGCTATCTGTCGAATGGCGGCCTCCCTGTCATGGAGAATTGGGCGCCCTACGCGGCAGCCGATGCCGACGCCGTGGCGGTTGCCCAGACCATGAAGGCGCATTACTTCGCGACCCAGACCTGGGAGGATTTCCGGCGCATCCGCGACCATTGGCGCGGCAAGCTGCTCGTCAAGGGCATCATGCATCCCGCCGATGCCGAGCGTGCCGCGCGGCTCGGGGCCGATGGCGTGATCGTCTCCAATCATGGCGGACGGCAGCTCGACGCCGCCCCGACCGCGCTGGAGATCCTGCCGCAGATCCGTGCCGCCGTCCCGGCCGGCCATGCCGTCATGCTCGATGGCGGCATTCGACGTGGCGCCGACATCGTCATCGCCAAAAGCCTCGGCGCCGATTTCGTGTTTCTCGGCCGGGCGACGCTTTATGGCGCCATTGCCGGCGGCGAGCCCGGGGCGGCGCGCGCCATCTCCATCATTCGTGACGAGATGATGCGCGTCATGGCGCAGATCGGCCGCCAATCGGTGCCGGCGCTCGATGACAGCTGCCTGATGGTGGCGCCTTAGAGGCCGACCAACGCGCTCGCCCGCAACGCCCGCCGGTCGACCTCGCCCAAGGCGGCGGCCCGCCGGATCCGTGTCGCCATCAGGCGCCTCAGCGATGCCTCCGCCACGAGATCGATGCCCTCCGGGGCGCTCGCGGCGAATTCGTCCCATGCCTCGTCGGAAACCGCCCGCAGATCGCGCGTCGGTGTTGTCATGGCAGGAGAAATCGGCTGCATGTCTCGGCTCCCGATGGGTTGAGAGGCAGCTGGGTCATACGCACACCAACTGCGCCGGTTGCTGGCACTGGCACCAAACCGTTCCCGACCCCGGGCGATCTCATGATCCAGGAAGGTGTCAAAAGAATGAAGCATGACCTGTCGGAACACCTCGACCGCTGGCGTCCTTGCTAGGCATCGTCCGATCAGAAGGAGCATGTCATGGGATATTATGTCGATGGATTTCTCGTCCCGGTTCCCAAGGACAAGATCGAGGCATACCGCCGGTTGGCCACCGACGCCGGCAAGGTCTGGAAGGAATATGGTGCCTTGGAATTCATCGAGTGCATCGCGGAGGACGTCAAGCCAGGTGTGGTCACGTCCTTTCCCCAGGCTGTCAAGCTCGAGCCCGACGAGACGGTCGTCTTCTCCTGGATCGTCTACAAGTCGCGGGCCGATCGCGACCGGATCAACGAGCTGGTCATGAAGGATCCGCGCATCGCCGGCCAGGACATGAAGTCGGTCCCCTTCGACGGCAAGCGAATGATCTTCGGCGGCTTCGAGACTTTGGTCGAGATCCGGTAACCCGACGCTGACGGGTGGTGGTGGCTGCCAACGCCGGTCGTCCCGGGGATGTGCTCTTTGCGGCAGGCCGGAATGACTTTACCAGCCGGTCTTCCAGCGGGCGCTCGACTTGCAGGTCGGGCAGATGCGGTTGCCGGGTCCGAAACTGTCAAAGGCGCTGTCACAGATCAGGCAGCGCCGCTTTTTCTCTTGAGACTTCTCTTCCAGATCGATTTCCGGGAGGTCTTCCGCTTTGCGGGCGCGGGTGCGATCCCGATGAGTGGTCATGAAACATTCCTGACAGATGACGCGACCATTTGGTCGGATTTTCAATTAGATAGGAAGCCGGCCGACCATCTGCAACATGGCGCCCGGGCAATTCGGCGACGAATCATTGACGGATTAACGATTTGTTTACCGAATCGTTCTACGGCTGTCCGAACGGGGGGTTCACCGACCGGCTGGGGAGGTCCTCATGGCCGCTGTCTGGGTGAGTTACGCCGAGTTGGCCGAACATCTTGGGATCTCGCCGGA
>JBEVJH010000005.1:0-11909 GCA_040510355.1 Aestuariivirgaceae bacterium
GCGGCGTCGGCCGGCTCTATGACGGCGACGGCGCGCCGCGGCTGCTGTCGGAGCGCGCCGAGGCGGTGCTGGCGCCCTGGCGCGCCGCGGTCGCTGCGGTCAACCCGCCGGGCGCGCCGCTCCGCCGCTATCCGGGCTCCCCCGCCCTCGCCCGCCGCGGCCTGCGACCGCAGGACCGGCTGGCGCTCAACGAGCTCCACCCCGAGGACCACGCCCGCCTCGTTGCCGAATATCGCCGCGATGCGCAGGTTCGCATCACCGGCCTCGATGCCGCGCTGGTCGTCAAGGCGCAGCTGCCGCCGCCCGAGCGGCGCGGCATCGTCCTGATCGATCCGGCCTATGAGGCGGCGGACGAGCCCGAGCGCGCTGTTGCCATGCTGGCCGAGGGTCACCGCCGCTTCGCCACCGGCGTCTTCGCGGTCTGGTATCCGATGACCGGCGACGAGGTGCCGGCGAGGCTGCGTCGCAGACTACGCGTGCTGGCGCTGCCGAAGCTGCTCGATGTCACGCTGGCGGTGCGCCGGCCGCACGTCGGGCGTGGCCTTGCCGGCTCGGGCCTGATCATCGTCAATCCGCCCTGGCGCCTCGCCGAGAGCCTGCGCGATCTCCTTCCCGAACTGGCCGTGCGGCTGCGTCAGGACGACGGCGCCGCCGCGGCGGTGACGGTGCTCGCCGGCGAAGAGCTCGCGCAGTGAGCGCGCCGATCCTGCCCGCCGACCTTGCCGATGCCGAGCCCTTCTGCCCGCATTACGGCACTTGCGGCGGCTGTCAGCTGCAGCACCTTTCCGACGATGCGGCGCGACGCTGGAAGACCGAGCGGCTGGCGCAGGCGCTGGCGGCGCGCGCCGTGCCGCTGCCGCCCGCCGGCATCGCCTATGTTCCGGCCGAAGGCGAGGGGAGGCGGCGCCTGACCCTTCACGCCCGCCGTGACGGCGGCGCGCTTGCCGTCGGCTACATGGCCGCCCGCAGCCAGCGGATCGCTGCGATCGACGCCTGTCCGGTGGCGGTGCCGGCCCTGCGCCGCGCGCCGGCTATCGTGGCGGCGCTCGCCGCGGCCGCCGGCCGCTTCAAGGCACTCGATGCCGAGCTGACCGCGAGCGCCACCGGCATCGACTGCGAGCTCCGCGGCCTCGATCCGTCGCCCGAGCAGCGGGCCGCTCTCGCCGCGATGGCCGACAGGCACGACCTCGCCCGCCTCACGCTCGACGGCGAGCTGCTGGCGCTCAGCCGCCAGCCGGTCGTCATGATGGGCCGCGCCGCGGTGGCGCTGCCGCCCCGTTCCTTCCTCCAGGCAACCGCTGAGGGCGAGGCCGAGCTTGCCCGCCTGGCGGGCGCCGCCTGCGAGGGCGCCCGCCGGGTGGCCGATCTGTTCTGCGGCATCGGCCCCTTTGCGCTCAGGCTTGCCGAGACCGTGCCGGTCCTCGCCCATGATGCCGATGCGGCATCGATCCGCGCCCTCAGGCAGGCGGCGGCCGGCACGCCCGGCCTCAAGCCGGTCACGGCCGAGCCGCGCGATCTCTTCCGCCATCCACTCAGCCCGCAGGAGCTTCGGGCCGTCGATGCCGTGGTCTTCGACCCGCCGCGCCAGGGCGCCGAGGCGCAGGCTCGCGCCCTCGCCATGAGCCGGCTTGGCCGCATCATCGCCATCTCATGCGACCCGCGGACCTTCGCCCGCGACGCCGCCATCCTGCATGCCGGCGGCTTCAATCTCGCGAGCCTCGCCATCGTCGACCAGTTCCGCTGGACGACCCATCTCGAGATTGCAGCCCTGTTTCGTCGCTGACGAGCTGAGGGCGTGCCTGTTGGACAACCCTGTGTCGTTCAACGCAGGCTGGTCATTTATTTGGCAAATCGCGCGGGTCCAGCGGCTTTCTCGTAAATTCCCTTTGCCGTCCGGCGGCGGTGGTGTAGGGAACCGGCGTTTATGCCCAGGCGAACCGACATCGACACCATCCTGATCATTGGCGCCGGCCCGATCATCATCGGCCAGGCCTGCGAGTTCGACTATTCCGGCACCCAGGCGGTCAAGGCCCTCAAGGCGGAGGGCTACCGGATCGTGCTGGTGAACTCCAACCCCGCCACCATCATGACCGATCCCGGCCTCGCCGATGCCACCTATATCGAGCCGATCACGCCGGAGATCGTCGCCCGCATCATCGAGCGCGAGAAGGTCGAGCGGCCGGACGACAAGCTCGTGCTCCTGCCCACCATGGGCGGGCAGACCGCCCTCAACACCGCCCTCACCCTCAACCGCCTCGGCATCCTCGCCAAATGGGATGTCGAGATGATCGGTGCCAAGGCGCCGGTGATCGACAAGGCCGAGGACCGCGAGCTGTTCCGCGAGGCGATGACCCGGATCGGGCTCGAGACGCCGCGCTCAATGCTCGCCCATGACGTCATCGAGGCGCTCAAGGCGCTCGACTTCATCGGCCTGCCCGCCATCATCCGCCCCTCCTTCACCTTGGGCGGCACCGGCGGCGGCATCGCCTATAACCGCGAGGAATATCTCGAGATCATCGAGCGCGGCCTCGATGCCTCGCCCACCAACGAGGTCCTGGTCGAGGAATCGGTCCTCGGCTGGAAGGAATATGAGATGGAGGTCGTCCGCGACCGCGACGACAACTGCATCATCGTCTGCTCGATCGAGAACATCGACCCGATGGGCGTCCACACCGGCGACTCGATCACCGTCGCGCCGGCGCTCACCTTGACCGACAAGGAATACCAGGTCATGCGCAACGCCTCGCTCGCGGTGCTGCGGGAGATCGGGGTCGAGACCGGCGGCTCGAACGTCCAGTTCGCCGTCAACCCGGCCGATGGCCGCCTGGTGGTGATCGAGATGAACCCGCGGGTGTCGCGCTCATCGGCGCTGGCCTCCAAGGCCACCGGCTTCCCGATCGCCAAGGTGGCGGCCCGTCTCGCCGTCGGCTACACGCTCGACGAGCTCGCCAACGACATCACCGGCGGTGCCATGCCGGCCTCCTTCGAGCCGACCATCGACTATGTCGTCACCAAGATCCCGCGTTTCGCCTTCGAGAAGTTCCCGGGCGCCGAGCCGCTGCTCACCACCTCGATGAAATCCGTCGGCGAGGTCATGGCGATCGGCCGCACCTTCCAGGAGTCGCTGCAGAAGGCCCTGCGCGGCCTCGAGACCGGCCTCACCGGCCTCGACGAGATCGCGATCGACGGCTGGGGGCAGGGGGACGACAAGAACGCCATCCGGGCCGCCCTTGGGCGTCCCACCCCCGACCGCATCCTCAAGGTCGCTCAGGCCTTGCGGCTTGGCTTCGGCGTGGCGCAGGTCCATGAGGGGTCGAAATACGATCCCTGGTTCATCGAGCAGATCGAGGGCATCGTCCGCATGGAGGAGCAGGTGCGCGCCTGGGGCCTGCCGGACGATGCCGAGAACTTTCGCGCTCTCAAGGCGATGGGGTTCTCCGATGCGCGGCTCGCCACCCTGGCCGGCATCGCCGAGAGCGAGGTGACGGCGCTGCGCCACCGGCTGAACGTCCGGCCGGTGTTCAAACGGATCGACTCCTGCGCCGCCGAATTCGCCTCGCCCACGCCCTACATGTACTCGACCTACGAGACGCCCCTGCCGCTCGGCGAGGGCGACGAGACGCGACCGAGCGGCCGGCGCAAGATCATCATCCTCGGCGGCGGGCCCAACCGCATCGGCCAGGGCATCGAGTTCGACTATTGCTGCTGCCATGCCTGCTTCGCGCTCCATGATGCCGGCTTCGAGTCGATCATGGTCAACTGCAATCCCGAGACCGTGTCGACCGACTACGACACCTCCGACCGGCTTTACTTCGAGCCGCTGACCGCCGAGGACGTGCTCGAGATCGTCCATGCCGAGACGGCCGAGGGCGAGCTTGCGGGCGTTATCGTCCAGTTCGGCGGTCAGACCCCGCTCAAGCTTGCCGAGCCGCTCGAGCGGGCCGGCGTGCCGATCCTCGGCACCACGCCCGACGCCATCGACCTCGCCGAGGACCGCGACCGTTTCGCCAAGCTGCTCCATCGCCTGGCGCTGCGCCAGCCGCGCAACGGCATCGCCAAGTCGGCGGCCGAGGCGCGCCGCATCGTCGGCGAGATCGGCTATCCGGTGGTGATCCGGCCCTCCTATGTGCTGGGCGGCCGCGCCATGGAGATCGTGCGCGACGACCAGGCGCTCGAGCGCTACATGGCCGAGGCCGTGGTGGTGTCGGGCAAGAGCCCGGTGCTGATCGACCGCTACCTCACCGACGCGATCGAGGTCGATGTCGATGCCCTGTGCGACGGCACCGACGTGTTCGTCGCCGGCGTCATGGAGCATATCGAGGAGGCCGGCATCCATTCCGGCGACTCGGCCTGCGCGCTGCCGCCCTGGTCGCTACCCGACACCATGGTGAGCGAGCTCGAGCGCCAGACCTCGGAGCTGGCGCGGGCGCTCGACGTCGTCGGCCTGATGAACGTCCAATATGCCATCAAGGACGGCGAGATCCATGTCCTCGAGGTCAATCCGCGGGCCTCGCGCACCGTCCCCTTCGTCGCCAAGGTGATCGGCCTGCCGGTGGCGGCGATCGCCGCCCGCATCATGGCCGGCCAGCCGCTTGCCTCCTTCGGTCTCGAGCGTCGCCGGCTCGACCATGTCGCCGTCAAGGAGGCGGTGTTCCCCGTTGCCCGCTTCCCCGGCGTCGACACCGTGCTCGGCCCCGAGATGCGCTCGACCGGCGAGGTCATGGGCCTCGATCGCGACTATGAGGTGGCCTTCGCCAAGAGCCAGCTTGGATCGGGAACCAAGGTGCCGGTGTCGGGCACCGCCTTCATCTCGGTCAAGGACACCGACAAGCCGCGGGTGCTCGAAGCGGCCCGCCGCCTCGCCGCCATGGGCTTCCGGCTGATCGCCACCGGCGGCACCCAGCGCTTCCTGGTGGAGCAGGGGGTCGCCTGCGAGAAGGTCAACAAGGTCCTGGAAGGCCGGCCCCACGTCGTCGACGCCATCAAGAACGGCAGCGTCCAGCTGGTCTTCAACACCACCGAGGGAGCCTCCGCGCTCGAGGATTCGAAATCGATCCGCCAGGCGGCGCTGCTCGGCAAGATCCCCTATTACACCACGCTGGCCGGCTGCCTGGCCGCGACCGGCGGCATCGCCGCCATGCGGGCCGGCGGCCTCGAGGTGCGGCCGCTGCAGGATTACCACACCGCCGACAGACCGGACTGACGCTACGGTAATTTCTCGCAATCGGAGGTGGAGAGCTTGCGGGCCCTTGAACCCGGCTCGGTTGGGGTCTACACTTTACTTCACTGGAAGCGCCTCGCCGCCGCCCGCTGGGCTGCTGCGGGGCGCGCGTCCTTCGGTCGTCAGCCTGTGCCGGCGGCCGCGGGACAAGGGGTCCGGCTTCCGGAAGTGTTGGAAGACGTTGCCGGCGCAGCCTGCCTGCGGCGTGGGCAAAGTGAACTGTGACGATTGAAGGACTGTGATGGACAAGGTGCCGATGACCGCGGTGGGATACGCCGCGATGATGGACGAGATCAAGCATCTGAAGACGGTGGAGCGGCCGAAAATCATCGAGCAGATCGAGGAGGCTCGCGCCCATGGCGATCTGTCGGAGAATGCCGAGTACCATGCCGCCAAGGAGCGGCAGGGCTGGATCGAGGCGCGCGTTCTCGAGCTCGAGGACAAGCTGTCGCGCGCCGACGTGATCGACATCAGCAAGCTGTCCGGCAAATCGGTCAAGTTCGGCGCCACCGTCACCGTTGTCGACGAAGACACCGATGACGAGGCCGAGTACCAGATCGTCGGCGAGTTCGAGGCGGATGTGAAATCCGGCAAGATCTCGATCTCCTCGCCGATCGCCCGCGCCTTGATCGGCAAGGAGGCCGGCGACAGCGTCGAGGTGATGACGCCGGGCGGCGGCAAGAGCTACGAGATCGTCCGCGTCCGGTTCGACCGGGGGCAGCCGCGCGCGTGAGAGAGCGCTAGCGCGGTCGCTCGAGCACATCCTCGACATAGAGCCTGAGCACGAGGACCCGGATCGCTGCGGTGAGTGGCGCCGCCAGCGCCACCCCCGCCGCGCCGAACAGCGTTCCGGCCAGCATCAATCCGATCAGCAGCAGCAGCGGCGGGATGTCGGACACCCGCCGTTGGACGAGCGGCGAGAAGATGTTGTTCTCGACCTGCTGGATCAGCGCGAAGCCGCCCAGCGCCAGCGCCAGCGTGGTGTTGCTCATCGTCATGGCGACCAGCGCGATCGGCACTGCGGTGATCACCGGTCCGGCATAGGGCACGAAATTCATCAGACCGGCGAACGCCCCGAGCACCAGCGCGCTCGGCAGGCCGAGCCACAGCAGCAGCAGCGTCGTCAGCACGCCGATGAACAGCATCGACAGCATCTGGCCGACCAGCCAGCCATGCAGCATCCGCGCCACCTCATCGAGCACCTCGCCGACCCGCGCCCGCTTTCCGGGCGGCACCAGCAGCAGCGCACCGCGTCGGTAGAGATCAGGATTGGCCGCCGCGAAAGCGCCGATGAAGATGATGAGCGCGATGTTGCCGAGAACGCCGAAGGTGGTGGCGAACCATGAGCTGGCGCTGCTGACGATGGTGCGCGGATCGGGAAGCAGGCCCCGCAAAATGCTGATACCGCTGCGATCGGGTCCGGTCGGCGCCGCCATGCCGGCCTTGGCGAGCTCGTCGGTGATGGCGTTGATCTGCTTCTCGACGGTGTCGATCACGATGTCTGCCTGGTCCACCAGCGTGTAGCCGCCCCAGAGCAGGCCGCCGCCGATTGCCAGGGCGAGAACGAGGCAGGTGAGGGTCAGTGCCAGCCAGCGCGACATCGGCAGGAATCGCTCGACCAGCCCCGCGGCGCTGTCGAGGAGGACCGCCACCAGCAGTCCGGCGAAGATCAGGAGGAGGGTTTCCGATGCGTACCAGGCCAGCGCGAGCAGGGCGGCAATGGCGATGCCGACCGTCCAGATGCGCGCTGCCGCGGCGACCAGGGCCGGTCCGGGCCTTTCGGTGCTGCGTGCTGGCTCGTCCTGGTTCAATGCTCGCCGAGCGGCACGCGCGGTTCGAATTTCACGGTCTTCAGGGTCAGCATGGTTCTGACGCTCTGAACGTTCGGTGCGGCGGTCAGTTCGGAGATGACGAAATGTTGGGCGGATTCGAGATCGGGAGCGACGCAGCTGAGAAGATAGTCGGCGTCGCCGGAGAGCGCATAGCACTCCCGGACCAGCGTCCAGCGCCGGACCAGCTGCTCGAAAGCCCTGAGCTCGCTCTCCGCCTGGCTCGCCAGCCCGACCAGCGCGAACAGCACGATGCCATAACCGAGCTGCGGCGCATCGAGCATCGCCCGGTAGCCCTGGATCAGCCCCGCCTCCTCCAGCGTCCGCACCCGGCGCAGGCAGGGCGCCGGCGACAGGCCCGCCCGCCGCGCCAGCTCGACATTGGTGATTCGCCCGTCCGACTGGAGCTGCCGCAGGATTTTCAGGTCGGTCCGATCCAGTCTCAAGGGGGGCCTAACACCGCGCTCTTTCTTGTCGTTCATCGGGGGCGGCGCCATGCGGACCAGTCGTGTTTTCCACCGCGGCCATGCTTACCCTTGCCAGGGACGCCTTGCAAGCTATGCTCGGGGCACATACCTAAGCTGTTCGAATCCCTTTCCGCCAACCGGAGGCCGGCATGACTCCCCGACACAGTCGTGTTCTGATCCTGGGCTCGGGTCCCGCAGGCTACACGGCCGCCATCTATGCGGCCCGCGCCATGTTGGCGCCGGTTCTGATCCAGGGCATCCAGCCGGGCGGCCAGCTCACCATCACCAACGATGTCGAGAACTATCCGGGCTTCGCCGATGTCATCCAGGGTCCCTGGCTGATGGAGCAAATGCAACTTCAGGCTGAGCATATGGGGACGGTGATCGTCAGCGATCATATCATCCGCGCCGATCTGCGGTCCCGCCCGTTCCGGCTGGAAGGTGATTCGGGGGTAACCTACACCGCCGATGCGCTGATCATCGCCACCGGCGCCCAGGCCCGCTGGCTGGGGCTCGACAGCGAGCAGCACTTCAAGGGATACGGGGTCTCCGCCTGCGCCACCTGCGACGGCTTCTTCTACCGCGGCAAGACCGTGCTGGTGGTCGGCGGGGGTAACACTGCCGTAGAGGAAGCTCTGTTCCTCACCAATTTCGCCAGCAGCGTCACCGTCATTCACCGGCGCGATTCCTTCCGGGCGGAAAAAATCCTCCAGAACAGATTGTTCGCCAACCCGAAGGTGAAAGTCATCTGGAATGCTGTGCTTGAAGAGGTTATTGGTTCTGACAATCCCAAGTCGGTAACAGGAGCTCGGATTAAAAATGTAACGACTGAAGAAGAATTCCTGTTGCCGGTGGATGGAATTTTTGTGGCGATTGGACATAGTCCGGCGACAGAATTGTTCGCCGGTCAATTGCCAATGAAACAGGGGAACTACTTGATAACGGCGCCTAACTCTACAGCAACGCCAACGCCTGGCGTCTTTGCCGCTGGCGATGTTGCCGATGACGTCTTCCGCCAGGCGGTCACCGCCGCTGGCCTTGGATGCATGGCCGCGCTCGAGGCCGAGCGCTGGCTGGCGCATCACGGCACATTGAGCGAAGCCGCCGAGTAATCTTGCGAAGGACAATGTAGGACGGATGGACTGGGACAAGCTCAGGATCTTTCACACGGTGGCCGATGCCGGCAGCTTCACGCATGCCGGCCACGATCTCGGCCTTTCCCAGTCGGCGGTCAGCCGTCAGATCAGCGCGCTCGAGCAGGATCTCAAGGTGCCGCTGTTCCATCGGCACGCCCGCGGCCTCATTCTCACCGAGCAGGGCGAGGTTCTTTATCGGACCGCCCATGACGTCTTCGCCAAGCTCGCCGCGACCCGCACCAGGCTCGCCGATTCGAAGGACAAGCCGACCGGCGAGCTCAGGGTGACGACCACGGTCGGCCTCGGCTCGGTCTGGCTGACGCCGCGGATCTCCGAGTTCCTCGATCTCTATCCCCAGGTCTCGGTCACCATGCTGCTCGACGATCGCGAGCTCGATCTCGCCATGCGCGAGGCCGACGTCGCCATCAGGCTCCGCCGTCCGACCCAGCCCGACCTGATCCAGCGCAAGCTCTTCACCGTCCACTATCACGCCTACGCATCGCCCGACTATCTGCGTCGGCGCGGCACCCCGAAGGCGCTCGAAGATCTCGAGAACCACTCGATCCTGTCCTTCGGGGCGTCGCCGCCCTACCTGTCGGACGTCAATCTTCTGGAGAGCGCCGGCCGGCGCGAGGGCTCGCCGCGCCGCTCGGTGCTCAGGGTCAACAATGTCTACGGGCTCTACAAAGCGGTCGAAGCCCATATCGGCATCGCCACGCTGCCCGATTATCTGGTGGAGCGCGATTCGGGCCTGGTGCAGATCGATCTGCCGCTCGAGGCGCCGGCCTTCGACACCTATTTCGTCTATCCCGAGGAGCTGAAGGAATCCAAGCGCGTCGCCGTCTTCCGCGACTTCATCGTCTCCAAGGCGAAGGAGTGGAAGTTCTAGGCAGTAGGCAGTGGGCAGGAACACAGCTCACGGCCTATTGCCTAACGCCGACTGCCTCCCTCTACATCCACAGCTTCTCGCCATCGAGCCCGCTATAGAGGCTCGCCACCTGGGCGCCATAGCCATTGTAGAGCTGGGTCGGGATCCGCTCGTCGGTTCCGAGCACGCGCTCGGTGGCCTGGCTCCAGCGCGGATGCGGCACTTGTGGGTTCACATTGGCCCAGAACCCGTACTCGCTGCCCTGCAGTTGCTCCCAAAAGCCGACCGGCCGCTCCTTGACGAACGCCACCTTCACGGTCGACTTGATCGACTTGAACCCGTATTTCCACGGCAGGTGCAGCCTGATCGGCGCTCCCATCGACTTGGCGACCGGCTTGCCATAGGCGCCGGTGACCATGAAGGCGAGGTCGTTCGCCGCCTCCGCCATGGTAACCCCCTCGACATAGGGCCACGGCATGCTTCCGCCGAGGAACGACGGCTGCTGCCCCGGTGCCATCTCCGGATTGAGGAAGGTCTCCATCCGCACATATTTTGCCGACGACAAGGGCTTCGCCAGCGCCACCAGGTCCTTCAGCGGAAATCCGGTCCACGGCACCACCATCGACCACGCCTCGACGCAGCGATGGCGATAGACGCGCTCCTCGAGCTTCACCTTCGCCAGGAGATCGTCGAAGCTGATGGTGAAGGGCTTCTCGACCTCGCCGCCGATCGCAAGATCCCATGGCCGCGTCTTCAGCTGCTCGGCCAGCTCGAAGATCCGCTTGTTGGTCGAGAACTCGTAGAAATTGTTGTAGGTCGTGTTGAGGGCTTCCGGCGTCACCGGCCGCCCGGCATCCGCAAAGGCGGGGTTGCGTGGTGCCGGATAGGACGGCACCCCTGCGGCGCGAGCGGGATGCAGGCCGAGTCCGAGACCAGCCCCGATCCCGAGCAGGCCGGCGCCGGCCAGCAAATGGCGGCGGTTCAGAAAGACCGTCTCCGGCGTGACCAGCCTCTCCGGAAGCGCCCAGTCGCTTTTCCTGATGATCTGCATCGGCGTTCTATGGTCCGCACATGTCGGGAGCGCCATTCACGACTCTGCGAGCCACTCGCAAATCCTTGAATCGCAAAAACATTGTGTTCCGCAATTTCTTCTCGGATGAGGTGCAAAAGAATCGACAATTCGGCAACTCAGCCTCAATTCTTTCCCAATAAAGGGGTGTGCAAAGTGGGATTACGCCTTGCGGCGCAAAACTGATGCCGCTTAACATGACGCCGGGATGGCGGCAGAGAATACGAGACCAGGCGCGGGCTTGGCGGGGACATGCAACTCGTTGTGATTCGGCGCAGTGCCATTGCGGCAATGCTCTGCATTCTGGCGGTTGGTTGTCAGGATGCCGGGCTGCTCAATCGGCTTGACGGAGAGGTCCCGGTGGCATCCGCCGCAACGGGACTCGGCGCCGTCAACGTCGTCGAAGGGCCGGCTGAGCCGGGCAGGGCCTTCGACTATTCGCTCGACAACCAGGTCAGGGTCGGCACCGAGCTTGCCAAGGAGGCGCTGGCGCGCTCGAAGCGCAGCCGCAACCGCGCCATGGAGAGCTATCTCACCCGCATGATCCGCCGCCTCGCGGCAGCCGATCCGCGGGCGCCGCGCTTCATCTATCGCGTCTATCTGATCGAGAGCCCCAATCCCAACGCCTTCACCTCGGGGGGCGGCCATATTTTCGTGACGACGGGCCTGGTGGCCCGGCTTCGCACCGAGGCGCAGATGGCGATGGTGCTTGCCCATGAGCTGGCCCACAACACCCAGGCCCATGTCGTCAAGGGCCGCAGCGGCCGCGCCATCAGCCGGCGGGTGGTGGCCTTCGGCAAGCGCGTCTTCGAGCAGGACATGGGCGTGCCCTGGCTCAGCCACGGACTGACCTCGCTCGCCAGGACAGGCTTCAACTCCTACACCCGGGCGCAGGAGGAGGAGGCCGACCGGATCGGGCTCGAGACCATGATCATGGCGGGCTACGATCCGCGCGAGGCGCCGCGCAGCTTCTCGGCGCTGCTCGAGACCAACGCGCAGAAACGCTCGATCTTCGCCATTTTCGATGGCTATCCCGCCGGTTTGAAGCGCGCCGAGAACGTCAATGCCGTGGTCTATGCTCGCTTCCGCAATGTCGACCTGACGGGCGCGGTGCGCAGCACCCCCAGCTATGACAGGCAGGCGGCACCCTTCTGGGCCACCTTGCCGAAGGCCGAAGCGGCGCCCTAGACCTGAAACATAAAGATCTTGACGACGCGTCGTCGGTGCCTGACTTCCTCCAGGCTCATATGCTTGTGCTCGCCATCCGGATCATAGTCGAAATACGGCACATGCTCATTGGTGGGCTTTCCGTCGATTTC
>JBEVJH010000006.1:0-4453 GCA_040510355.1 Aestuariivirgaceae bacterium
CTGAGCTCTGCCAGGCGTCCCTCGGCCTCGCGACGGTCGCGGGTCACGCCCGGCGTGTCGTCGACCAGCGCCAGCCGCCGGCCGGCCAGCCGGTTGAACAGCGTCGATTTGCCGACATTGGGGCGGCCGGCTATGACCACGGTGGGAGTCATGGGATCACTTAACGGGAGGCAGTAGGCATTGCGCAATAGGCAGTGAACGGTGCTCTGCCCTACTGCCTCTACCGCAAGGCAATCAACGTTCCGCCATCCGAGAGCAGGTAAATCGTGCCGTTGGCGATCACCGGCGGGATGAAGAACTTCTCGCCGAGATTGATCGTGCTCATCGACTGGCCGGTCTGCGGCGACACCGACACCAGCTGCCCCGCCGAGCCGACCACCAGCAATCGGCCGCCGCCGACCACCGGCCCGGCCCAGGTTCCCCCGCCCGCCAGATTGACCGACCAACGCACCGCACCGTTGCGCTTCGCCACCGCCGCGAGCGTCGCCCGGTTGGACAGCACGAACACATAATCACCGGCGAGCCATGGCGTCTGGCTGCCGGCAATCTCCTGGCTCCACACTTCGCTGCCGTCGGAGAGCTTGAAGGCGCCAAGCCGACCCGCATGGGCAATCGCGAACACCACGCCGCTGTCGATCACCGGCCGGCCGGCAATGTCGTTGAGATTGGCGAGCGAGGTGGTCGGATCGGCGGCGGCCAGCGATTCGTCCCAGGCCGCGATGCCCTGCCCGGCCGACAGCGCGATCAACTCGCCGCTGGTCGAGGGGACCACCACGACGCCGTCGGCCACCGCCGGGCTCGAGACGGCCATCAGCGATGCCTGCTCGCCCGTTCCCTGGTGCTTCCAGGCGGGCTGGCCATCGCTCGTGTTCAGCGCCGCGACCTCATTGGCGACGGTCACCACGAAGACCTTGCCGTCCGCCACCGTCGGCGCCGCCCGAACCGGCGAGCCGAGCTTCTGACGCCATAGCTCATTGCCGGTCGCGGCATTGAGCGCCACTACCTCGCCAAAGGCGGTTGCGGCATAGATATTGTTGCCGTCGGAGGCAAGCCCGCCCCCGAACGCGCCCTCCGGATCCTTACCCTTGGGAGCAAGCGGCCGTCCCCAGATCCGGGCGCCGTTCGCCGCATTGAAGGCGCGGATCATCGCTTCCGCGTCGAGGACGTAGACTCGACCATCCACCACGATCGGTCCCGACAGCAGTCGGTCGCGTCCCGACGAGCCTGAACCCGCCGATATTGCGAACACCTTCTTGAGCTGCATTCCGAGATCGAGATTGTGCATGGCGTTGGACGGCACCCCGCCGGGCTGCGCCCAATTGGCATTGCTGACCGCGGCGGGAATGGCAATCGGATCGCTTGCCGCTTCCTTGGGGGCAGCCGCCTTGTCGAGCGGCGAGTTGTTCAACAGCACGGTCTCGCGGGTCCCGGGAAGGATCTCGTCCTTCTTGCCGGTGAACGGCTCGAGCAATCGGTCGGCGGCGCCGGTACAGCCGGCAAGACTCATGAGTGCGAGGAGCAGGACGCCGGCGACTCTGATCATCACCCCCTCACGTCTTTGCCTTGATCAGCGGCTGGAGCACCGCCGCCATGATCTGGGCGCGCTGGCGCATCCCCTGCGGCGCGGCGGGATCGGCAGCAATCTCGCTGGCGAGCCTGAAGGCGTCCTCATAACGGCCTTCGCGCCAGGCGGCCAGCGCATTGATCTCCCGGATCGGCAGGCGCCACACCGAATCGGGCTTGTCGAGGGGAGATAGACGCGCCTGGAGATCGGCAGCGCTCGCCGTGTCGGCCATGAGATAGCCGGTGCGGATGGTCGCGGCCTCCCGGAAGGCCTGCGGCACCGCGCTATCGCCGGCTATCGCCTCATAGGCTTTCAGCGCCTCGTCGCGCTTGCCGGCTTTCGCCAGATCGCCCGCCAGGCTGAACCGGGCCAGCAGCGCATAGCCCGATGGGCCGCTCTTCGCCAGCTCCTCAAGCTCATTGTCGCGGCCGGTCGCCGGCGCCCCCTGATCGAAATAGACCTTGGCGGCAGCCTGGGAGCGGCTCAGCTGCCAATATTGCCAGCCCTTCCAGCCGGCAACCCCGACGATCACCAGCAAGCTGACCGCCACGATCACCGTACCATAGCGGTCCCACAGCTTTTTGGCCTGATCGCGCCGGACCTCCTCGTCCACCTCGCGAAACAGCGACTCATCGCTCACGCGTCGTGACCTCCCGTTGCGCCGCCGGGTAAGCGGCGCCGATACCTCAGAAGACCGGCGGGTAAGTCAGCGGCGTGACGAAATCAAGGCGATTCCACAGGCCGTTGCGGCACTTCGCCCGCCTGCGGCACCGTCTCGCCAAGCCGTTGCAGAAGGGCTTCCATTGCCAGCGGCAGCGGTGCGGCCGCGTCAGGGGTGCAAAGCGCTGCGAGCCTCCGGAAGATCGCCATGGCGGCGATGCCGCCCTGCTCGCCCCTGATTGCGCTGTCGTCGACGCTGCCCATGAGCCTCAAGCCCCTTCCACTGCCCTCTCGGCCGTCAGAATTTCTGCCGGGGGCAATTGTTCCCGATCGTTGCAATTTTAGGTAAATGCCTGATTAAAAAGGGGCAGTCGGCATTGGGCAGTAGTCAGTGAGCGGTGCCCTCCCTTACCGCCTACTGCCGAGCATCAAGGCGTGCAGACATAGACATCGCCGGGAGGCGCCTTCCCGTCCGGAGGGGTTGTCAGGGTGATGTGCTTGTAAGTGCACCACGATCGGTATCCCGTGCAATTGGGGAAAGGCCAGCCCTCGTTGCGGTCATCCCAGCAGGTGGCCACATAGCCGCGCCGGTTGACGTTGCAGACATTGTGCTCCGGCTGGGCGCCGGGCGAGCACCAAAAATCCCGGCCCCCCCAGTCGGCTCTGGCTTCGATCGAGACCCATCCGGCATGAGCGGGGTCGACGCCGGCGAGAATCAGGAAGATGGGCGCGAAAAGAGTCATCCTATGCATGGTCATCTCCACCGATTTACCTAACGTCAAAGACCTTACAGAGTTGGCGACATGGCGCGACTAACCGTATGCAACCATGAGTGCGCGCAGTGAGGCAGCAGACAGTGGGCATTAGGCAGTCGGGGCCCTTCCCTACTGCCGCCTGCCACTGCCTATCTGCCTACTGCCTGCCGCGCTGGCGCTCGGCGATGATGATCGCGAGAAGCAGCCAGAAGGTGCCGACCAGGAAGCCCGCCAGCACATCGCTCGGATAATGCACATGCAGCATCACACGGCTGAGCCCGATGAGCAGCACCGCTACCAGCGTCCAGTAATAAACATGCAGCGCCCGCGTCGACCCGAGATCGCGGGCGATGACATAGGCGACGATGCCATAGACGGCGAGCGCGTTCGCCGCATGGCCGCTCGGGAAGGACGGCGACGAGGCGGTGACGTCGTAGAGGAACTCCGGCCGCGCCCGGTTGAGCGCGAACTTGCCGCTCCAGGTGGTGATCTCCGAGCCGAGAAAGGCGACCCAGCTAGGCAGCAGGAACGCCCGCGGCCCATGGGCCAGCAGGAAGCCGGTCGTCACGAGGACCACGGCGAGGAGCGTCTGGACGTTGCCGAAGCCGGTGATCCAGCGAAACACCGCCACGATCGCCGGCGTGCTCCATTGCTCAGTCACCGCGAAGAGACGCTTGTCAAAGGCTTCGAGCTCGTGGACCTCCATCAGCTCCTCGACCAGGCCCGCCGCGAGACTCGCGGCATAGATCGCGGCGATCACCATCATGGTGACGATGAGGCCGTCGCTGCGGCTCGGGTCGAACCGCCGCTCGAGAAAGTCGGTGAGCCGCGGCGCCCGGCCCCGCAGCGCCGTGCCCGGACGCTTCCAGCCGGCCCGCCACAGGGTTGACGCCCACCCCACCAGCCCGCCGCCGAAGCGACGGGCGAGCTCCCGCAGCACGATGGCGAAAAGCCAGCCGGCGATCAGGATCAGAACAAGCAAAGGCAGAAAGCTATCGGGCGGCAACCTCAGCAACGAGGCCACTCAAACCACCTCGAACCAGGTGGCCATGCCGGTGCTCTGATGCTCCAGGATGCTTGCCGCAAGCATCCATTTGCCCGGATTGTCGGCGACGAAGGCCAAGGTCGCGCGCTCGCGCGGATCGAGTAGCACCGTGTCGCGATAGGAATCGATCGGCGCGGTGGCATCGAGGCGACCGATCACGCGGGCGTAGTGACCGTGCAGATGCATGCTTTGCGGCCACGGGCTGCGATTCTCGATCAGCAGATGGACCTCCCGCCCCTTGGCGACGCGAAACAGCGGCGCCTTGGTCATCCCCACCTCGCCATTGAGCGCCCAGACCTTGCCCTCGGCGACCAGCTTCCGCATGGTCAGCCGGCGTCCGCCATAGCGCGCGCCCTGAAGACCGCCGCCGGCGCCGCCCTCGATCCGGAGCGTCGCCTTGAACACATCCCCGCTATCGCCGGCCGCCGG
>JBEVJH010000007.1:0-8430 GCA_040510355.1 Aestuariivirgaceae bacterium
CGAATGAGCGATCGCAACATCTTGCCCAGCTCGTCGCACAGGATGAGTAGCCGCGCGACATCCCTCGACGGAGCAAGGGACACGCGATCACAGATCAACAGAAGCGTCTCGAGTTCTTTGAGGGATCCTTGAGAAACCTTCAGGAAATGAACATAGGAGCGGGTGCTGTCCCGGCCGTAACCTTCAGCGATGTTGGTCGCAACCGAAGTCGCCGCACGTCGGATCTGCGAGGTCATTCCGAAGACCTCTTCGCGGGGAAAGGCAGCTGTTATGCCGTATGCCTGCACTGCCACAACCATTGCCTCCTGCCAAACCTTCAAGTCTCGATACGAGCTGACGCCGCCCCCGGCCATGTCCCCAATTCCCGCACCTACTGCCTACTGCCTACTGCCTAAAATGCCTATCGCCTACCTGCCTACCGGCTACCGCCCTTCTCATCCCCCGGCAGCACATAATCCGTTCCCTCCCATGGCGATAGCGCATCGAAGTGACGATATTCCTGCACCAGCTTCACCGGCTCGTAGACCACCCGCTTCGCCGCCTCGTCCCAGCGCACCTCGACCTCGCCGGTCAGCGGGAAGTCCTTGCGCATGGGGTAGCCCGAGAAGCCGTAGTCGGTGAGAATGCGGCGCAGGTCGGGGTGGTCGGAGAACAGCACGCCATAGAGGTCGAAGGCCTCGCGCTCGAACCAGTTGGCGGCGGGGAAGATCGCAACGGCGCTCGGCACCGGCTCGTCGCCGCCGGTCGCGAGCTTCACCCGCAGCCGCGCGTTGCGATAGGGGCTCAGCAGATGATAGACGATCTCGAAGCGCTGGGGACGCGAGGGGTAGTCGACGCCGCATAGGTCGACGAGGCAGACGAAGCGGCATTGCGGGTCGTCGCGCAGGAAGCTCAGCAGCGCCAGCAGATCTTCCCGCCGGCAGGCGATCGTCAGCTCGCCGAAGGCGATGGCCGACTCGAGCTTCGCGTCGGGAAGCCCTTGCGCGATATGGTCGGCAAGCTCGGACAGGCGTTCGCTCATGGCATCAGCGCTCGATCGTGCCGGTCCGGCGGATCTTCTTCTGCAGCTGCATCACGCCATAGACCAGGGCCTCCGCGGTCGGCGGGCAGCCCGGCACGTAAATGTCGACGGGAACGATGCGGTCGCAGCCGCGGACCACGGCATAGGAGTAATGGTAGTAGCCCCCGCCATTGGCGCAGGAGCCCATGGAGATGACGTAGCGCGGCTCCGGCATCTGGTCGTAGACCTTGCGCAGCGCCGGCGCCATCTTGTTGGTCAGCGTGCCGGCGACGATCATCACGTCCGACTGGCGCGGCGAGCCGCGCGGCGCAAAGCCGAAGCGCTCGAGATCCCAGCGCGGCATCGAGGCCTGCATCATCTCGACGGCGCAGCAGGCGAGGCCGAAGGTCATCCACATCAGCGAGCCGGTGCGCGCCCAATTGATGAGATCGTCCGACGCCGTGACGAGAAAGCCCTTGTCGGCGAGCTCGGCATTGATGAGCTTGAAGTCGGACGTCTGGGCGGCGATCAATCCCATTCCAGCGCTCCCTTGCGCCACTCATAGATGAAGCCGATGGTCAGCACGCCGAGAAACGCCATCATCGACCAGAAGCCGAAGGCGCCGATCTCCTTGAGCGTGACCGCCCAGGGAAACAGGAAGGCGACCTCGAGATCGAAAATGATGAACAGCAGCGACACCAGATAGAAGCGGACGTCGAACTTCATCCGCGCATCGTCGAACGGGTTGAAGCCGCATTCATAGGCCGACAGCTTCTCCGGGTCGGGGTTGCGGACCGCGATGATGAAAGCCGACGCCATCAGGGCGACCGCCAGTCCCGCCGCGATGGCCATGAAGATGACGATCGGCAGATAATCGCGGAGAAGATCCTGCATCGGTGGCATCGGCCTTCCTTGCTCAACTGCCATGAAACTGCCGGGATTCCGGCGAGGTCGTAGCTCAACCCCGCCGGCCAGGCAATAGCCATCCCCTCATTGCTCCCCTGCCCCGCTATCGCCGGCTGCCGAGCGCCCGGTGGGTCGGGCTCACCCGTTTCGCCAGGATCTTGTCGACCCGCCGGCCGTCCAGGTCGACCACTTCGATCTGCCACCCCTGGAGCTCGAGCAGCTCGCCTGTTTGCGGGATGCGACCGAGATGCTCGAGCACCAGCCCGGCGACGGTCGAGAAGGCCGGGCGGTCGGGAAGCTCGATGCCGAGCAATTCGGAGAATTCGTCCGCCGGCATGGTCCCGGAGATCAGATAGGAGCCGTCGGCCCGCCGCGCAACCGCCGGCTCCGCCGGACCCTCCTCGGTCTCGAAGGTCCCGACGATGGTCTCCAATATGTCCGCCGACGTCACGACGCCCAGGAAATGGCCATATTCGTCGTGGACGAGGCCGATATGGATGGCCGAGTTCTTCATCACGTCGACCACGTCGAGCGCATCCATGGTGTCCGGGATGACCGGCGCCTGCTTGACCAGCGAGCGCATGGTGAAGCGCTCCCGCCGCAGCAGCGCATCGGCGACGTCCTTGGCCTGGATGACGCCCACAATGTCCTCGGCGCTTTTCTCATAGGCAACCACGCGGGAATGGACGCATTCGCGCAGACGCTTGCGGATCTCGCGGTCGGATTTTGCGATGTCGACCATCTCGGTTTCATGACGCGGCGTCATCACCGCGGCGACCGAGCGGTCGGCCAGGCGGAGGACGCCGGTGATCATGCGGTGCTCCTCCGGCTCCAGCACGCCGGCGGTCTCGGCCTCGGCGACGAGGCTCCTGATCTCCTCCTCGGTGACCTGGCTGCTCGCCGCCTGGCCGTAGCCGAGCAGCCGCATGACGGCGCGTCCCGACAGATCGAGCAGCGTCACCACCGGGCCGGCGACCTCGGCAATGACCTTCATGGCCGGGGCCACCCGGCTGGCGATCGCTTCCGGGTCGCGCAGCGCGATCTGCTTGGGCACCAGCTCGCCGATGATCAGCGACACATAGGTGATCACCGCGACGACGAGGCCGAAGGCCAGCGGCTCGGCGATATGCGGGCTCATTCCGGCAGCCACCAGCACCGCCGCCAGCCGGTCCCCCAGCACGGCGCCGGAGATCGCCCCGGACAGGACGCCGACCAGGCTGATCCCGACCTGCACGGCGGAGAGGAACCGCCCGGGCTCGGCGGCGAGCGCGAGCGCGGCCGCGGCCCCGGGGACCTGGCGGTCGGCCAGGGTCTTCAGCCGCGACGGCCGCGACGAGACGATGGCAAGCTCGGACAGCGCCAGCGCGCCATTGGCTAGAATGAGGGCGAGGACCAGGCCGATTTCGGCGAGACTGCTGACGGACATTAGCCTTGTGCGAAACCCGCGAAAATCATCTCGGCAGGCGCGCCACCTCCGCATGCCTCGCTTCATTCGCCGTCCGGTCTATACGCGGTTTGACCTCGTCGGCGCAAGCCGGACCGCTGCGAGCGACGACAACCGTCATGGATGCGAAACAATCAAATGAGCAAATGATTGACGGTCGATTGGAACGAAGAATAGCATCAGCGTCGCGTGCATCAAAATTCCTATCAGCCCCAGCGTCAACAACGAGGTGAATGCAGGCCATGAAAGAGCCCGTGAGATCTCGCCCGCCCATGAAGGTCCATGCTCCGTTGCAATTGGAGCCGGGGCGCGGCTTCCAGTTCATCGAGTTCGCGCCCGGCGTGACCGGTACTGTCGAATCCGGCCGCATAGGGAAGGATCTCCCTTCGCTCCGAAAGTCCGGGAGCCCGCCACCCGAGGTGGGATATGACCGCGGCGGAGAAAACCCCGGAGGAAACGATCAAGCCGCGACGTTCGATGCGGGCGAGCAGGCCTGGTTCCGGGAGACGTTCTGCAATGGCGCCCAGGCCTGCATTCAAGCCTGGGATTGGGCGGTTGCGACCTCCAATCGGAAGCTGGGCAACGGTACCGGGATCGCCATGGTCGGCAGAGAAGGCACCGTCAATGCGACGTTCACGGTGCACTACTGGGAGTGCGTGTGCTCCGGGCCATTCTGCATCGGCGGCACCGACTGCTTCTGGATCGAATCCTGGAGCGGCCTAATTCTGCCGGGCCATTGGCTCTCGCTCAACACTTCGGGCGGCGACCATTACCTCCAGTGGAACCTCAAGGGTGCCGGCCCCAACACCCAGGTAAGCCTCGCGGCGCGCTACTGATTGGAAACGCCGCGGCGCCGAACTGGTCAGCCCAGGTCGGGCAGAAAATATGGCGCGAGTGACGGGACTCGAACCCGCGACCTCCGGCGTGACAGGCCGGCGCTCTAACCGACTGAGCTACACCCGCAAGCAAAGCGCGCCGCATTCACCCTTCGCGGCAACGGTCGCGGTGGCATAGGGCAACGGGGCCGAGGCTGTCAAGGAAGGTGAGCGAATAGTGAGTAGCGAATAGCGAATAGACTGCCCTTCATCCGCCCCTTTCGGGCACTTTCTCCGCGAGGAGAAGAGAGGGAGCTTCCGATTTTCCCCCTCGCCCCGCGACAGCGGGGAGAGGGTGGCGCGAAGCGCCGGGTGAGGGGCATTCGCTACTCACTATTCGCTATTCGCTGCTTGCTGGTGGGCGGTGAGAGGATCGAACTCCCGACTTCTTCGGTGTAAACGAAGCGCTCTACCAGCTGAGCTAACCGCCCCAGAGTTCCTACCGGCCCTCGAGTGAGTTGTTGTTGGCGGCATTGTTGACCGCGTCCTTCAGGCCCTTGCCGGCCTTGAACTTGGGATTGAGCGACGCGGCGATCTGGATGCGCTCGCCGGTGCGCGGATCACGGCCAGGCGATG
Source organism: Aestuariivirgaceae bacterium (assembly GCA_040510355.1). Taxonomy (GTDB): domain Bacteria; phylum Pseudomonadota; class Alphaproteobacteria; order Rhizobiales; family Aestuariivirgaceae; genus DATAFF01. The sequence continues at coordinate 4,802 of JBEVJH010000007.1, forward strand.
CCTTGCGCTTCGAGACGTGGAAGGTGCCAAAACCCACGATCCGCACCTCTTCGCCCTGCTGCAGCGTCTTGGTGATGATGTCGAGCGTCGCCTCAACTGCTTCGCCGGCATCGCCCTTCGACAGCTTCGCATCTTCCGCGACCCGCGCGATCAGCTCATTCTTGTTCATGGGTTAGGATCCTTTCGGTTACCTCGATATGGGTGACACGCCACCGAGCCCAAGGCTGAAAGTCCCCGATTTCCGCGGGAAACCAGCCCCCGCGCGAAACTGGACGCAAACTCCTGAGATTTCAACCGCTTGTTCCGTGCCGTCAACAAAAAGTGGGTATCCCGCTTTCGCAGGACACCCACCGATAACGTGAACATACCATCCCAAGCTATTGAAATCCAGACCCTTTAGAGCGAGCCGAATACTCTAATGGGCGGTCAACTGCTCGCCCTCCGGTTTGGCCCCCGCCGTCCTGGCGGCTTCCTCTGCCGCCTCGTCCCATTCGATGGGCTCGGGGATGCGCAGCAGCACATGGGTCAGCGCCTCGTCCATCCGCGACACCGGAACGATCTCGAGACCGCTCTTCACATTGTCGGGGATTTCCGCCAGATCCTTGGCATTCTCCTCCGGAATCAGCACCTTCTTGATGCCGCCGCGCAGCGCTGCCAGGAGCTTCTCCTTGAGGCCGCCGATTGGCAGCACCCGGCCGCGCAGGGTGATCTCGCCGGTCATGGCGACATCCTTGCGAACCGCAATCCCGGTCATCACCGAAACGATCGCGGTGACCATGGCAATGCCGGCCGACGGGCCGTCCTTCGGGGTCGCCCCTTCCGGCACATGGACGTGGATGTCGCGCTTCTCGAAATGCGGCGGCTTGATACCGAACTCGATGGCCCGGGAGCGGACATAGGAGGCCGCTGCCGAGATCGACTCCTTCATGACGTCGCGCAGATTGCCGGTCACGGTGATCTTCCCCTTGCCGGGCATCATCAGCGCCTCGACGGTCAGGAGCTCGCCCCCCACCTCGGTCCAGGCGAGGCCGGTGACCACGCCGACACGGTCCTCCAGCTCGGCCATGCCGTAGCGGAATTTCGGCACCCCAAGATAATCGGGTATCTTCTCGGCGGTGATCTTGATCTTCTTCTTGCGGCCCTGCGACAGCATGAGCTTCTTCACCGCCTTGCGGGCGAGCGAGTTGAGCTCCCTTTCGAGATTGCGCACCCCCGCCTCGCGGGTGTAGCGACGGATGAGCTCCAGCACCGCATCCTCGGTGATCTCGATCTCCTTGGATTCGAGCCCATGATGCTCGATCGACTTGGGGATGAGATGGGTCTTGGCGATCTCCAGCTTCTCGTCCTCGGTGTAGCCGGCGATGCGGATGATCTCCATCCGGTCGAGCAACGCCGGCGGGATGTTGAGGGTGTTCGCCGTGGTGACGAACATCACATCCGACAGGTCGTACTCGACCTCGAGATAATGATCCATGAAGGTCGAGTTCTGCTCGGGGTCGAGCACCTCGAGCAGCGCCGATGACGGGTCGCCGCGGAAGTCCATGCCCATCTTGTCGATTTCATCGAGCAGGAACAGCGGGTTGGACTTCTTGGCCTTGCGCATCGACTGGATCACCTTGCCGGGCATCGAGCCGATATAGGTGCGGCGATGGCCGCGGATCTCCGCTTCGTCGCGCACGCCGCCGAGCGACATCCGCACGAATTCGCGCCCCGTCGCCTTGGCGATCGACTTGCCGAGCGAGGTCTTGCCGACGCCCGGCGGGCCGACCAGGCAGAGAATCGGCCCGCGCAGCTGGTTGGTGCGGCTCTGCACCGCGAGATATTCGACGATCCGCTCCTTGACCTTCTCCAGGCCGTAGTGATCGGCATTCAGCACGTTCTCCGCGAAGGGCAGGTCGCGCTTGATCTTGCTGCGCCGCCCCCACGGAATGCCGAGCAGCCAGTCGAGATAGTTGCGCACCACCGTGGCTTCGGCCGACATCGGGCTCATCTGACGGAGCTTCTTGACCTCGGCCATGGCCCGCTCGCGAGCCTCCTTGGAGAGCTTGGCCTTGCCGATCCTGGTCTCGAGCTCGCCGATCTCGTCGCGCTCGTCGCCGTCGCCGAGCTCCTTCTGGATCGCCTTCATCTGCTCGTTCAGGTAATATTCGCGCTGCGTCTTCTCCATCTGGCGCTTGACGCGCGAGCGGATGCGCTTCTCGACCTGCAGCACCGAGATCTCGCCTTCCATGAAGGCGAACACCTTCTCGAGCCGCTCCGAGACCGACGACATCTCGAGCAGCTGCTGCTTGTCGGGGATCTTGACCGCAATATGGGCCGCCACGGTGTCGGCAAGCTTGGCATAGTCGGTGATCTGGCCGATCGAAGCGACAGCCTCCTGCGGGACCTTCTTGTTGAGCTTCACGTAGCTCTCGAACTGCGTGACGACGGTGCGCACCAGGGCCTCGACCTCGTCGCGGTTGGTGACCTCGTCGGGCATCACCTCGGCGCGCGCCTCGAAAAATTCCTGGCGCGGCGTGAAGCCCTCCAGCTTGGCGCGCTCGGCGCCTTCGACCAGCACCTTGACGGTGCCGTCGGGCAGCTTCAGCAGCTGCAGAATGCTGGCAAGGGTGCCGACGCCGTAAAGCTGGTCGGCGGCCGGATCGTCATCGGTCGCATTGCGCTGCGCCACCAGCAAAATCCGCCGGTCCTCGCGCATCACCTCCTCCAGCGCGCGAATCGACTTCTCGCGGCCGACGAACAGCGGCACGATCATGTGAGGAAACACCACGATATCGCGGAGCGGCAGCACGGGATAAATGTCTTGTCCGCCGACCGAGGCAGGCCTGGAGGTGGATTCGATCATTTCTGTTCCTTTCTGGCGTTGGGCCTCGCTCGAGGCTGCCCCAGTTCCGTGCGCCTCCCAAAGGAGCGGCGAAGCGCCAAGCAGTCGTAGAAGCGGCGGCAGACCCTCATGGAGCCTGGCGCGAAGCCTGTCTGGCTCGTCCGAAAAACCGGGAAAACCGGCTTCCATAGAATGCGGGATAGGGTTTCGCGACGCCCGGTAAGATGGCCTCCGGGGTCGTCAAATTCAAGCCTCGCCCCCGATCGCCGAAAGGAAGCCGGCAGGCGTTGCCCAACGGCCACGGCACGGCATCTGCCGGTGTCATCCGGATGCTTGCCCCCTCCCCGCTCATCGACTCAAGATCCGAGCGACGCCTTCGCCTTGGTCAGGGTCGGCTCGCGATCGGCATAGATCAGCAGCGGCTTGGCATCGCCATCGACCACGTCGCGCGAGATCACCACTTCCTCCACCCCGGTCATGCCGGGAAGGTCGAACATGGTGTCGAGCAGGATGGCCTCCATGATGGAGCGCAGGCCGCGGGCGCCAGTCTTGCGGTCGATCGCCTTCTTGGAGATCGAGCGCAGCGCCTCGTCCGGGATGGTCAGGCGGACATCCTCCATCTCGAACAGCCGCTGATACTGCTTGACCAGCGCGTTCTTCGGCTCGGACAGAATCTGGACCAGCGCCTCCTCGTCGAGATCCTCGAGCGTCGCAATCACCGGCAGGCGGCCGACGAACTCGGGAATGAGGCCGAATTTCAGCAGGTCCTCCGGCTCGAGCGCCCGCAGCACCTCGCCGGTGCGCC
>JBEVJH010000008.1:0-10734 GCA_040510355.1 Aestuariivirgaceae bacterium
GTCGACGGGCTGGTGATGGGCGGCGGCGTCGGCGTGTCGCTGCATGGCAGCCACCGGGTCGCCGGCGAGCGGATGGTGTTCGCCATGCCCGAGACCGGCATCGGTCTCTTCCCGGATGTCGGGGCGACCTATCTGCTGTCGCGCCTGCCGGGCGCCATCGGGCTCTATCTCGGACTGACCGGGACGCGGGTCGAGGCGCGCGATGCCCTGTGGTCGGGCATTGCGACCCATTTCGTGCCCTCGGGGAAGTTCCCGGCGCTCGCCGCGGCCCTCGCCGGCGCCGATGACCTCGACCGCTGCCTGGCCGCATTCGCCGAAACCCCGGCGACGGGCCCGCTGGCGCAGCGCCGGCCGACGATCGACCGGCTGTTCGCAAGCCCGACGCTCGGCGACCTCATGACCGGGCTCGCCAATGATCGCGACGACTTCGCTGCCGTCACCCGCGCGGAGCTTCTGACCAAGTCGCCGACCAGCCTCGCCATCACCTTTCGCCAGCTGACGGAGGGTCGCACGCTCGCCTTCGAGGAGGCGATCCGCCGCGAGTTCCGCATCGTCTGCCGCATTCCCCTCGGCCGCGATTTCTTCGAGGGCATCCGTGCCATCGTCATCGACAAGGACAAGGCGCCGCGCTGGCAGCCGGCGAGGCTCGCGGAAGTCTCGCCCGAGGCGGTCGAGCGATATTTCGCGCCGCTCGCGGCCGAGCTCGACTTGGCGGATTTGACGTCAACCGCTGCCGGGTGAGGGCATCTTCTCGACATCCTCGCGGCGCGGGCCGCGACGGAAATCGTCGATCCAGATGGTCGAGCTGCCGGGGATCAGCGAGCGATACTGCCCGAACTTGAAATACTGCCCCGGACCTTCCGCGCCTTCCGCGCCGAGCGGACCGGTGGCGCGGACGATGAAACGGTGATCGGCCCAGACCTCGACCACGCCGGAGCCATCGAAGCCGCCCTTCACCCGATACATCATCTCGACCCAGTTGTTCTTCGGGTTGGGCAGGATCGGATCATCGCCGATCTCGAGCGCCAGTCGTCGCTTGCCCATGAAGCGATATTTGTCGTGCAGGAACCGGAAGGCCGACAGGTCGCCGCCGATCAGCGCCTGCGCCACCTGTGCCGGATCGCCATCCGCCTTTGCCAGCAGCACACGCTGCTGGCCGCTTTCGACGGTGATGTGGAAGACGCCATTGTCGAAACGCTGGGCCAGAAACGGGCTGTAGCCGTTCTGCTGCTTCCACTGGCCGATCACCCAGCGCCGGCTGCCGAGCGCCGGAATGTCGCCTTCGATGCGAAAGCGAAAGGCGTACCAGCACTCCTCGCCGAACACCGTGCGATAGTGCGACGACTCGCGAACCTCGTTGCGCTGGCAATCCTCGCCACAGCCGCGATCGTCCGGTCCGACGGTGAGGGCATAGGCGCGCGGGCCGCTGGTTTCGTCGATCGGCTCGAAGCGGCTGCGGCCCGGCAACAGCTGTATGGTCGACCATTTCTCGGTGTCGAGCTTCGGCCCCTCGAAGGCATCGGCCATCGGCGTGCAGGCGGCAAGCGCCTGATGGGAGGCCAAGGCGAGGCAAAGGGAGAAAGCCGCTGCCGCAAGGCGATCATGGAGCATGGCAGCCACAATGCCTGCCGATCCTGTGGGGTGCAAGGGAGGGCTGGCCGAGCAATGAATGCGGCGTTACCCTGGCGAACAGCAGACGCACGACGGGACGGGGAATCACATGACCAGAGGCCAGGCCCGCAGGATCATGCCGGCGGTGATCGCTCTCGCCGCCCTCGCGCTGGCCGGGGCGGACGAAGGTCACGGCCAAGCGCTGTCGAGCGGTGAGACGGCGCGTCTCCTGGCGCGGGTCGAAGCGATCAACGGCAAATGCGGTTTTCTGAGCCCGGCCGATCAAGACGTGCTCAAGACCTTTGTCGCCCGCGCCGAGGTTGCCGCAGCCGGCGAGGGTGGGCCGCAGGAGGCCGGCGAAGCGGTGGCAGCGGGGCGCGCCGAGGGCAGCGGCGCGGCATGCAGCGAGCAGAGCGCCCGGCTGGTCCGCTCGGCCTACGCGGCCGCGCGAAACGCTGCCTCGGGCACCCGCCGCGGCCAGTCCGTCGTCGCTGCGCCCCCGTCGCGGCCGATGCCGCCGCCGCCGGCCAATCGACGGTTGGAGACTTGGCCCGAGCCGCAGCCGGAACCTGGCAGCGGCAGTGCGATCAACCGGTATGGCAGGCGGCTCGAGGCCTATTATCTCGATCTGCGCTGCCGCCACCTGACCCGGCCGGATTCGGTCAGATTCTGGCGCAGCATCGTCCAGGACCAGCGCGATGCCGCGCGCGAGAGCGGCTCCTATGCGGTTGCTGCCGTCCAGCAGCGCGCTCGCGCCATCGCCAGCCGGGCCTGGTGCGGCCGGAACACTGTCAGGCGCGTGATCGATGGTTATCGCGGCCTGGTTCCTAGGTAGACAGCAAGATTATCTTAAAGTTACAGAATATTTTATTTAATTGCGCAATGAATAACTGCTAATTTACTGTGCTTGTTGAGTTGGACTTAACCCAGCCCTACTAACGTTGTATTGCAAATAAGAGCAGGAAATTTGTTGAATCCTGCGTGTGAACAGGGCGGCAACGATGCGTACTCATCTGAAGGCGGCCAATCGCGAGCCACAGGGCCGTGAAGGTCACCCGGCTCTCAAGCCGAAGTACTTGGAAGCGCTTCACCTGATCGAGCGGCTGCATCGCCGGCTGCTCGACGTGATCAAGGATGAGTTCGACCGCGCCGGCGAGCCGGAGGTCAATTCGGTCCAGGCGCTGCTCCTGTTCAATATCGGCGATCATGAGCTGACCGCCGGCGAGCTCAGGAGCCGCGGCTATTACCAGGGCTCGAATGTCTCCTACAATCTGAAGAAGCTGGTCGAGTCCGGCTATGTCAGTCATGAGCGCTCGTCCACCGACAAGCGCTCGGTGCGGGTGGGGCTCACCCCCAAGGGCAACGCGATCCGCGAAAAGGTCGACCAGCTCTACAACCGGCAGCTCTTGTCCATCCAGGAGGTGGCTGGCCTGAATGCCGAGGAATTCGACCAGTTGAACAAGGCCTTAGGGCGCCTGGAGCGCTTCTGGACCGATCAGATCCTCTATCGGCTTTGAGCCCGGCAGTTCACCCACTGTGTCTCGTTTGCATCAAGGCGTTGCAGATTGATCGATGCGCGCCTCGAACCATTGTGCGTCGCACTGACGTCCCTTAGTTATTACCCATCACGTCAGGCGGGGAATTCACCGTTGCGCCATGCGCAGCCGTCAGGGGTCCTCGTCGCGAAAAAATAGGGACGAGTCATCATGCCCGATGCGAGGAAGGCGGGCGCGGATCTGCGCCGCGCGACTGTTGCTGCGATGTGTGCCCTGGCGCTTGGGAGTTTGGCCGGTCCGGCATTCGCCGACAATGGCGACAAGGATTTCGAGAGCATCGCCAAGCCGGGCTTCTCCTTCAACAGCAAGCCGGTGGCGCCGACCGTCACCGAGGTGGTGGCCGGCGTCGAGAGCCCGATGCTGTCGGTGCACAGCGAGCGGCTGATGCGGAGCACGATCGCCCGCTACCAGAAGATCGTCGATGGCGGCGGCTGGTCGGAGATTCCGAGCACGCGCACGCTCATGCTGTGGTCGCACGGCAAGGCCGTCGTCGCGCTCCGCCAACGCTTGGTCTCGGAGGGGTATCTGGCCGACAAATCCGGCAGCAGCGACAGCTATGACGAGGCGGTGGAGGAGGCGGTGCGCCACTTCCAGCTCAATCACGGGCTGTTCCCCAATGGCCGCGTCGATCAGAAGACCCTCGAGGCGTTGAACGTCCCGGCGGCCGCTCGACTGGCTACGCTCAAGGCCAATCTGCCGCGGGTCACGCAATATTCGAAAGCGCTCGGCGATCGCTATGTCGTGGTCAACATTCCGGCCGCACAGCTCGAGTCCGTCGAGAAGGGACGGGTTCATTCCCGCCACAATGTGATCGCCGGCAAGATCGACCGGCCATCGCCGGTGGTCGAGAGCAAGATCACCGAGATCAACTTCAATCCCTATTGGAATGCGCCGGCCTCGATCGTCGAGAAGGACATCATTCCGCAGGTCCAGAAGAATCCCAAGATCCTCAGCCAGTTGCGGATCAAGATCTATGACGGGCTGAATGGGCCGGAGGTCGACCCCAAGACGATCGACTGGAACAAGATCGCGCCCGACCGCTACCATTTCCGCCAGGAGCCCGGCGACGACAATGCCATGGCCTCGGTCAAGCTGAGCTTCCCCAATCCTTACGCCGTCTACATGCATGACACGCCCACCAAGCAGCTGTTCACGCAAGCGGCGCGCTATTTCAGCTCGGGCTGCGTGCGGGTCGACAAGGTCCACCTGCTGACGGACTGGATCCTCGCCGGCCAGGACGGCTGGAACCAGGCGAAGATCGGCGAAGTCAGCGAGAGCAAGCAGCGGCTCGACGTCAAGGTGGCCGATCCGCCGCAGGTGCGCTTCGCCTATCTGACGGGCTGGGTCACCGGCGACGGCGAGGCTCATTTCCGCCCGGACATCTACAATCTCGACGGCTCGGGATTTGTCGACGGCCAGCCCGAGGCCAAGCTGGCGCAGGGTGGGCAGGGCTGAGCGCTTGGAAGGCAGTAGGTGTTAGGCAGTAGGCAGTAGGCAGTAGGGAAGAGCATTGCGCACCGCTCACGGCCTACTGCCTAACGCCTACTGCCTCAATCATCTGCCTTTGCCCGGTCCCCCATGCTAGTTTCCCGTTGGGGGGCGATGAGGCAGGCATGCAGATCCGGGACTTGAAGACATTCGTGGTGGGCAATCCGCCGCCCTCTTTCGGCGGCCGCTATTTCATCTTCGTCAAGTTGACCACCAATGACGGCATCAGCGGCATCGGCGAGGTCTATTGCGACACGTTCGGGCCGCAGGTGATCACCGCCATGGTGGCCGACGTGTTCGCTCGCCATGTCGAGGGGATGGACCCGTTCCGCATCGAGGATCTGTGGCGCCGGGTCTACGGCACCGGCTACACGATGCGGCCCGACGTCTCGCTGATGAGCGTGCTGTCCGCGATCGAGATCGCGCTGTGGGACATTAACGGCAAGGCGCTCGGCAAGCCGCTTCATGCGCTTCTCGGCGGCAAGGTTCACGAGCGGCTGAGGAGCTACACCTACATCTACCCCAAGATCGAGGAAGGCGAGAGCGAGAGCATCTATTGGGACCCGGAGCGATCGGCCAATCGCGCCGCCGAATATGTCGGGATGGGCTTCACCGCGGTGAAGTTCGATCCCGCCGCGCCCTATTCGGTGTTCGATCCGCGCCAGCCGTCGCTCGAGTCGCTCGATCTCTGCGCCAAGTTCTGCCGCATGATGCGCGAGGCCGTCGGCAGCCGGGCGGACCTCCTGTTCGGCACCCATGGCCAGTTCACCCCCGCCGGCGCCATTCGGTTGGCGAAGCGCCTCGAGCCCTATGATCCGCTGTGGTTCGAGGAGCCGGTGCCGCCGGAGAAGCCCGAGGAGATGGCGCTGGTGGCGCGCGGCACGTCGATCCCCATCGCCACCGGCGAGCGGCTGACGACGAAATACGAATTTGCCCGGGTGCTCGAATGCCGGGCCGCCGCCATCCTGCAGATGGCGCTCGGACGGGTCGGCGGCATCATGGAGGCCAAGAAGATCGCCGCCATGGCCGAGGCTCGTTACGCGCAGATCGCGCCGCATCTCTATTGCGGCCCGGTGGAGGGTGCAGCGAACATCCATTTCTCGGCATCGCTCCCCAATTTCCTGATCCTCGAAAGCATCCAGACCTGGGGCGGCTTCCATGCCGCGCTGCTCAAGACGCCGATCCGCTGGGAGGAGGGCTATGTGATTCCGCCCGACGAGCCGGGGCTCGGGATCGAGCTCGACGAGGAGGTGGCCGAGCGCCACCCCTATGGCGGCAGCAAGCTCCATCTCGAAATGACCGGCACGCCGATCCCGTGACCGCCGAGCAGGAGCTCCTCACCATCCGCGATCTGCTGCGCTACGCGGTGACGCGCATGGAGCGGGCAGGGGTAAGCTACGGCCATGGCACCGACAGCGCCTTCGCCGAGGGGATGTTTCTGATCGCCGAGCAGCTCCGCCTGCCGCATGACGGGATCGAGCCGTTTCTCGAAGCGCGGCTGACGCTTGGCGAACGGCAGGAGATCATCGCGCTGATCGAGCGGCGCATCGCCAGCCGCAAGCCGGCTGCCTACCTGGTGAACCGGGCCTATATCGGCGATTTCCGATTCTATGTGGACGAGCGGGTGATCGTGCCACGCTCCTTCATCGGGGAGCTGCTGTGCAGCGGTCGACTCGGCGAGGCCGGCCTGATCGCCGATGACGGGGCGATCCTGCGCATCCTCGACCTGTGCACCGGCTCGGGCTGCCTCGCGATCCTTGCCGCTATGGCATTTCCGGAAAGCCGTATCGATGCCGTCGATGTTTCCCCCGATGCCCTCGCGGTGGCGCGGCGGAATGTCGACGACTATGGCCTGTCGGATCGCATACATCTGCATAAGGGCGATCTCTTCGCGCCGCTTGGGGACAGCCGCTACGATCTGATCATTACCAATCCGCCCTATGTGGCTGGGGACGCCATGGCGAGCCTGCCGCCCGAATACCGCCAGGAGCCCGCCCTCGCGCTGGCCGGCGGCGCGGACGGCCTGGCGGTGGTGCGGCGCATCCTCATCGACGCACCGGAGCACTTGACCGGTAATGGCGGGCTGTTGTGCGAGATCGGCGAGGGGCGCGACCGGCTCGAGCAGGCGTTTCCACGGCTGCCATTCTTCTGGCTCGATACCGAGGCAAGCGAAGGCGAGGTGTTCTGGCTGCCGGAGCTGGAGGAAGCGCGCGGATGACTTTCGATCTGACCTGCTTTGCCCCCGACTACGCCGCCGCACGCGCGCGATTTCTGAACGCCGCGCAGGCCGCCGGCGCGGTGCTCGAAAGCTACCGCAATCCGCGAACCGGACCCTCGGGGGAGGCGCTGTGGACCGATACCGCCTGGCTCGGGCGCAAGGATGCCGGCAAGGTGCTGGTGACCATCTCGGCGACGCATGGGGTCGAGGGTTTTTGCGGCTCGGGGTCCCAGATCGACTGGCTCGATCGCAGGCCGCGGCTGCCGGACGACGTTGCGGTCCTCGCCATTCACGCGCTCAATCCGCACGGCTTCGCCTGGCTGCGCCGCGTCACCGAGGAAGGCGTCGACCTCAACCGCAACCATGTCGACTTCGCCAAGCCGCTGCCGCGCAATCCGGGCTATGCCGAGCTCGCCGATGCCATCGTCCCGCAGGAGTGGACCGAAGCGGGGCTGGTCGCCGCCGACCGGCGCATGCAGGACTATGCGCACATCCACGGCATCGATGCATTGCGCATCGCCGAAAGCGGTGGCCAGTACACCCATCCGGACGGGCTCTTCTTCGGCGGCCACGGGCCGACCTGGTCGCGCTTGACCATGGAGAAGGCGATGACCGATTTCGCCATCGGCGATCGTCGGCTGGTCTGCATGGTCGACTACCATACGGGGCTCGGGCCCTATGGCTATGGCGAGGCGATGATCGACGCTGCGCCGGGCTCGCTGCCGGAGCGGCGCGCTGCGCAATGGTTCGGCGAATCGGTGACCAACAGCGCGACCGGCACCACCAGCTCGCATGCCCAGTTCGGCTTCGTCGAGGACGGCTGGAAAGCGGTGCTCGGCGACCGCGTCGTGTGTCTGACGCTGGAATATGGCTGCTTTCCCTGGTCGACGACCTTGGGAAGCCTGCGCCAGGAGCAGTGGCACCAGCGCAACCGGCCCGATGCGGACTGGAGCGATCCCGAGACCGTCCGCGTGAAGAAATACATCCGCCGGGCGTTCTACCCGGATACCGATTCCTGGCGGGAGCTGGTGCTGTTCCGCTCCCGCCAGATCATCGGCCAGGCGCTGCGGGGCCTCGCCGGCGCGTGACGCGCCGCTGCCGCTAGCAGCTGTAATACATGTCGTACTCGACCGGGTGCGGCGTCATCTCGAAGCGCGACACCTCCTCGTTCTTGAGCTCGATATAGGAGTTGATCTGGTCGTCGGTGAAGACGCCGCCCTTCTTGAGGAACTCGCGGTCGTTCTCGAGCGAGGTCAACGCCTCCCTGAGCGAGCCGCACACCGTCGGGATCTCCTTCAGCTCGACCGGCGGCAGGTCGTAGAGGTTCTTGTCGATCGGGTCGCCGGGATGGATCTTGTTGAGGATGCCGTCGAGGCCGGCCATCAGGATCGCCGAGAAGGCGAGATAGGGATTGGCCGCCGGATCGGGGAACCGTACCTCCACCCGCTTCGCCTTGGGATTGGTGGTGTAGGGGATGCGGCACGACGCCGAGCGATTGCGCGACGAATAGGCGAGCAGCACCGGCGCCTCATAGCCCGGGACCAGCCGCTTGTAGGAGTTGGTCGAGGGATTGGTGAAGGCGTTGCAGGCCTTGGCATGCTTGATCACCCCGCCGATGAAATAGAGGCAGGTCTCCGACAGGTCGGCATATTGATTGCCGGCGAACAGCGGCCGTCCCTCGTTCCAGATCGAGAAGTGGCAATGCATGCCAGAGCCGTTGTCGCCCATGACCGGCTTCGGCATGAAGGTCGCGGTCTTCCCATAGGCATGCGCCACGTTCTGGATGACGTATTTGTAGATCTGCATGTGATCGGCCATCCGCACCAGATTGGCGAACTTCATGCCGAGCTCGTGCTGGGCGGCCGCCACCTCGTGATGGTGCTTCTCGACCACGACGCCCATCTCGGCCATCACCGACAGCATCTCCGAGCGCATGTCCTGCGCGGAGTCCATCGGGTTGACCGGGAAATAGCCGCCCTTGGTGCGCATCCGGTGACCCTGGTTGCCCATGTCGTATTCGGTGCCGGCGTTGGTCGGCAACTCGACCGAGTCGATGCGGAAACCGGTGTTGTAGGGCTCGGTCGTGAACCGGACGTCGTCGAAGATGAAGAACTCCGCCTCCGGGCCGACATAAACGGTCTCGCCGATCTTGGACTGCTTGAGATAGGCCTCGGCCTTCTTCGCCGTCATGCGCGGATCGCGGTCATAGGCCTCGCCGGTCCCCGGATCGAGGATGTCGCAGAACAGCACGGCGGTTGTCTGGGCGTAGAACGGATCGGTGTGGACGGACTCGGGATCGGGCATCAGCGTCATGTCCGACTCGTTGATCACCTTCCAACCGGCGATCGAGGAGCCGTCGAACATGATGCCGTCGGCGAAGGCGTCCTCGTTGATCAGCGAGACGTCCATGGTCAGATGCTGCATCTTTCCCCGCGGATCGGTGAAGCGCAGATCGACGAATTTGACGTCCTTGTCCTTGAACATCGCGAGCACCGACTCGGCGCTCTTGGTCTTTGCCATGTGAATTTCCCTATGTTTTCAGCGGATTGGGAGAGCTTCGTGCAAGCACCGGACCCCTCAGAGCGCGTCCGTTCCGGTTTCTCCGGTGCGGATCCGGATGGCCTGTTCTACAGGGGTGATGAAGATCTTGCCATCGCCGATTCGCCCCGTCCGGGCGGCCGTCTGGATCGCCTCGACCGCCTTGTCGACGAGCTCGTCGGCAATGACGATTTCGATCTTCACCTTGGGCAGGAAATCGACGACATATTCGGCGCCGCGATAGAGCTCGGTATGGCCTTTTTGCCGTCCGAAGCCTTTCGCCTCGGTCACAGTGATGCCCTGCAGACCGACTTCCTGCAGGGCTTCCTTCACCTCATCGAGCTTGAAGGGTTTGATGATCGCTTCGATCTTCTTCATGCATCCTCATCCTGACAGGCGGGTGGTCAGCGCAGCGTTGCCGTCTGTCCGATCGCGAGTGCACGCACCATGCCAACTGGCGCGCAGAAAAGATTTGGAGCAATATCAGTGGCTTGGGTCGAGTCCCTGCTGGCTCGGCCAAGTCGCTGAGCCTGTAAATTGGGCAATTGATCAATCTCTGTGCAGCTGCTCAGCGCCAACTCAACCCTGGACCGATCGATGGTCGCGACCCTGCCGATAGAGCTCCTGACGCCTGGGGAAATGGCGCGCGCCGACGCGCTCGCGGTGGCGGCCGGGGTGCCTTCGCTCGACCTCATGGAAGCCGCCGGCCGGGCGGTGGCCACGGAGATCGCGCGGCGCTGGGAGCAACGTCCGGCGCTGGTGCTGTGCGGCCCGGGCAACAACGGCGGCGACGGCTTCGTGGTGGCGCGGCATCTCGCGGCCGCCGGCTGGCCGGTCGCGGTGGCGCTGCTCGGCGAGCGGGACAGGCTTGCCGGCGATGCGGCGATCATGGCCGGCCGCTGGCAGGGGCCGATCGATCGTGCCGGGCCAGACTGCCTGGCCGGCCGCCAGCTCATCGTCGACGGCCTGTTCGGTGCCGGCCTCGCGCGTGATCTCGACGATGAGACCGCCATGCTCGTCCGGCAGGTCAATGGCTCCGGCATCCCGGTGGTGGCGATCGATCTGCCGTCGGGCATCGACGGCACCACCGGCGCGATGCGCGGCGCCGCCATCAATGCCGCTCTCACCGTCACCTTCTTCCGCCTGAAGCCGGGGCACCTGCTGCTGCCGGGCCGCGATCATTGCGGGGAGACGGTGGTCGTCGACATCGGAATTCCCGAGGCGGCTCTCGATGCGATCGGGCCGAGGCTCCTCCGCAACGATCCGCGCTTGTGGCGCGCCTGCCTGACGCTGCCGCAGGCCGCGCACAAATATCAGCGGGGA
>JBEVJH010000009.1:0-13134 GCA_040510355.1 Aestuariivirgaceae bacterium
TGGCGACGTTGAACCGCATGCTGCCATCGGGCGCGATGCGGCCGATCGCGCCGCCATAGACGCCGCGCGGCGGCGCCTCGAGCGCGCGGATGATCTCCATCGCCCGGATCTTCGGCGCCCCCGTCACCGATCCGCAGGGAAACAGGCCGGCCAGGATCTCGCGGATGGTCAGCGCACCGGCGAGCTCGCCTTCGACCGTCGAGGTCATCTGGTGGAGCGTGTTGTAGGTCTCGACGGTGAAGAGTTGCGGCACCCGCACCGAGCCGATCCGCGACAGCCGGCCGATATCGTTGCGCAGGAGATCGACGATCATCAAATTCTCGGCCCGCTGCTTCTCGTCCTCCTTGAGATCGCGGGCGATCATCATGTCCTCATGCGGGCCGAGGCCGCGGCGTGCCGTGCCTTTCATCGGGCGGCTGCGGACCACCCCGCGATCGAGCTCGAAGAACAGCTCGGGCGACAGCGACAGAATGGTCTCCGCCCCGAGCGCCACCACGCCGCCATGCGCCACCGGCTGTCGCTTCCGCAAGGTCCGATAGAGCGCCAGCGGATCGCCCTGCAGCTCGCCATTGAGCGGAAAGGTCAGGTTGATCTGATAGACATCGCCCGCCGCGATATAGTCGCGCACCCGCTCGAAGCGACCGGCATAGGCCTGCGGCGACCAATGAGGCTCGAGCCGGGTGACCAGCGCCGGCCCGTCATTGCCCGGCACTTCGCCCGACCGCGCCGTCTCGAATGCACCGAAATTGATGAGCGGCACCCGACGCCCCTCGGGCAGCAACGGTGCGAGGCGCGGCTCGAACGCGTAGCCGAGCTCATAGGCAAAATAACCTGCAAGCTCGAAACCATCCTGGCGCAGCCGTTCCATGCGGTCGAGCGCCTGCAACGCCTCGCGCGGTGTCCAGGCCGCAACGACTTCCGCCGGTCGCTCGAACAGGATCGTCCGACCGGACAGGCTGTCGTCAAGGCAAACAAAGGGCGCCGCGCCATACATGACACACAGGTATAGGTCAACGACCGCCAGCTCAATAGGAGGCAGTCGGCGTCAGGCAGATAGGCAGTGAGCGGAGCACGTCCCGACTGCCGACTGCCCACTGCCTCCTAAAGTGGAATATTGTCATGCTTCTTCCAGGGGTTCTCGAGCGTCTTGTGGCGCAGCGCTGCCAGCGCCCGGGCGATTCGCTTGCGGGTCGAATGCGGCATGATCACCTCGTCGAGAAATCCCCGCTCGGCGGCGACGAAGGGATTGGCGAAGCGCTCCTCGTAATCGCGGATGCGGCGGGCGATCTTGTCGGGATCCTTGAGCTCCGATCGATAGAGGATCTCGACCGCTCCCTTCGAGCCCATGACGGCGATCTCGGCGGTCGGCCAGCCGTAATTCACATCGCCGCGAATGTGCTTCGACGACATGACCACATAGGCCCCGCCATAGGATTTGCGGGTGATCACGGTCACCTTGGGGACCGTCGCCTCGGCGAAGGCGAACAGCAGCTTGGCGCCATGCTTGATGAGGCCGCCATATTCCTGGGCGGTTCCGGGCAGGAAGCCCGGCACGTCGACGAAGGTCACGATCGGGACGCCGAAGCAGTCGCAGAAACGCACGAACCGCGCCGCCTTGCGTCCGGCGTCGGAATCGAGCACGCCGGCCAGCACCATCGGCTGGTTCGCCACGAAGCCGACCGTGCGCCCCTCGATGCGCCCGAACCCCACGATGATGTTGCGCGCAAATGCCTCCTGGATCTCGAAGAAGTCGCCATCATCGACGACCTTGAGGATCAGCTCCTTCATGTCATAGGGCTGGTTGGGATTGGCCGGCACCAGCGTATCGAGCGACATTTCCAGACGGTCGGGCGGGTCGCGTGACGGGATCTCGGGAGCCGGCGCGACATTCGACGAGGGCAGGAAATCGACGAGCCGCCGCATCTGGAGCAGCGCCTCGACATCGTTGTCAAAGGCCTTGTCGGCAATCGACGACTTGGTCGTGTGGACGCTCGCGCCACCGAGCTCCTCTGCCGTCACGGTCTCGTTGGTCACCGTCTTCACCACATCGGGGCCGGTGACGAACATGTAGCTTGTGCCCTTCACCATGAAGATGAAGTCGGTCATCGCCGGCGAATAGACATCGCCTCCCGCGCAGGGTCCCATGATCACCGAGATCTGCGGAATGACGCCGGAGGAGAGGACATTGCGCTGGAACACCTCGCCATAGCCCCCGAGCGCCGCCACGCCTTCCTGAATGCGCGCCCCGCCGGCATCGAACAGTCCGATGATCGGCGCACGGTTGCGCAGCGCCATGTCCTGGATCTTGATGATCTTGCGGGCATGCGCTTCTGACAGCGACCCGCCGAACACCGTGAAGTCCTTGGCGAACACATAAACGGCGCGGCCGTTGATGGTGCCCCAGCCGGTCACCACGCCGTCGCCCGGGATCTTCGTCGCCTCCATGCCGAAATCGGTGCAGCCGTGCTCGACGAACATGTCGAATTCCTCGAACGACCCTTCATCGAGCAGGAGCTCGAGCCGCTCGCGCGCCGTCAGCTTGCCGCGGGCGTGCTGCGCCTCGATGCGCTTGGCGCCGCCGCCGGCCCGCGCCACCGCCCGCCGTTCCTCGAGCTCTTTCAGGATTTCCTGCATGGCCTAGCTCCTTTCAATCAGCGCGAGCAGTCGGCAGGCCGCGAGGAACTCGAGCTTCTGCGCCGCCCGGCGCTGCGCCGCCTCGGCATCCTCGCCCCATTGCGCGATCTGCCAGTCCTCGTCCACATGGGCCGCCGCCCAAGCCTCCTCGACGCCGATCCGCCCTCCGGCGAGCGCCAATGCCAGGATCGCCGATCCCGTCAGGGTGGTGATGGCATGGAGCGCGATGAGCCGGAAGGGGTCCTCGGCGGCGAGCACGCGCGCGACCGCAGCCAGCGTCTCGGCCGGCTGATCGCGCGGCATCACCCCGACGACCGTTGCAAAACCGCTGCCGAGACGGTTGGCCGCCCAGGCGAGGATCGGATCGAAGCTCTTCGCCTGCCGGGCCGCGAGCGCGACGGGCGACTCGGCCCGGTAGCACAGGAGATCGCTGCCGGCATAGGCGGTGATCTCGTCGATCGCCCGCGATGGATCGGGTGCGACGAGGTCGATCGCGCCGTGCGCGAGCCGGGTCAGCGGCATCTTCGCCGGGTCGACCTCGGTGTCCTGCGACTGCCACTCCTCGGCCAGCGCCTCCGCCAGCCCGAGCGTCGGCAGCGCGAGCCCCCGGCGTTGCGGCGTCAGCACCGGCTTGCCGTCGAGCAGCAGGGAATGGGGCGGCCCGTCCCTGCCGGCCGCGGCAGTCTTGTAGAACCGCCTCATTCGGATTTCTTCCCGGGGTCGAAGCCGAGCGTGTCGAAGGTCGCCCGCATCATGTCGGAGAGCGGCGCCACAACCGAGACCGGCTTGCCGGTCCGCGGATGGGGAAACACGATCCGTCGGGCATGAAGATGCAGCCGGTTGGCGATTGCCGCCGGCACCGCGCGGTCGCCGCCATATTTGTTGTCGCCGAGTATCGGGTGGCCGATATGGGCCATATGGGCCCGCAATTGATGCTGCCGTCCGGTATGGGGCTGAAGCACCATGAACGCAAAGACCTGGCCCGCCTGGTCGGCCGTCCGATAGTGGGTTACCGAACGCTGGCCCTCCTCCTGGCCGCTGGCGTCCCGCATGCGGTCGCCCTGGGGACCCGATTGCTTCAGGAGCGGGACATCGACCTTCCCCTCGCGGGGATGTGGCACCCCCTGGACGATCGCCCAATATTCCTTCTCGACCTTGCGGGTGGCGAACAGCCGCCCCAGCGCCGATGCAACATGGCGCCGCCGCGCCACCACCAGCACGCCCGATGTGTCGCGGTCGAGCCGGTGCACCAGCCGCGGACGCTCGCCAAGCTCGCTCGCCCAGGATTCGAGCAGCCCGTCGAGATGCCGCGAGGTCCGCGTGCCGCCCTGGACGGCGAGGCCGGCCGGCTTGTTCAGCACCAGCACGTCGTCATCGCCATAGAGGATCATCCCTTCGAGCAATGCCCGGTCGTTGGCCGTGAGCGGCGGCGCCGGCCGCGGCTCGTCGCGCGGGCGCGTCGGGAAGGCGAGCGGCGGCAGCCGCACCTCCTGGCCGGCCGTCACCCGGGCGTTGGCCTTGACCCGCGCCCCGTCGAGCCTGACCTGCCCCGTCCGGAGGAGCTTGTTGAGATGCGCATTGGTGAGGCCGGGAAAGCGTTGGCGGCACCAGCGGTCGAGCCGCATCCCCGCCTCCTCGGGCTTCACCGGATGAAGCGTGGCCGCCGTCATTGCCGCGCTCTCGAAGCGGACGGCGAACTCATGTAAGGATTGCCAATATGGGCTGGTCGAGACAAGGCAGCGGCTTTCGCCGCCGAGGGTATCATCACGGCAACCTGAGGGAAGATCTGATCCGGGCCGCTCTCGATCTCATTGCCGCCAAGGGCCCAGGCGGCTTCACCTTTGCCGAAGCGGCAAGGGCGGCGGGGGTGAGCCCTGCTGCACCCTACCGCCATTTCCGCGACCGCGATGCCCTCCTCGCGGACGTCGCCCAACGCGGCTTCGAAAGCTTCGCCGCCGCGCTCGAGGCGGCTTTCGACCAGGGCCGGCCCAATCCCATGGCGGCGCTCGAAGCGGTCGGGCATGCCTACCTCGCCTTTGCACGACGCGAGCCGGCGCTCTATGCCGCGATGTTCGAGGCCGCAATCCCGCCCGACGCCTCGCCGGGATTGCGACTGGCCGCCGACCGAGCTTTTGCCGTCCTGCGCCAAGCGGCCGAGGCGCTCTGCCAGACCCTGCCGGAGGGCGAGCGCCCGCCCGCCCTGATGATGAGCCTCCACATCTGGTCGCTCGCCCATGGCATCGCCTCATTGTTTGCGCGCGCCGACAATACCGGCCGCACGACGCCCATGTCGGCAGAGGATCTGCTCGAGGCCGGGATCCTCGTCTACCTGAAAGGTCTTGGCATCACAGCCGCGATCAGTGCGGCACCCCCACCGTCGCAATGACGGGATAGTGGTCCGAACCGGCGCTTTCGCCGATCACCGGCTCCTTGAGAACCCGCAAGGCCGGTGACAGGAAGATGTGGTCGATGCCAAGCTGCGGTAATGCAAAGAGCGCCGGCCACGACGGCAGCCAGGTGATGCGGTTGAGGCCGCTCGATGCCGTGAATTGGCGATTGAGCCGCGAAAAGGCGGTCGAGTTGAAATCCCCCATCACCACCTTGTGCCCCTCGACCTCGTGGATCAGAGCCACCAGCGCTTCGAACTGCTGGTTCTGGACCCGGTACTGGGGCGGCCGGTCGGTGTGCACCGCGATGATGGTGAGACCGTCGAATGCACCCCCGAGCCTGGCCCTGATATAGGACGGGCCCTGCCAGTTTCCCCTCATGTCGGAGGCCGAGATCGGAACCTTCGACAGCAACAGCAGGTGACAATTTGCGTCCGCGATGCACTCGGCACGATGCGGGTAGCGCGCTGCGAGGCGATCGGCCACCGTCTGATTTTCCGGAGTGATCTCGATCAGCGCGACCACATCGGGATCCTGCCGCTCGACCTCCTCGACCACCGCCTGAGGGCTGGTGTTGGAAACATGGATGTTGAACGACATGAGCCGGAGAGGACTTTCGCCGGCTTCCGCCGCATAAGCGGGCAGCGCGGCGATTCGGCTGCTTTCATGCCGCGCGAAGGCGCCGATGCCGGCAATCCCGGCGAGGATCAGGATCGTCGCGAAGGTCAGCCGCATCCCTGGCAGGAAATAGGCGATCAGGAACGCTCCCGCTGCAACCGCGAGCTGGGGCGTGAAGTTGCTGAACACGTCGAGCGACAGATAGAGACGCGACAGGAACCCCGCCGCCAATGCCGCCAGCATCAGCGCCAACCCGGCAAGGCAGGCCATCCGGCTGCCGCCATGGCGGCGTTTCCGGTGCGGCTTCACCCTGTCGGGGACCGCCATTGGCGCAGGCTCTGCCTGCCGCGGCGCGGCCGCCGGAGCTGCCGTCGACGGACGCAGCGGCGCCCGCGCCCTCGACCCCGGCAGCACCGGAACGTGCCGGGATCCGTCCGGCCGACCGAAATGAGCTGACATTGCCTCTCCCCTACCCTCTACGCCACGCTACGCCTGTTCCACCCCGAGCTTCCGCCGCACCAGGGCATTGACGGCCTGCGGATTGGCCTTCCCGCCTGTCGCCTTGATCACCTGACCGACGAACCACCCGGCAAGATTGGGCTTGAGCTTCGCCTCGGCCGCCTTGCCGGCATTTGCCGCAATGATCTCGTCAACCGCTCGCTCGATCGCCGTCATGTCGGTAACCTGATGCAATCCCTTCGACTCGACGATCTTACGCGGATCTTCGTTACCGGAAAGATAGTATTGCCACACATCCTTGGCGATCTTGCCGGAAATCACCTGGGTCTGGATCATGTGGACGATCGCATTGCTCGCTGCCGCGCTCTGCGACAGCTTTGCCAGATCCATCCCTTCCCGGTTGAAGGAGCCGCGGACCTCGTTGAGTACCCAGTTGGCGGCAAGCTTGGGGTCGACCTCGACTTCCGCGGTCCTTACGGTCTCGAAATAGTCGGCCCACTCCTGCTCTGCCACGAGCGTGCCCGCATCATATGACGAAAGCCCGAAATCGCGCATGAAGCGCTCCTTCTTGGCATCCGGAAGCTCGGGAAGCGCCGCCCGGATCTCCTCGATCCACCGCTCCTCGAGCTCGAGCGGCAGCAGGTCGGGATCGGGGAAATAGCGATAGTCGTGCGCCTCCTCCTTGCTGCGCATGGAGCGGGTCTCGCCCTTGCGGGCATCGAACAGGCGGGTTTCCTGGTCGATCGACCCGCCATCCTCGAGGATCCCGATCTGGCGCCGCGCCTCATAGTCGACCGCCTGGCCGATGAAGCGGATGGAATTGACGTTCTTGATCTCGCAGCGCGTGCCCAGCGGCTCGCCGGGGCGGCGCACCGAGACATTGATGTCGGCCCGGAGCGATCCCTCCTCCATATTGCCGTCGCAGGTGCCGAGATAGCGCATGATGGTGCGCAGCTTGGTGACATAGGCCTTGGCTTCCTCGGCCGAGCGCAAGTCCGGCCGCGACACGATCTCCATCAGCCCGACGCCCGACCGGTTGAGATCGACGAAGCTGAGCGAGGGATGCTGGTCGTGCAGCGATTTGCCGGCGTCCTGCTCGAGGTGAAGGCGCTCGATCCCCACCTGGATGGTCTCGCCGTCCGGCAGGTCGACGGTCACCACCCCCTCGCCCACCACCGGCTGCTTGTACTGCGAAATCTGGTAGCCCTGCGGCAGGTCCGGGTAGAAATAGTTCTTCCGGTCGAATACCGAGCGGCGATTGATCGTGGCCCTGAGGCCGAGGCCGGTCCGCACCGCCTGCTCGACGCAGCGGCGGTTGAGCACCGGCAGCATGCCGGGCATTGCGGCGTCCACCAGAGACACGTGGTCGTTGGGCGAGCCGCCAAAATCGGCCGAGGCGCCGGAGAACAATTTCGATTGCGACAGGATCTGGGCATGGACTTCCATCCCCACCACCACCTCCCAATCGGCAGTGGCACCCTTGATGAGGTCTTTCGGTCGCAGTTTGCGATCAATAAGTTGCATTTTTATCGCACTCGCTCTGCTGAGTTGACGCTTTTCGTACCGATTCGCACGTCATGCTGCAAGGTCGTAGTAGACAAACATCCTCCGATTGTAGGAAAAGGGAGGGGTAATCCATTGCAGTCGGGGGCAAGCGATGAGCGAATGGACGATCGAGCGTGCGGGGGAATTCCTCCGTGAGGGTCGGTGGTTTGCGCAACAACCTGAAGACTTTTGCATGGCCGTGCTGTCACGGTCCGACATCAGAACCTATGAGGCGCATCAGCGCATCTGCCACAATGGCGATCCGCCATCAGGCGTTTACGCGGTCCTCGAAGGCCAGGTCAATCTGGTCGCCGAGCGAGAGCCGGGCGCCAGCCTGTTCTACAACTTCCTCGAGCCGGGAAGCTGGTTCGGCCCGGGCAACTGCCTGGACCGGGAACCTTTCCTGCTCGATGCGGTGGCGGTGCATCACACGGTGATGCTGCATTTCCCGCTGCCCGCATTCGACGCGGTGCTGGAGGATCGACCGGCCTATTATCGCTGCTGGGCGCTCATCCTGACCGAGGCCTATCGCACGACCCTCGGCCAATATCTCGACTCGAAGACCTTCGAGGCGCGGCGTCGGGTCAATCAGGAGCTTCTGATGCTCGCCACGCGCGTCGGCCAGCCTCATGGCGACGGCGTCCGCCTCAAGGTCAAGCTGACGCAAAGCGATTTCGCTTCGCTCGTCGGCGTGACCCGGCAATATGCCAGCCGGTTCATCGGCGAGCTCAGGGCGGCGGGCGTCCTCGAATGGCGTGGCAGCATGATCTCGGTGAAGGACGTGTCGCGCCTGAGCGAGATGGCCGGCATGCCGGTCAATTGAGCAACCGGCCCTGAGCATGATGCAAGCGCATCATGCTCAGCCTGCCTGGTTGAGCCGCGCCAACGCCTCTTCGATCTTGGCCTTACGGGCGAGGAGTGCACTCTGACGCTCCCGCGCCTCCTCGATCACCTCTTCCGGCGCCTTGGCGACAAAGCCGGGGTTGTTGAGCCGGCCTGAGATCGCCGCCATGTCCTTCGCGGCCTTGTCGAGCTCCTTGCCGAGGCGCGCATGCTCGGCCGCGATGTCGATGAAGCCGGCGAGCGGCAGCGCGGCGATGGCGCCTTCCAGCACGATCTGCGCCGCACCGGGCGGCGGCGCATCGCCGAAGGCGAGCCGTTCGAGCCGTGCCAGGCGGGTGATCTCGGTCGCCCAGGCTTCCGCGCGCGACCGTGCCTCGGGCGTTGCCCCGACGAGCACGCAGGGAATGCGGGCACCGGCCGGGACGTTCATCTCGGCCCTGACCGAGCGGATCTCCGAGATGAGCTTGATCACCCAGTCGATCTCGCCTGCCGCCGCCGCATCGCCGAGCCGCTCCGCCGACGGCCAGCTCGCATCGATCAGCATGGTCTCCCGCGCCGGCCCGAGCGCCCCGGTCTTGTCCCACAGCTCCTCGGTCATGAACGGCATGAAAGGGTGGAGCAGGATCAGGATCTGATCGAGGACGAAGGCCGCCACCTTGCGCGTCTCGGCAGCCGCCGCCGCATCGCTGCCGCCGAGCACTGGCTTGATCAGCTCGAGATACCAGTCGCAGAACACGTTCCACACGAATTGATAGAGCGCCCCCGCGGCATCATTGTAGCGGTGGCTGGCGATCCCCTCCGTAACCTCGCGATTGGCTCTCCCGGCCTCGCCGAGAATCCAGCGATTGACGGCGAGGCTCGCCGCCAACGGATCGAACGCCGGATCGCGCCGGCAATCCTGCATCGCCAGGAACCGGGCAGCGTTCCACAGCTTGGTGCCGAAATTCCGATAACCCTCGATCCGCGAGGTCGAGAGCTTGATGTCGCGCCCCTGGGCCGCCATAGCCGCCAGGGTGAAGCGCAGCGCGTCGGCCCCGAACGCTTCGACAAGACCGATCGGATCGATGACGTTGCCGAGCGACTTCGACATCTTGCGACCCTTGTCGTCGCGCACCAGGGCGTGGATGTAGACCGTGTGGAACGGCACCTCCTTCATGAAGGTGAGACCCATCATCATCATCCGCGCCACCCAGAAGAAGATGATGTCGAAGCCGGTGACCAGCACGTCGGTCGGGTAATAGCGCTCGAGCTCCGGCGTGTGGTCGGGCCAGCCCAGCGTCGAGAACGGCCACAAGGCCGAGGAGAACCACGTATCGAGCACATCCTCGTCGCGGGTCAGATTGGTGCGCGCCCCGTAATGACGGGCGGCATCGGCAAGCGCCAGATCTTCCGTTTCCTCGACGAAGATGGTGCCGTCCGGCCCATACCAGGCGGGAATCTGGTGACCCCACCACAGCTGCCGCGAGATGCACCAGGGCTGGATGTTGCGCATCCACTCGAAATAGGTCTTCTCCCATTGCTTGGGGACGAAGGACGTCCTGCCGCTTTCGACAGCCTCGATCGCCGGCCGCGCCAGCGTGACGGCGTCGGCATACCATTGCTCGGTGAGCGATGGCTCGATAACCACGCCCGAGCGGTCACCATGCGGCACCTGATGGACATGCGGCTCGACCTTCTCCAGCAGGCCGGCCTCGGTCATCTTGTCGACGACGATCTTGCGCGCCTCGAACCGGTCGGCGCCGTGAAGCCCCATGATCAGCGTCACCAGACCGTCGCTGCGCGGCACGCCGGCGACGAAATCGGCATTGTCGCGCAACGCCATCGTGCCGTCGGCGGCCAGGATGTTGACCATCGGCAGGTCATGCCGCCGCGCGACCTCGAAATCGTTGAAATCGTGCGCCGGCGTGATCTTCACCGCGCCGGTGCCCTTCTCGGGATCGGAATAGGGATCGGCAAGGATCGGGATCCGCCGGCCGACCAGCGGCAGGATCGCGTGGCGCCCCACCACATCGCGATAGCGCTCGTCGTCGGGATGAACCGCAACGCCGGTATCGCCAAGCATCGTCTCCGGGCGGGTGGTGGCAACGGTGATGAAGCGGTCGGTACCCTCGATCGGATAGCGGAAGTACCAGAGCTGTCCCTTGACCTCGACGTCCTGCACCTCGAGATCCGAGATCGCGGTCAGCAGCTTCGGATCCCAATTGACCAGCCGCTTGTCCTTGTAGATCTGTCCCTGCTTGTAGAGCTGCACGAACACGCGGGTGACCGCGCGCGACAGGCCTTCATCCATGGTGAAGCGCTCGCGCGA
This sequence comes from Aestuariivirgaceae bacterium, assembly GCA_040510355.1. Taxonomy (GTDB): domain Bacteria; phylum Pseudomonadota; class Alphaproteobacteria; order Rhizobiales; family Aestuariivirgaceae; genus DATAFF01. The sequence continues at coordinate 10,795 of JBEVJH010000009.1, forward strand.
CCAGTCGCAGGAAGCGCCGAGCCGCCGCAGCTGCTGTGCGATCTGCCCACCGGACACGGCCTTCCATTCCCAGACCCGACGAACGAAGGCCTCGCGCCCCATCGCCTTCCGGTCGGTCTGGTTCTCCTGCGCCAGCAGCCGCTCGACCACCATCTGGGTTGCGATCCCGGCATGATCGGTGCCGGGCTGCCACAGCACGTCCCTGCCGCGAAGCCTTTCGAACCGGCAGAGAATGTCCTGGATCGTGACGTTGAGCGCGTGGCCCATATGGAGCGAGCCGGTGACATTGGGCGGCGGAAGAACGATCGTGAACGGCTTGGCCTCGGGCCGTCTGCCGCAGCGGAAGGAACCGGCGCTTTCCCAGCGGTCATAGATGCGCTGCTCGCTCGCAGCAGGGTCATAGGTCTTGTCGAGCATGGTGCTTGTGGCGCGTTTCGGAGCTTGCGGTTAAACACCACGGCACGACAGCTTTCAACTGCCTGAGCAACCGCTACCGCCCGCCGCGCCGGGCCACCCGCTCGATTTCCTCGCGCACCAGGCGCTCCACGACCCGCGGCAAATGCTCGTCCAGCCAGCTTTTCAGCATCGGCCGAAGCACCTCGCGAATGATCTCCTCGACCGATCGGTTGCCGGCCGACGCCTGTGTCACGATGGTGTCGGCGAGCCTATTGAAGGCGCTCGCCGTCGCATCGCTCGCATCGGCCGAGAGCATTGACAATGGATCGAGGGTCGCCTGCCTGCCGGAGTCGCGGGGGTGCGCCAGCAGCCAGGAGCGCGCCGCTTCGCGGCCATTGCTCCGGTAATCGTCGGTTGCACCGATCTCGGTTTCGCCATAACCGTCATTCTGCTGCTGATCCACGAGCTGAGCCGGCGAATCATAGGACGCGGCATCGCCCTCAAATCCATTGGCGAATGGCGCCTCATGCGCCGGCAATTGCGAATAGATGATGTCCTCGAGCGGGGAGGCCGGATGCATCGGGTCGCTGCGCAGAGCAGGCGCCGCATCGCGAAAGCTGTCAAAGCTGGGCATATGCTCCGGCGCTTTTCGGCCGCCGGCCCGTGCCAGCGCTTCCTCCAGCCGCACATCGCCGCCCAGAATTCCGGCGAAACCGCTGTCCTGGCCCGACAGCGTCCGCGACAGCCGGTCGCGGGCGACCGTCAGATTGGCCAGCCGGTTGCGCAGTGCCAGGAAATCATCGGTGCGGGTCGCCAGCACACCCGGAGCGGCGCTTCCCGAATTCGGGTTCGGCCGCGGCTCGCGCAACGCTCCGGCGACGGCCGGAGGCTGCGGCGCCGGCTTGGCCTGAACCGGGCGCGGCATCGGCCTTGTGCCCGCGACATCGCCAGCCTGCGGCGACCGCCGGCCCGGCATTTGCGGCTGCACCGGTCGCGGCGGCGCTGGCGGAGCCTTGCCGGCCCGCGGCGCTTCGGCGGCAACTGGCTTGGGCGCCGCCACGGGCTGCGTCTTGGCCGGCGGCTGTTCTTCCAAGTCGGCGCTGCCGTCATGGATGGCGCGGCGGATCGAGTCGAGCAGCGATTCGATCGAGGGATCTTGTGCCGTCTTCACCCTGCCCATGCCGCCTCACTTCACGCGAATCACTTTTTTTCTGTGGTCATGAGATTGCCCGAATTCCGCCTCAGGGCAAATTGCGACGCCGCAGCGGCGAACCGGTTATCGACAGAAACCGTCAGTCGACGGTATTCGTCCCGGTGCCGATCCATTTGAAGCGGACGTCGAGATAATTTTGCTCGACATCATAGAAAAGGACGTTGAGGGCGAGGTCCCGCGCCGTCATGCGGCCGACCGAGGCAATCAGCTGGTAGGCCGAGACGATGCGGTCGCGCTCCGCCGTCGCCAGCAGCACCTGCGAGTCGACGAAAGTCTGCTCGGCATCGAGCACGTCGAGCGTCGTGCGCGAGCCCACCAACGCCTCCTGACGCACGCCTTGCAGGGCCAGCTGGTTGGCCTCGACCTGGGTCCGGCTCGAAACGATCACCGCCTCGGACGCCTTCAGCAGATTCCAGGCATTCGACACCTGCTCGCGGACCTGGCGGCGGATATCCACCACCTCGAGCCGGCGCTGGCTGTCCGTTTGCTTGGCCTCGCGCACCTGCGAATAGATCAGCCCCCCTTCATAGACCGGAACCTGCACCTGCCCGAACAGGGTCGCCTGGTCGCTCCAGTCGATCCCGGCGGAGGGCTCGTGATTGTAGCTGTATTGGGCGTTGAACGAGACGATGGGAAGCAGGCCGCTCTGCACGAAGTCGATATTGTGGCGCGCCGCCTCTTCGTTGAAGGCGGTGGCAAGGATGGTGGGATTGATCCGCTCGGCCACGTGG
>JBEVJH010000010.1:0-3795 GCA_040510355.1 Aestuariivirgaceae bacterium
ATGGAGCTTCCGATCCGCGCCGAAATTCGCAAGGGCACCGCATGACCAAGCGCATTCTTGTGGTGGAAGACCAGGAAGACCTGCGGGGCGTTCTGCGCGACCTTTTGACCGGATCGGGTTACGATGTTGCCGAGGCCGCCGATGGCCGGGACGGAGTGGCGAAAGCCCTTTCCGAGCGGCCCGATCTCATCCTCATGGACATCCAGCTTCCTGGCCTCGACGGCTATGAAACCACCCGGCAGATCAAGTCCGACCCGAAGCTCGCGACCACGCCCATCATCGCGGTCAGCTCGTTTGCGATGAAGGGTGACGAGGAGAAAGCCCGGGCGGCCGGGTGCGACCACTACGTGACCAAGCCCTACAGCCCGCTCCAGTTGTTGCGTATCATCCGAGGCTTTCTCGGGGAGCAAGCGTGAGGTTTGGGTCCGAGGTGCAATACCTCACTCGATGACCTCGTCGGCACGGGCGAGCAGCGTCGGCGGCACTTCGAGCCCGACCGCCTTGGCTTTTCGCAAGTTGATGACCAGCTCGTACTTGGTCGGTGCCTGGACCAGAAGATCGGCCGGCTTCCCCCCATTGAGGATTGCGATCGACATAGCCGGCCGGATCGCCCGCACCCCCCGTTAACCATGTCGGCCCGCCCCGGTCATTCCATATTACCGCCGCACATCCTCCTTTCCCTGGCCGAAACTCCCCGTCAGTAAGGTTTCCATCGGGTGTACTGTGTGGGGAGTACGGGGATGTATCTCATCGCCATTTTCAGGGCGGTCGGCAGGCTGCTGGCGCGCCGATATCGGCCGGAACGCCACTACATGCGCGGGCCGGGACCGAAATGGTTCGAGCGCAACGGCCGGTGATCGGCCGGCGCCGGCGGCGTCCGGGCGGTTAACTCGAAAATAATCTCGCTCGAAGAACATCGTCGCGCTGTTGGAAACGGGCCACACCGTCGGCTCCGATCCGCGGCACGGGGGATGATCGTCATCCGACAAACTGCAAGGGCTCTGCATGCGAGCAGTTCTCGCCGCGCTCTCGGCTGACCATATTTCGCGTTCCGCCGTCCTGGTGGGGGGCTCGCTGTGCGGAGCCTTGGTGTTCTTCGTGGCGGCGCCGCTCGCTTTGTCGAGCCCGTTCCCGACCCCGAAGCCGGGCGACTGGACCATTCACGCCTCGCCGATCCGGCTGGCGTCGCTGACCTCGGTTCCGGTGGTGATCGAGCCGGCGGACGTGCTCGAGCCGGAAGCCAGGCCGACGCTGTGGGATTTCGTCGCGCTGCCGGCGCACGGCGTGTCGCGGCTGCTCGCGCCCGCCCGGGAAGCGGACCCCAAGGACGCGGAGCCTGAGTCCACCGGCAGCATCGTCTCTAGCGGCAGCATCGTCGAGAGCGCGCCGCCCCGCAAACGCCCGGCATCGATCATGGCCGAGGTCGACGACTATCTGTGGGAGGTCTATCAGCGCGCCCCGGTCAAGCGCGACTCGTCAGGCGACTTCACCTGGAAGGATCCGGCGGCTGCCAAGCGGTTCGGCCTCTCGATGCCGGCCTACGTGATCACCGGCATGGACCCCGACTTCCGCGAACAGCTCTATCATGCCGGCAAGGCGATGGACGCCGCCGGCGTGCGCTGGGCGATCCTGAGCGCGTTCCGCGACGACTATCGCCAGAGCATCGCTTCCGGGCTCAAGGCCGGCGCCAGCAACTCGCTGCACGGCGGCATGGCCCGCACCGGCGGCTACGGCCACGGCCGCGCCGTCGACCTCACCGGCGAGGACGGCAATCCGGGACCGGTGTGGAAATGGATCGACGCCCACGGCGGCAAATACGGGCTCAGCCGTCCGATGCCGGGCGCCGATCCGGCCCACGTGCAGGCCGGCGGCGCCTGGAACAAGATCGCGCTGGCCTTGCGGCAGAGCCGGGTCGGCGCCGAGGAGGCGCGCGCGGGCACCAGGACCGCGGCGGTCAGGAGCGGCGTCGCCAAGGCGTCGTGGTGATCGCACGTTGGCGAGACGTTTGAGTGCCGAGCATGGGCCAAACTCTCGACGTCATGCCCGCGAAAGCGGGCATCCAGTAATCACCGCCGCTGCCATGCTTAATGACGGTGATTACTGGATCACCTGCTTGCGCGGATGATGACAGCCGAGTGTGTGGGTCAAGCCGACCGGGAAGGGCATTGGCTTCGAGGCAGTGGCTGCCGCGAATTTGGCGGGTGATGACACCGAGAAAGATTGCAACTTTCTCCCCGGCCTGCTGTTCTTGAGAGGTCGCGCCGCCGCCGCGGCGGCACCAAGGTTTCAGGACCATGAAGCTGTTCGAATGCCAGAATTGCGGGCAGGCGCTCTATTTCGAGAATACCCGCTGCGAAAGCTGCGGACTGCGGCTCGGCTACCTGCCGGAGCGGGAAACCATCACCGCGCTGCAGGAGGCTGACGGCGTTTGGCGGGCGCTGGCCGCGCCCCACGGTCGCTATCGATTTTGCGCCAATGCCCAGCATGATGACGTCTGCAACTGGCTCGTCGCCGCCGATCAGGCCGAGGCGTTCTGCGCCGCCTGTCGCCACAACCGCACCATTCCCGATCTTTCGCAGCCCGAGAACCTGGCGCGCTGGCGCAAGATCGAGTCCGCCAAGCACCGGCTGTTCTACACCCTGCTCAAGCTTCGCCTGCCGCTGACCACCCGGCCGGACGATCCCAACGGGCTGGCGTTCGATTTCCTGGCCGCGCCGGCGCAGCATTCGCCGGCGCCGCCGGTCATGACCGGGCATGAGAATGGCCTGATCACCCTCAACCTGATGGAGGCCGACGACGCCGAGCGCGAGCGCGCGCGCCACGACATGGGCGAGCCCTACCGCACCCTGCTCGGGCACTTCCGTCACGAGATCTCGCACTACTATTGGGATCGCCTGATCGCCGACACGCCGAGCCTCAAGGAGTTCCGGCAATTGTTCGGCGACGAGCGGCAGGACTACGCCGGCGCGCTGCAGAACTATTATGCCAATGGGCCGGCCCCCGACTGGCCGGACAAATTCGTCACCGCCTATGCCAGCTCGCATCCGTGGGAGGATTTCGCCGAGACCTGGGCGCACTATTTCCACATGGTCGACACCCTCGAGACCGCCGCCGCCTTCGGGCTGCGGCTGCGCCCGAAGGTGGGCAAGGGCGCCGACCTTTCGGCGGTGATCGACTTCGACCCCCACGTCGCCGAGATGGACCGCATCATCGACGCCTGGCTGCCGCTGACCTTCGCGGTCAACTCGATCAACCGCAGCATGGGCCTCTCCGACCTGTATCCGTTCGTGCTGGCCCCGCCGGCGATCTGGAAGCTCGCCTTCATCCACGACCGCATCCACGCCGCCGGCGGGGTCCAGCCGCGCGACGCCGCCAACAACGCGCTGCGCGCCGTCGTCGCCGGGCTCAAGCGCGCGGTCGGCTCGCCGCAGTCGACGAATTGAGGCGAAGCTCGTAGCCCGCATGGAGCGAGGCGGAATGCGGGGCGATGAGCCCGGATTTCGCGCTGGATGATGCGATCCTGGCACCAGATATTTTTCCTAAATAAGCATTGACATCCTAATCCCAAGATCGTACTATATTCCTATCCCCGTTCGGTGACGGGCGCCTTCCGGAGGCAGACCTTGAGGCGGAGCGGGGAGTGGCGCCCGCGGCTGCGGCTTGCACCCGCAGACTCGGGAGGCGCCGGGGACCCGCCCGCCGGGCACTACGACCCGGCCGCGAGGAACTCGCTGTATTGGGTCGAGCGGCCACTTGTCGCGCGATGCAAGAAGAGCGGCCCCGGGTCGGAAATCG
>JBEVJH010000011.1:0-11574 GCA_040510355.1 Aestuariivirgaceae bacterium
CCGATGCCTCCGCGCCGCTTTACTCGACCATGGCGATTCGAGCCGATCCCTGGCGGCTATCGGGTCATCGATGCCAATGGCCTAGCGCTGGCCCATGTGTACGGCGAGCCGCCGAACGCCATCGCCATCTCGGTCAAGCGGCTAACCAACAATGAGGCTGAGAAAATCGCCCGCCTGATCGCCCGCCTGCCCGAGCTTGTCGAGCTTGAGCGCAATCAGAACCGCGCACGCAGTCGGCGCAAGCCCGGGATGGGAAGCTGCTGGAGGTCCACTGCGCCTCATGCCGGCCGGCGCGCCATCTCTATATCGAGGCCGGCAGTCTCGGATTGCCAAAGCGGTTGCCGGTGCCGGATGTGGCGAACCATCTCGTCTGCAGCGTCTGTGGCGCTAAGAACAGCGACACTTATCATCCGATCTGGGCCAGGCGCGGATGGCAGAGTGTCCGCTCCGACCGGCCAATATCCCGACTAGAGCATGGGCTGAACCGGGCCGGTGCCGTCGCGGCGGCCTTTTCAACGAAATGGCATACGTATATTCAATGCAACTGGAACCATGATGGAACCATGGGCCACATCACAACTCCATGGAGACTCTAATCTATTGAATTCGCAGATATCCCATCATGCCCGCCTCCTGATGCTCGATCAGATGGCAATGGAACATCCAGTTGCCGGGGTTGTCGGCGCGGAGCGCAATCTCCACCCGCTCGCGCGGCGCCACCAGCACCGTATCGGCCCAATGGACCGGCAGGGTCCGCTTGTTCGAGCTGAGCACCCGGAAGCTGTGACCGTGCAGGTGAATCGGATGGCGCACCTGCGACACGTTCTTGAGCTCCATCACATAGCTCCGGCCCTGCCGCAGCACCGCCAGCGGCGGTGGCAGCCGGGCGTGATCGCCGCCCGGCCAGGATTGCTTGTTCATCGCCCAGAACACGTGCTCTGACAGGCAAAGTGAGTCCATGACCACCCGCGAGAAGTCGTCCGTTGCCGGAGCGCTGAGCCGCGCTCCCGTCGCCGTCGCGGTGAGCTCGAATGTCAGCCGCTCCGCCTGGCCAAGATCCGGCATCGCCATGCGCCCGGCCCTGAGGCCCGGCTCCGCCAGCGCCGGCGACCCGACCGGCACTCCGCTCGCCGTAAGCCGCGCCAGCACCTGCGGGGTTTCCGCGAAATAATCCACGAGCTCGACCACCGAGCCGGCCACCCCGGTGCGCAGCGCCAGATCGAGCCGCATCGCCGGACCGAGCCACCAATCCTTGAGCCCGAATGGCTCGACCGCGACGCCATCCACCGCGATCACCGTCCCCTCACCCTGCCGGAGGCCGATCTGGCTGATGCGCGTCGCATCGATATTGAGGAGACGGATGCGCACATTGGCAAGCGGCGGCACGGCAATCGCCGGGCTCACCGCACCATTGACCGTGCGGATCGGCCCGAAGCTGCCGCTGCCACTCGCCCCCTCATCGGTGAAGAATGGCAGGAACGTTCCGCGCTCCGGATCGATGCGCCAGTCGCGCATCACCAGAAGTCGCTCGGCATCGAACGGCATGACCTCGTCGCCATCGACGATCAGGATGCCGCTCAAGCCCCGCCCCAGCTGCTCGGCAGTGTTGCAATGGGTGTGGAAGAAAAAAGTGCCGGTGTCGGGCGGCACGAAGTCGTATGTGAAGGACTGCCCGGGCTCGACCGGCGGCTGTGACACATAGGGCACGCCATCCTGCGCCAGCGGCACGCGGATGCCGTGCCAATGGATCGACACATGCTCGCCGGGGCGCGTCAGCCCGTTGGTCAGCTTGACCCTGAGCCTGTCGCCGAGCTTGAGCCGCAGCACCGGCGGCGGGCTCGTCGCGCTGAAGGTCCACAGCGGCAGCGACCTGCCGGCGAATGCCGGCAGCGCGAAGCGGCGCTCCGCCGCCTCCAGCACGCAATCGACGACGCGCCCGCCCTGCGGCGTCGCCGGCGGAGGAAGAGCCGCCTCGACCGACCGGACCGGCCAGATCAAGGGGCTCGCGGCGAGCCCGGCCGCGAGCGCCCCGGCAGATGCCAGCAGGGCGCGTCGGTCAGGCATGGCTCACCGTACTGCAGACGGGTTGTCGAGACTGTCCGAGCCCTCGATCGAGATCTTGAGGCCAAGCCCCGCCACCACGCCTTCGATGGCGCGGGTCTGGACCACCAGGGCATCGACGACATCCTGCAGGATCTTGTTGCCTTCCGCATTGCCCTCGGCCAGCATCTGGTCATAGGCCATGCGACCGCTGTCGGCCGTCTCCTTCATCACCGTCATCTTGGCGAGCGTGCTGGCGAATGCCTGATCGAGCTTGGCCTTGGCGTCCGGCGCCTTGGCCGCGGCAAGATCGGCGAGCGAGGCACCCTTCACCACGCTGCCGTCGGTCCGCGTGTAGGAGCCCGTCCAGATCGACTTCATCCCCACCTCGTCATAATAGTGGGAGTTCTGGGTGTTGTCGGAGAAGCAGTCATGCTCCTCCTCGGGATCGCGCAGGATCAGGCCGAGCTTGATCCGCTCGCCGGCGAGCTCGCCATAGGACAGCGATCCGAGGCCGGTGAGCATGGTGGCAAGCGCACCGTCATCGCCCTTGGCCACCAAAGCCTTCTGGGCCTCTCCGCCCTCCTTCCAGCTCGCCGCCATCTCGGCCAGGTCGTCGACCAGGAGATCGCTCGCGGCCTTCAGATAGGCCCGCCGCCGGTCGCAATTGCCGCCGGTGCAATTCTTCTCGTCATAGTCGCTGGCCGGGCGGTTGCCGGCGCCCGGACCCGTGCCGTTGAGATCCTGCCCCCACAGCAGGAATTCGATCGCATGATAGCCGCGCGCCACATTGGCCTCGACTTCCTGGGCCTCATGCAGCTTCTCGAGCAGTGCCTTGTCGATCGTCGAGGCGTCGACCACTTCCGAGCCGATCCGGATCGACTGCGAGGCGATGACATTGGCGCGGTAGAGCGGGTTCTCGTCTGACTTCTCGCCATAGGAGCTGACCTGGACATAGTCGATCAGCCCTTCGTCGAGCGGCCAAGCATTGACCTTCCCCTCCCAGTCGTCGACCACCTTGTTGCCGAAGCGGTAGCCCTCGGTCTGCTGATAGGGAACGCGCGACTCGATCCACGCCTTGCGCGCCTCCTGGAGGGTTTCCGGCGACGGCTTCGCGAGCAGCCGATCGATGGCCTGCGACAGCTTCTCGGCTGCCGAATGCGAATCCTCGTACATCGCCTGGGCGATGGTCGTGTAGGTCTTGATCACCTCGCCGGGGCTCTGTGCCTGGGCACCAAGCGGGGAGAGCACAACCAAAGCGGCAGCCGCGACGGCAGAGCGGATCATGGTCGTCATTCAACATCTCCAAATGTCTGATTGCGGCGAATTACCGGAAATCAAAGGCCTTATCAATCCTGACCATATTAGTCGGAATTGAGAATCGTTCCAAAGGACAGGGCGGTTTGTGGCATTGTCCGCAGTCCCGCCCCTATCATCTCCCGGGAGAGCCGATGACCGACCTCCGAACGCCAGCCGCGACCCGCCATCCAATTTCGACGATTTTGATCGTTCATGCTCAGCCCGACGATTTTCGCGCCGCGCTGGAGAAGCGCTTCCCCGCCATTCGCTTTCACTGGGTCACCGACGATGCGAGCGACATCGCTCCAGTCCTCGAGGCGACACAGCCTGACGCCGTGTTCTCGATCGTCACCGCGACGTTCCGCGGACCGGCTCATCGCCAGGCGGCAACCTTCCGTTCCGTCAAATGGATCCATTGCGGCGGCTCGGGCTATGAGCACCTGCTGCCGCTCGATCTCGATCGGGTGGTGTTGACCAATTGCGTCGGCGTGCTTGCGCCCTTCCTCGCCGAGACGGTCATCGCCGGCATGCTCGGCCTCAACAGCCGCCTCGTCCAGTACCGCGTTCAGCAGACGAAGCGTCTCTGGGAGCCCCACAGCTTCCGGCCGATCCAGGGTCAGACCCTGCTGGTCCTCGGCCTCGGTGCCATCGGCAAGAGCGTTGCCCGCTTCGCCAAGGCGCTGGGCATGCATGTTCTCGCCACTGCCCGCTCGACCGACCAAGTCCATCCCGATGTCGACGAGCTGCATCCGCATGTCCGCTTCCGCGAGCTCCTTCCGCGTGCCGACGTGCTGTCGGTGCATTGGCGCCATACCGCCGACACGGAGGGCCTGATCGATCGCACGGTGCTGGAGGCTCTCCCCCGGCACGCGCTGTTCATCAACACTGCGCGCGGCGCCATCGTCAACGAGCCCGATCTCGTCGCCGTGCTGGAGAGCGGCCATCTCGGCGGCGCCTATCTCGATGTCTTTGCTACCGAGCCGCTCAAGCCCGAAAGCCCGCTTTGGAACATGGACAGGGTCCTGATCTCGCCCCATGCGTCCGACAACACCGAAGACTGGACCCAGCGCTTCGCGAATCTCTTCGCCGACAATCTCGAACGCTGGACGAGCGGCGCTCCGCTCGTGAATATCGTCCGATTTTGATACAACTCCAGTTAAATCCTAGATTTGGCGTTTGAAGCCCTTTAAAGTAACAGGTCCAAACTTGTTCGCGTCATGAAGGAGTAAAATCATGGCGAAGTCGCTCAAGATTGCCGCACTGTCAGTTTCAGTATTTGGCTTGGGCCTGTTCATGACTGTTCCGAGCGAGGCCGCCACGATTCCCGTCGGCAAGGCGCTGGCCTCGACCACCGCATCGGCCGAAGCCCCGATCAAGGTCGGCGGCTGGGATAACGGCTATGGCTGGAATGGTGGCGGCGGCTGTTGGCGCGGCTGTGGCTGGGGCTATCGGCGCTGGGGCTATCGGCGCTGGGGCTATGGCTATGCCGGTTATGGTTATCGCCGGCCCTACCCCTATTACAATTACGCCTACACCTATGCGCCGCCGGTGGTCGCCGTGCCGGTGGTTCCGGTGGTTCCGGTCGTTCCGGTGGTGCCCTATGTGCCACCGGTCGCCGTGCCGTTTGGCGGCTCTCCCTATCTCGGAGTCGGCATCGGCTGGTAGTCCCGCAGGATCAGATCGGCGCCCCGCTCGCCGATCATGATCGCCGGCGCATTGGTGTTGCCTGTCGGGATGTCCGGCATGATCGAGGCATCGACGATCCGCAGATTGTCGATGCCGCGGACTCTGAGCTGACGGTCGGTGACGGCCAGCGGATCGCTGTCGGCACCCATGCGGCAGGTGCCGACCGGGTGATAGCCCGACAATGCCGCCTCGGCGATGCCTTGCAGGTCATCGCCCTCAAATCCTTTCGACAGGATCTCGTCGCTGCGGAACGGATCGAGCGCCCGCGCCGATGCGATCTCGCGCGCGATCCGCACCCCTTCGAGCAGGTCGCGTCGGTCCAGCTGCTCGCTGAGATAATTCGGCTCGATCACCGGATGATCGGCCGGATCTCGCGAGCGCAAGGTGATCGACCCATGGCTCATCGGCCGCATCAGGCTGATGTCGAGCTGGAACCCGGCTGTCGCCAGCTTTCGCTGCGCCGGATCCTCGACGATGCACATCGGCGTGAAGAACAATTGCAGCTGCGGAAAATCCGCTGCACCGCGCACGGTCACGAAGCCACCGGTGCTCCAGAACGGGGCGGCCGCCGGACCGCTGCGGGAGAGCAGATAGCGCAGGCCGATCAAGGCCGCCCGGTCGAGCCGCTGATAGCGATCGAAGGTCAGGTCGGCGCGCCGGCATCCATAGCGGATGGCAACCTGGATATGGTCCTTGAGGCCTTTGCCGACGCCGGGCAGATCATGCTTCACCGCAATGCCAATTCTGTGCAGATGCGCCGCCGGACCGATGCCCGACAGCATCAGGAGCTGCGGCGATGCGATGGCGCCCAGCGCCACGATCACCTCGCGGGACGCCGTGATCGTGCTCGCCTGTCCCCGATTGCGGATGACCGCCCCCGTCGCCCGGCCCCTCTCGACGACCAGGCCGAGCGCCGTGCTATGCATCAAGATCCTGAGATTGCGCCGACCCGCCGCCGGCCGGAGAAACGCATGGGCCGCGTCGCTGCGCCGACCATTGTGCACATTGACGTCATAGGTGCCGAACCCGGTCTGGGTCGCGCCGTTGAAATCATCGTTGAGTGCAAAGCCGCGCTCGACCGCCGCCGCCAGAAAGGCATCGTCGAGCGGCCCGTGATTGCCGGCCCGGCTCGTCTTGAGCGGCCCATCCTTCGAATGATAGGGCCCGGTGCCGCGCCAGCTCCCTTCCGACTTCTTGAAATAGGGCAGCACATCGGCGAAGGACCAGCCGGCAAGACCCGTTTCCGCCCAGCCATCATAGTCGCGGGCGTTGCCGCGAATATAGATCATGCCGTTGATGGTCGAGGAGCCGCCGAGGCCGCGGCCGCGCGGCCAGTAGATGCGCCGCCCCTTGAGCGCTGACTGCGGCTCGGTGCGGTACATCCAGTCGTGCTGCGGCCGGCCGAACACATAGCCATTGGCCGCAGGCATCGCCACCAGCAGGCTGTTGCTGCCGCCGCCGGCCTCGACCAGAATGACGTCGGCGGCCCCGTCAGCGCTCAACCGGTTGGCCAGAACCGCCCCGGCCGACCCTGCGCCGAGAATGAGATAGTCGCAACCGATGGTCATCCGCTCCCGCTCCTGGCCGTCGGACTTTAGAGCATGATGCTGTCAGGTCTACCGGCAGGCCGACAAGGAGGATCGCATGACCGAACAGAAGAGCTTGAAAGCCCGCATGACGGCCGGCGAGACGGTGATCGGCACCTGGCTCAACATTCCCCATCCGATCGCCATCGAGGCCATGGCCGGCCCCGATTTCGACTTCATCCAGATCGATGGCGAGCACGGCCCGATTCATCCCGATCTGCTGCATGAGCTGCTTCCCGCCGCGAGAGCGGCCGGCATGTCCGCCGTCTACCGTGCCCGTCGCAACCGCGACGATCTCGTCTCGGCGGCGCTCGACCAGGGCGTCGAGGCGGTCATGGTGCCGATGGTGAACACCGCCGAGGCAGCACGGGCCGCCGTCGCCGCTGCCAAATATCCGCCGCTCGGCCGGCGCGGCTTCGGCCCATGGCGGGCCACCAACTATTACCGATCGACCGCCGGCTATCCGCGCGAGGCCAATCGCGACATTCTCGTTTCCGTCCAGATCGAGCATGTCGAAGCCCTCGCCAATCTCGACGCGATCGCCGCGGTCGAGGGCCTCGACCTGCTCTATGTCGGCCCGGCCGACCTCGCGCTCAGCCTCGGGCTGGAAGTCGGCGCCCGCGACACCCGCATGGATGATGCCTATGCCAAGGTTGCCGACGCGGCAGCCCGCAATGGCAAGCTCGCCGGCAGCGACGTCGTGTCGCTCGACGGTGTCCGCGGCCTCGCCGGTCGTGGCTATCGCTTCTTCACCTATGGCGGCGATCTCGCCTATCTGACGGCTGGCGTCGCTGCCGCCGGCGCGGAGCTGCGACAAGCGCTGAAGCCCAAAGCATGACCCGGCCCATCCTCGTCACCGGCTTCGAGCCCTATGGCGGGCTTGCCTCGAACCCGTCCTTTCGGGCGATGGAGCGCCTCGCCGGCACTGCCATCGCCGGTCGGCCGGTGATCGGGCGCGGCCTGCCGGTTGCGCTCGCCCGGATCGGGCCGGCCATTGCGGCACTGCTCGACGAGATCGCGCCGGCGGCAGTGGTGAGCCTCGGCCTGTCGCCGGGCGAGGCGGTGATCCGCATCGAGCGGGTGGCGGTCAACCTGGCGGATTTCTCGCTTCCCGACAATGACGGCCTGACCTATCGCGACCGGCCGGTCGCCGACGACGGCGCGCCGGCGCTCTTCTCGACCCTCCCGGTGCGGGCGATCGAGACCGCCTGCAACGCCGCCGGCATCCCGGCCAAGGTCTCGCTCAGCGCCGGCAGCTATCTGTGCAATGCCTGCCTCTACCGCTTCCTGGCGCATGCCGGCGAGCACCAGGGCTTTCCCCTATGCGGCTTTCTCCACGTGCCGCACACCCCCGAGGAGGTGGCGCAGCGCCTCGCCGGCGAGGCGAGCGGCAATCGCGCCGCGGCCCAATCCGCCGATCTCGCCTCGATGGAGCTCGAGCGCATCGTCCGCGCCGCCGCCATCGCCATCACCGAAACCATAAGGGTCCTCGACCGATGCGAAGCCACCGCCTGATATCACTCGTTGGATGCCACGCCGAGGGCGAGGTCGGCGACGTCATCATCGGCGGCGTGCTGCCGCCGCCCGGCCGCACCATGTTCGAGAAGATGCGCAACATGGAGCGCGACCACGACCACATTCGCCGCTTCCTGATCAGCGAGCCGCGCGGCAGCGTCGCCCGCCATGTCAATCTGCTGGTGCCGCCGACCCGCGACGACTGCGATGCCGGCGTCATCATCATGGAGCCGACCGAGTACCCGCCGATGTCCGGCTCGAACTCGATCTGCACCGTCACGGTCTTGCTCGAGACCGGCATGATCCCGATGCACGAGCCCGAGACGGTGGTGCGGCTCGACACGCCGGCCGGCCCGATCACCGCCCGCGCGCGTTGCCGCGACGGTCGCTGCTGCTCGGTCGAGATTGCCAATGTGCCGGCCTTCGTCGACCGCCTCGATGCCAGAATCGAGGTCGAGGGGCTCGGGACCGTCACCCTCGACACCGCCTATGGCGGCATGTTCTACGCCATCGTCGATGCGACGCGGCTCGGCTTCGCGGTGACGCCCGACGAAGCCCGCGACCTCGCTATCGTCGGCGAGAAGATCCGCCTTGCGGCACGCGATCAGCTGACGGTCGTCCATCCCGAGAACCCTGCGATTGCCGGCATCTCCATCGTGCAGCTCAACCGTCCTTTCGAAGGCATCGGCAAGGCCACCCGCAACACCTGCATCGTCGCGCCGGGGCGCTCCGACCGAAGCCCGACCGGCACCGGCACCAGCGCCCGCATGGCGGTGCTTCACGCCCGCGGTCTCATGAAGGTCGGCGACGAGATGATCCATGAGTCGATCATCGGCTCGCAATTTCGCGGCCGCATCCTGGGCGAGACGCGGCTCGGCGCGGTTCCGGCCATCATGCCGGCGATCGAGGGCCGCGCCTTCCTCACCGGCTTCATGAACTATCTCCTCGACCCCGCCGACCCCTGGCCGGAAGGCTATCGCGTCGCCGATACCTGGGGCGTCACCGGTGGGTTGGCGATGCACCAGGGCTCGACTGGAGGTCCCGCCGCAGAATGAGCGCATCCTCGCCGCTGGCGTAATAGCCCTTGCGCCGGCCGGTCTCGCGGAAATCGCAACTCACATACAGCCCGCGCGCCGCGACATTGCCCACCGCCACCTCGATGAAGATCACGGCGGCGCCCGCCGACCTGGCCCATTCGCCGAGCGCCGCCACGAGCGCCCTGGCAATGCCGTTGCGCCGCAGGCCGGGCCGGGTGCCGATGGTCAGGATCTCGGCTTCCCCGCCCGCCTGACGGGCCAGCACGAAGCCGGCGGGCTCGCCGCCGACCCGGGCGAGCAGCGCGACGCTGCCCGGCGCGGCCAGGAGCGCGGCAAACTCATGGTCGCGCCAGCCTTGGCTGAAGCATTCGGCATGGAGCACTGCCAGCACCGGTGCTGCCTCGGCGCCCGCCGCGATGATCTCGGGCGGCGGCAGGCGGGCGTCGGGAGTCCGAAGATAGAGCGGATCGGGGGGCGCCTGGGCGGGATCGCGCTGCGCAGCCAGCCGTGCCACGGTGACCGGATCAGGCAGGTCGGGGCCATGCGAGCGGACCGCATCGGGCAGATGCGGCAGCAGCAGCCCCGCTCCGGTTCCCGCAATGACGACGCCCTGCCCCCGGCACAGCGCCGCCGCCGCCGCGACCGCCAGCAATTGCGGTTTATCCGGGCCGCGCCCGAAAAGCTGGAAATAGACCTCGCCGCGGCGGGCGTCGACCGCCACCGCAACCGGCCGGTTGGCGAAATTGTCGCTCATGCCCCGGGCAATGGCCTCGAGCGTCGGAATGCCCAGCGCCGGTCGCCCTGATGCCAGCGATAGGCCCCGCACGAAGGCAAGGCCGATGCGGATGCCGGTGAAGGTTCCGGGGCCGCAAGTGGCGGCAAACCGGTCGAGATCGCGGATGTCGAGCGATGCGCCGGCGAGCAGCTCCTGCACCATGACGGCCACGCGCTCCGCCTGGCCGGTCTCCATCGCCTCGCTGGCGCGCCCGATCAGCCGGTCGGCGGCGCTGTCATAAAGGGCGGCGGAACACGCCTGGAGCGACGTGTCGAGCCCGAGGAGCAGCATGGTCTAGACCGGGCGCACCTCGGTGACCTCCGGAATGAAGTGCCGGAGCAGATTCTCGATCCCGTGCTTGAGGGTGGCGGTCGAGGACGGGCAGCCCGAGCACGAGCCGCGCATGTTCAGGAACACCACGCCGTCCCGATAGCCCTGGAAGGTGATGTCGCCGCCATCCTGGGCCACCGCCGGCCGCACACGGCTGTCCAGCAGCTCCTTGATGGTCTGCACGATCTCCTGGTCGGCTTCCTCGAAATCCTCAGCGCCGCCAGAGGCTTGCGCCGGCTGGTCGAGGGTCACCGGCGCCCCCGACAGATAGTGCTCCATGATCACCCCGAGCACCGCGGGCTTCAGGTGCTGCCAGTCCCCCTGCCCCTTGGTGACGGTGATGAAATCCGCGCCGAGGAACACCCCGGTTACCCCCTCGACCTCGAACAGGCGCTGGGCCAGCGGCGATTCCGCCGCCTCCTGCGGACCACGATATTCGCGCGGCACGCCGGGCGCGACGCTCTTGCCGGGAATGAACTTCAAGGTTGCAGGATTGGGAGTGGCTTCGGTTTGGATGAACATGGCGGTTCCTTGGCGATCACCCTTCAATTTAAGACTGTAGAGGCGAGTCTCAAGACCCGACGAACCCGACTATACGCTTAACATCGCGCAAAATCGGCCTTGCAAGCTCCCGTGCGCGGGCCGCGCCATCTGCCAGGACCCGGTCGATCTGTGCCGGGTCGCCGGTCAGCCGCCGCATTTCTCCGGCGATCGGCGACAACCGCTCCACCGCCAGATCAGCGAGCGCCTGCTTGAAGGTCGAGAATGGCCCGCCGCCGAATTCCCCGAGCACCGCCTGCCGGTCCATGCCGGCCAGCGCCGCATAGATGCCGACCAGGTTCTCCGCCTCCGCCCGGTTCTTCAGCCCGCCAACCTCGCTCGGCAGCGACTCGGGATCGGTCCTGGCCTTGCGGATCTTGCGGGCGATCGTCTCGGCATCGTCGGTCAGGTTGATCCGCGACAGCTCGGCCGGATCCGATTTCGACATCTTCTTGGTGCCGTCCTTGAGCGACATGACGCGGGTTGCCGGCCCCTGGATCAACGGCTCCGGCAGGGTGAAGAACGCCTCTCCGAGGCCGAGCCGGGCGATCGCCGACGCGTAATCGATATTGAACTTCTGGCCGATGTCGCGGGCAAGCTCGAGATGCTGCTTCTGGTCCTCCCCGACCGGCACATGCGTCGCCTGGTAGAGCAGGATGTCGGCCGCCATCAGGTTGGGATAGACATAGAGCCCGACCGAGGCCCGCTCCTTGTCCTTGCCGGCCTTCTCCTTGAACTGCGTCATCCGGTCGAGCCAACCCAGCCG
>JBEVJH010000012.1:0-4236 GCA_040510355.1 Aestuariivirgaceae bacterium
GGCGCCGAGCACCGCCACCTTCTGCGGGCGGGCGTCGCGGAAGGCTTGCAGGCGGGCGGCGGTGAAGTCGCGCCACAAGGCGGTCATGTACTCGTCTTCGTCAATGATGAAACCGGCCTCGGCGAGATCGGCCAAATAGCGGTCGCGATCGGGCAGATAGGGGCACATGACCTTGGTGGCGAGCGCCTCGGCCTCGGCGGACGACGATTGGCGCAGGCCGATGAAATCCTCGATATAAAGCGATCCGCCGGGTGCGAGACTCGAGCGGATGACCGAGAACAGCCGGCGGCGGTCGGGGATGTGAAGAAAGCAGAGGAACGACAGGGCATGGTCAAAGGGCGCGCCGGTTGGCGGACCATCGAGAATGTTGGCGCAAAGATGGTGGACCCTGGTCCCGAGGCCGGTGCGGGCGGTAAGCGTCGCCGCCAGGGCGTCGAGGTCGGACTGCAATTCGAGCGCGGTGACGTCGGCGCCGGTGGTGGCGGCGACCCAGCGGGCCGGGCCGCCGACTCCCGAGCCGATCTCGACGACCTTGTGGCCGGGTTGGATGCGGCAGTCGTGGATCGCCCGGTCGACGGCGGCGGTGCCGCAATAATGCATGTGGTCGAAAGGCGCCAGATCCTGGACGGTGAGCGGCCGATCGGGGGCAACGCCCGCCGCTTCGAGCTCCTTGAGAACCCGCTCGACGCGATCATAGAGCCGCATCGACTTCATCGACCTGATGGAGGCGTCCATGGTTCCGACCACAAAATTACGGTCTATTATCGCTGCAATCAGGCTCCGATGGTAGTGGGAACAGGGTTGCCGACCAGCGGATTGGCTTGTCCGAGGACGGCCCGATGAGCACCGATCTTCCGCATCTTCTGGTCATGGCGGCGCTGGCGGCGGTCGCCGTCGTGCTGCTGCTCGGCCTGTGGAACATGATGCGCGGCGGCAGCGCGAACCGGTCGCAGACGCTGATGCGGTGGCGGGTGATCCTGCAGTTCGTCGCCATCGTGTTGATCATGGCGACGCTTTGGATGATGGGGCGGTAGGTTTGGCGAATAGCGAATAGCGAATAGCGAATAGAGGGGCCGAGCTCCGCGCCAACTATTCGCTATTCGCTATTCGCTCAAGATCTTGCGGCAACCCCCCGCATCTTCCATATGTCGGTGGTCAGGCGTCAAAGGATGGAACGATGACCGATTTCTCCGTCGAGAGGGCCGTCATGCCAGGGACCATGGCAAGCAATGAGCGGATCGTCCGGCGCAGTTTCTGGCGGAAACTGGCGCGGACCTTCACGTATCTGCCATTCGCCACCAACCTGCTGGCGGCCTGGTATTGCGCGTTCGATTCATCGACGCCGATCAAGGTCAAGGGCATCCTGCTGGCGGCGCTCGCCTATTTCGTGATGCCGTTGGACATCGTTCCCGATTTGATCCTGGGGCTCGGCTTCACCGACGACATGACGGTGCTGATCACCGCGGTCAGCCTGATCCAGCGGCACATGAAGCCGGAGCATTACGACAAGGCGCGCGAGACCATCGCGCATCTGAGAGCCGGGACTTTCACGGCGCCGACCTGAGCGGTCTGGCAATCGGAGGGCTTTTGCCCCTATATGCGGCTCATGATTCCGCTCGCAGGCATGCCGTTCTGGAAGATGAACGGACTCGGCAATGATTTCGTGGTGCTCGACGGCCGCGCCGCGCCGCTCGAGGTGACGCCGGATCAGGTGCGGCTGATCGCCGACCGGCGGGCGGGGATCGGCTGCGACCAGCTGATCGTGATGGCGCCGTCGCAGGACGCCGATATCCGGATGCGGATCTGGAACCGCGATGGCGACGAGGTGGAGAGCTGCGGCAATGCCTCGCGCTGCGTCGCCGATCTGGTGCTGGGGGAGACCCGCCGGGCAGCGATGACGATCGAGACGCTGGGCGGGCTGCTGCGCTGCAGCCGCGACGGCAGCGGCATGATCACCGTCGACATGGGGCGCCCGCGCTTCCGCTGGGATGAGATCCCGCTTTCCGAGCCGTTTCCGGATACCAGGGCGATCGAGCTCGAGGTCGGGCCGCTCCTCCATTCGCCGTCGGCGGTCAATGTCGGCAATCCGCATTGCGTGTTCTTCGTCGAGGATCTCGACAGCGTCGATCTCGCCGCGGTCGGACCGGTGCTCGAGCGCCATCCGCTGTTTCCCGAGCGGGCCAACATCTCGCTCGTGCGGGTGATCTCGCCCGGTCATATTGCTCTCAAGGTGTGGGAGCGCGGCGCCGGCCTGACGCGGGCCTGCGGCACCGCCGCCTGCGCGGCGGCGGTTGCGGCGGCCCGCAACGAGCTGACCGGCCGGCAGGTGACGGCGACGCTGCCGGGCGGCGATCTCGCCATCGACTGGCGCGCCGATGACGATCACATACTGATGCGCGGGCCGGTCGCCTATGAGTGGCAGGGCGTGGTGCCGGAGCTCGCTGCCGAGCCGGGGCGATGACCGGCATCGAGGTGGTGAATTTCGGTTGCCGGCTCAATGCACAGGAAGCCGAGGCGATCAAGGCGATGGGCGAGGCCGAGGGCCTTGTCGACACGCTGGTGTTCAACACCTGCGCGGTGACGGCCGAGGCCGAGCGCCAGGCGCGCCAGGCGATCCGCAAGGCCCGCCGCGCCAGGCCGCACGCCCGGATCATCGTCACCGGTTGTGCGGCGCAGATCGATCCACAGGGCTTTGCCGGGCTTGCGGAAGTCGACCTGGTGATCGGCAATGCCGAGAAGGCGGCGGCGGAGACCTGGCGCAAGCTCAAGCTCGGGCTGCTCGACGCGGTGCCGATCCTCGTCGACGACATCATGTCGGTCAAGGAGACGGCGCCGCATCTGCTCGATGCCTTCGGGGCCAGGGCGCGGGCCTTCGTGCAGATCCAGAACGGCTGCGATCACCGCTGCACCTTCTGCATCATCCCCTATGGCCGCGGGCCGTCGCGGTCGGTCGCCGCCGGCATGGTGGTCGAGCAGATCAGGCGGCTGGTCGCGGGCGGCGTGAAGGAGGTGGTGCTGACCGGCGTCGACATCACGGCCTGGGGCGCCGACCTGCCGGGTCGCGCGCGGCTCGGCGATCTCGTCCGGCGAATCCTGAAGCTGGTGCCCGGGCTCGAGCGGCTCCGGCTGTCGTCGCTCGACTCGATCGAGGTCGATGACAGCCTGATGGCGGTGATCGCCGCGGAGCCGCGGCTGATGCCGCATCTCCATCTGTCGCTGCAGGCGGGCGACGATCTGATCCTCCGGCGGATGAAGCGCCGGCACCGCCGGGCCGACGCCATCCGGTTCTGCGAGGCGCTGCTGCGGCGGCGCCCGGACATCGCCTTCGGGGCCGACCTGATCGCCGGCTTCCCGACCGAGGGCGACAGCCATTTCGAGAACAGCCTGAGCCTCATCGGCGATTGCGGGCTCAGCTTCCTTCATGTGTTTCCCTATTCGGCCCGGCCGGGGACGCCGGCGGCGCGGATGCCGCAAGTGCCGGCGCCAGTGGTCAAGGAGCGGGCGGCGCGGCTCCGGGCGGCGGGAGAGAAGGCGCTGCAGCGCTTCCTCGGCGGCGAGATCGGCCGGCGGCGTTTGGTGCTGGTCGAGAGCCCCGGCTTCGGGCGCACCGAGCATGCGGTGGGAGTGCGGCTTGCCGACCGTGCCCTGACGTCGGGCCGGATCGTCGACAGCGTGATCACCGGCCAGGCCGGGGGCGAGCTCCGGGCATGACCTCCGGCGGGACCGGCGGCGGCGGGTTCTTTCGCCGGCTGTTCGTGCGGCTGGCTGGCGAGCCTGGCGAAACGCCAGCGGAGCCGCCGGCGCCCGAGGCGGTGCAGCCGGAGCCGGTCGTGCCGGAGCCCGTCCCGCCGGAGCCCCTGACGCTAGAGCCGTTGCAATCCGAGGCGCCGCCACCACAGCCGGCGCAGCCGGGATGGTTCGAGCGGCTGTCGAGCGGGCTCACCAAGTCGTCACGCCAGCTCACCACCAGCCTGACCGAGCTGTTCACTCATCGCCGGCTCGACCAGGCGATGCTCGACGAGCTCGAGGAGGTGCTGATCCGGGCCGATCTCGGGGTGGACCTTTCGGGACGAATCGCCGCGGCCATCGGGCAGGGCCGGTTCCAGAAGGAAATCGCGCCGGAGGAGGTGCGACGGGTGCTGGCGGCCGAGCTCGCGAGGGTGCTGAAGCCGGTCGAGGTGCCGCTGACCTTCGGCAGCGAGCGGCCGCATGTGATCCTGGTGGTCGGGGTGAACG
>JBEVJH010000013.1:0-16832 GCA_040510355.1 Aestuariivirgaceae bacterium
ACCGGCCTGTCGCGGATAGAACTGCGCGCCGGGCGTGCAATGGCACGCGGCACCGGGGTTCTGGCCACGATCGGCGCGACTGCGCCTTTCGTCGGCCTGTTCGGCACGGTGTGGGGCATCATGAATTCCTTCATCGGCATCTCCGAGGCGCACACGACGAATCTCGCCGTGGTCGCACCGGGCATTGCGGAGGCGTTGCTCGCAACGGCACTCGGCCTCGTCGCGGCAATTCCCGCGGTCGTGATCTACAACCACCTGGGGCGCTCGATTGCGGCTTATCGCGCGCTTTTGACCGACGCCTCGGCGCAGGTGCTGCTGCTGGTCAGCCGCCAGCGCGAAACGAGCGCCTTCACGCTGTCGCGCGCGGCGGAGTAGGCGATGGGCGCAAGACTTGGCAATACAAGGCTCGGCGAGCGCGCGGCCGACGATCTCGCTGAGGTGCACGAGATCAACGTCACGCCGTTCATCGACGTGATGCTGGTGCTGCTCATCATCTTCATGGTGGCCGCACCGCTTCTCACCGTCGGCGTTCCGATCGAGCTGCCGGAGACCCGCGCCAAGCCGCTGCAGGGCGACAACGAGCCCTTGACCGTCTCGGTAAAGCAGGACGGTCGTTTGTTCCTGCAGAATTCCGAGGTCGGGCTCGACACACTGACGCCGAAATTGGTGGCCATAGCGAAAAATGGCTATGAGGAGCGGATTTTCGTGCGTGCCGACAAGGCGGTCGGCTACGGAGATGTGATGAGGGTGATGGGAGAGCTTAACCGGGCCGGATTCCGCAGGATCGGCTTGGTCACCGATTCCGAATCGGTCAAGCTTCCGCAATAAGGGCGCTCGGACGAGAAGGATGCGCTGGAGTCTCGGAGTATCGCTGGCAATCCACGCTGCAATTCTTCTCGCGGCGGTCATCGTGCTGCCCCCGCCGGAGCGTCACAAGGTCGACATGCAGGAATCGATCCCGGTCGATATCGTGTCGATCGAGGACGTATCGCTGCGTCAGGCCACGTCCAAGACGGCGCCGGAGACCAAGCCCGAGGAGAAGCCGGCCCCTACGCCGGCGCCGCCCAAGCCCGAGGCGCGGCCAGAGCCTCAGCCCGCGCCCGAGCCCAAGATGGCGGCAAGGGAGCCGGAGCCTCAGCCGCCCGATTCCAAGCCGCTCGAGGAGCTGATCCAGAAGACCGAGCCGCCCAAGCCGGCGCCGAAGGTCGAGAAGCCGCCTGATCCGGAGCCGCTGGAGCAGCTCCTGAAGGAAACCGAGAAGCTCGCTCCCAAGCCTGAGGAGAAGCCGCCCGAGCCGAAGAAGCCGGAGGTCAAGAAGGCCGAAGCGAAGCCCGAGAAAAAGCCGGACAAGAAGCCCGAGAAGAAGAAGCCGAAGCTCGATCTGTCGCAAGTGTCGGCGCTTCTCAACAAGATCGACGGCGAGCCCTCCCGGCCCCGAAAGAACGAGGCTGTGACCGGCACGCCTAAACGCGGCAGCTTCGAATCCGGTGGCTCGGATCAGCGGCTTGCAGCCACCATTCTCGATGCCATGCGCCAGAAAATCGAAAGCTGCTGGACCATTCCCGCGGGCGCCCGCGAGGCCGAGCGGCTGCTCATCAAGCTCGAGATCAAGCTCAATCAGGACGGATCGCTTGCCGCTTATCCGATCCTGCTGAACAGCAGCTCGCATCCGGCATTCGAGGCTGCGGCCCGTGCCGCGCAGGCGGCGGTCGAGGCGTGTTCGCCCTACAACTTCCTACCCGCGGACAAATATGCCATGTGGCAGGACATCATTCTCAATTTCGATCCGAGCCAGATGCTGGCGACCAACTGAGCGCTCGAGGAGATCCATGATCATCACCAGGAATGCCGGGGCGCTCAGCGCCACCCTTTGGACTCTGCTGGCACTGGTCGGCATCGTCGGTTTCTGCCTCGCCGCCGCGCCGGTCCCGGCGCGGGCCGCGCTCGAGCTCGACATCACCAAGGGCCAGGTGCAGCCGCTGCCGATCGCCATCCCGGCCTTCATCGGCGCCGCTCCGGACGAAGGCAAGTTCGGCGCCGACATTGCTGCCGTGATCGCGGCAAATCTCGACCGTTCCGGCCTTTTCCGCCCGCTGCCGCCCGAGTCCTATATCGAGCAGATCACCAACTTCAACCAGCAGCCCAATTTCGGTGATTGGCGAACCATTCAGGCGCAGGCTTTGGTCACCGGCCAGGCCATCATGCAGCCGGACGGCCGGCTCCGCGCCGAGTTCCGCCTGTGGGACGTCTATGCCCAGACCCAGGTGCTCGGCTTCCAATTCGTCACCTCGCCGAAAAATTGGCGCCGCATGGGCCACATGATCTCGGACGCGATCTACAAGGCTCTGACCGGCGAGGACGGCTATTTCGACACCCGTGTTGTCTTCATCGAGGAGAGCGGCCCTAAGGACAAGCGGATCAAGCGCCTCGCCATCATGGATCAGGACGGGTTCAACATCCGCAAGCTCACCGATGGCAAGGACCTGGTGCTGACGCCGCGCTTCAACCCCAACTCGCAGGAGATCACCTACGTCTCCTATGCCGGGAACAAGCCACGGATCTACCTCTATAATATCGAGACCGGGCAGCGCGAGATCGTCGGCGTGTTCGCCGACAACAGCGTCATTGCCCCGCGTTTCTCGCCCGATGGACAGCGCCTGGTGATGAGCGTGCTCCAGGGTGCCAACTCGAACATCTATACGATGGATCTCCGCTCGAAGCAGATCCGGCAGCTCACCAATTCCGCCGCCATCGACACAGCGCCGAGCTTCTCTCCGGATGGCAGCCGCATCATTTTCGAGTCCGACCGTGGCGGCACCCAGCAGCTTTATGTCATGTCGGTCGACGGCTCCAATCAGCAGCGAATCAGCTATGGCGAGGGTCGGTACTCGACGCCGGTCTGGTCGCCCCGCGGCGATCAGGTCGCCTTCACGAAAATGAACGGTGGACGATTTGCCATCGGGGTGATGAAACCGGACGGCTCCGGTGAGAGAATACTGACCGAAGGGTTCCACAATGAGGGGCCGACCTGGGCGCCAAATGGCCGCGTTCTCATGTTTTTCCGCGATAGTCCTGGGGAGCAGGGGGGGCCGAAGCTCTTCAGCGTGGATGTGACGGGGTACAATGAACGCCCGGTGTCGACGCCGGGCTTCGCCTCCGACCCGGCATGGTCTCCCTTGCTCAAATAGGTCGGGGAGGTTAGAGCATGGTCACGAAGGGCAAAGCGTGTCCCTATGGACCCCGAAGGCGGGTTTGGCAGTTTGGGGGTCGCGTCTCGGGGCTGAGTTGGTTGGCGACCGACTGCGTCTCTTTCGAATTTCGAGGAGTGGGATAGATGCTGCGTCAGATTGCCGGCCTTCGGGTCGTCATTTTGCTGTTGGGGCTAAGCCTCGTTGCGGGGTGCAACAAGAACAACTCCCCGACCCAGCCGGGCGCTCAGGCCGCCGTTCCGGGCTCCGAGCGCGATTTCATGGTGAATGTCGGTGATCGCATCTACTTCATTGTCGACACCTCGACCCTGACGCCGGAGGCCCAGGAGGTCCTGCGCCGCCAGGCGGCCTGGCTCCGCCAGTACCCCCAAGTCACCATTCAGGTCGAAGGTCACGCCGACGAGCGCGGCACGCGCGAGTACAACATCGCCCTCTCGGCGCGGCGCGCGACCGCCGCCCGAGAATTCCTGGTGGCCCAAGGCCTTCCGGCGGCCCGGTTGTCTACCATTGCCTATGGCAAGGAGCGGCCGGTTGCGCTATGCGACGCCGAATCATGCTGGTCGCAGAACCGGCGCGCCGTCACCGTCATTACCGGCGGGGCGGTTTCGGGCTAGGCGGGCCCGGTTTCCCCGAACCGCCGAGCCTCACTTTCACCGCCTTTGGGCGGGAGCCTCGGTGGCAGAATGCGGGCGGTGCTCGCTCTACGCGATATGGTTCGAGGGAGCTTCATGAGACGGTGGTTCATGGCGTTGGCAATTGCGATGGCGGCCGCGAGCGGCGGCACGCCCGCAATGGCGCAGGGTGAAAACCTGGGATATCGGCTTAGCGCGCTCGAGGAGCAGGTGCGCCAGCTCGTGGGTCAGATCCAGGAGCTGCAGCACCAGCTGCGCCAGATCGAGGCGCGCGGCGGTGGTGGCATGGATCGCAGCCAATCGGCGTTCAACGCGCCACAGCAGCAGCGGCCGCCGCAGGGTCTGTTCCAGGGCAACAATGGCGCACCGCCGCCGGGTGGTCAGCCGCTCCCTGGCAGCGGCGCGCCGCAATCGCAGGATCTCGGCTCGACGAGTTCCTTCCAGTCCTATGACCTGCAGTCATATGGCAACGGCCAGGGGCAGGGCGGCGAGTCCGAGCAGTCGCCACAGGATCGGCAGGTCCAGCCGGGGCAGGGCGGCGGCGAGGAGATGGTCGAGCTCGAGGGTGACGAGAATGTCAGGCCGCGCGAGCGCGCGCCCGGTCCCAAGGTGCTGGGTCAGGTCTCCACCGACGCCGTCAATGGCGGCATGCCCGGCTCGTCGTCGGGGGTCGGCGCGATCGGCGGCTCCGCGCCGCAGGGCAATTCCGACAGCGTGGAATCCGCCGCCCTCGACGGCAATCAGATGGGAGGTGTCGGTGGTTCGCCCGAACAGGTCTATGAGGGCGCCTACGATCAATACACCAACCGGCAGTTCGGCGAGGCGGAAGCCGGCTTCCGCCTGTTCCTGTCGCGCTACCGCGACCATGAGCTTGCCGGCAACGCCCAATATTGGCTGGGCGAGACCTATTACGTGCAAGGCAAGTACAAGGACGCCGCACGGAGCTTCCTGGCAGGGTTCCAGACATTTCCCAGGAGTCCGCGCGCGCCCAATGCGCTGCTCAAGCTCGGCATGTCGCTGAACAAGCTCGGCCAGAAGGAGCAGGCCTGCGGTGCCTTTGCCGAGGTGCCGAAGAAATATCCGGCCGCTGCCGATGCCCGCAACCAGGCCCTTCGGGAGATGAAACGTGCCGGCTGCTAGCCGGAACAATGAGCCGATCACCGTTGCCGAGAGTGCGAGCCTGCTGGCGCTGCTTCTCGCTTTCGAGTCCGTGGCGCTCGCCGTCTCGGGCGGCAGCGACTCCGTTGCCATGATGACGCTCGTTGCCGAATGGGCGCGCTCGCACCCCGCCGCGCCGCGGCTTGCCGTTCTCACCGTCGACCATGGGCTGCGCCCCGAATCGTCGGTCGAGGCGCAACGCGTTGTTGCCTGGGCGGCGGCCCTCGGTCTCGACGGCCATTGTCTCCGATGGGACGGCGGCAAGCCGCCAAGCGGCCTCCAGGCGGCAGCGCGAGACGCGCGCTACCGGCTCATGCGGCAATGGTGCGTGCGCCATGGCTTCGGTCCGATCGTCACCGCCCACACGCTGGACGACCAGGCCGAGACCTTGGTCATGCGGCTGGCCCGCGGCTCCGGCGTCGAGGGACTTGGCGCCATGCCGGCGGAGAGCCGCGAGCCCTGGCATGTGCTCCGCCCGTTCCTTACGGTGCCGCGGGCCCGTCTCCGCGCCACCCTCGCGGCCCGGGGCCTGCCCTTCATGGAAGATCCGAGCAATCGCAATCGCACCTTCGAGCGGGTGCGCACCCGCGAGCTCCTCGCGATGCTCGCCGAGGCGGGGCTGAGCGGCAGCCATATTGCGCTTGCGGCGGCACGGCTGCGCCGCGCCAACGAGGCGCTCGAGCACCAGCTTCGCGAGGCCGAGCAGGCTCTCCTTGCGGTGGCCCCCGAAGGGTCGGCCAGTCTCGATCGCGACGGCCTGATGGCGCTTCCGGCGGAGATCCGCATCCGCCTGCTCGGGCGGGCGATCGCCCGTTTTGGCGGCCGCCAGTCTGCACCCCGCCTGGCATCGCTCGAAGCCTTGGAGCGCTGGGTCGCGGCCAGCGAAGGGATCGCCCGGACGCTTGGCGGATGCCGCGTCGTCCGGCGAAAGGCGAGGTTCCTGCTCGGACGCGAGCCGGGGCGGATGAGCGCCGAGCCGGTGACGCTGGAGCCCGGCCGGGTGACTGTCTGGGACCGCCGTTTCGCCATCGCGCTGACGGAAGCCGGGAGGGCCCAATCCTTTTGCATCAGGCCGGTGGGCGGCCTTCGGCCCGCACCAGCCCGCCCAACTTCCATGCCGGATTTCGTCTGGCGTTCAACCCCGGCGATCCTTGCCAACGATGAGCCGGTTTGGCTGTTCGGCGGCAGGGCTGAGGGATTGTCAGTCGAATTTATTACAGATTGACCAAAATGGAGCAGCCGACCCATCTCTGGTAGTAAACTTGGCAACCCTTTTGAGCGTACATATGTTACACTCGGTCAAGCCACGGGCAGGGTTGCACCAGAGGGAGCGACGGCCCACTCTTTCGTGAGGCGCTTAAGTTGAACAATTTCCGCAGTCTCGCAGTCTGGATCGTCATCGCATTGCTCCTCTTTGCGCTGTTCTCCCTGTTCCAGGGGCAGACGCAGCGCATGTCGTCGAGCGACGTGAGCTACTCGGAGTTCCTCTCCAAGGTCGATTCCGGGGAGGTCAAATCGGTCACCATCTCCGGCGACAGCATCTCCGGCCAATACAGCAATGGCACAGGCTTCCAGACCTATGCGCCGCAGGACTCCGGCCTGGTTGCGACGTTGCGCCAGAAGGGCGTCGAGATCAAAGCCCGGCCTGCCGGTTCCGACGAGTTCCTGCCGAGCCTGATCTTCTCCTGGTTCCCGATCCTGCTGATGGTCGGCGTGTGGATTTTCTTCATGCGCCAGATGCAGGCCGGCTCCGGCAAGGCGATGGGTTTTGGCAAATCCAAGGCCAAGCTGCTGACCGAGCGCCACGGCCGCATCACCTTTGATGACGTCGCCGGCGTCGACGAGGCCAAGGAGGATCTCCAGGAGATCGTCGAGTTCCTCAAGGATCCGCACAAGTTCCAGCGGCTCGGCGGCAAGATCCCGAAAGGGGCGCTGCTCGTCGGACCGCCCGGCACCGGCAAGACGCTCCTCGCCCGCGCCATTGCCGGCGAGGCCAATGTTCCGTTCTTCACCATCTCCGGCTCGGACTTCGTCGAGATGTTCGTCGGCGTCGGCGCCTCGCGTGTCCGCGACATGTTCGAGCAGGCCAAGAAGAACGCGCCCTGCATCATCTTCATCGACGAGATCGACGCCGTCGGGCGCCACCGCGGCGCCGGCCTTGGCGGCGGCAATGACGAGCGCGAGCAGACCTTGAACCAGCTCCTCGTCGAGATGGACGGTTTCGAGGCCAATGAGGGCGTCATCCTCATCGCTGCCACCAACCGTCCGGACGTGCTCGATCCCGCTTTGCTGCGGCCGGGACGCTTCGATCGCCAGATCGTCGTCCCCAACCCGGATATTGGCGGCCGCGAGAAGATCCTGAAGGTGCACATGCGCAATGTGCCGCTGGCACCCGATGTCGACGCCAAGGTCATTGCCCGCGGCACCCCCGGCTTTTCCGGCGCCGACCTCTCGAACCTGGTCAACGAGGCGGCGCTGCTCGCCGCCCGCCGGTCGCGCCGCATGGTGACCCAGAAGGACTTCGAGGACTCCAAGGACAAAGTCCTGATGGGTGCCGAGCGCCGCTCCATGGCGATGACCGAGGAGGAGAAGAAGCTGACCGCCTATCACGAGGCAGGCCATGCCCTGGTTGGCCTCTCCGTCAAGGGCAACGACCCGCTCCACAAGGTCACCATCATCCCGCGCGGTCGCGCCCTCGGCGTCACCGTCAATCTGCCCGAGCGCGACCGCTTCAACATGAAGAAGTACGAGATGGAGGCCTATCTCGCCATGGTGTTTGGCGGGCGCGTCGCCGAGGAGCTGATCTTCGGGCCGGAGAACGTGACCACCGGCGCCGCCAACGACATCAAGCAGGCCACCAACATGGCCCGCTCCATGGTCATGGACTACGGCATGAGCGACAAGCTCGGGCGCATCCGGCTGCGCGAGAACCAGGAGGAGGTGTTCCTCGGCCATTCGGTGGCCCGCTCGCAGAACATCTCCGAGGAGACCGCCCGGCTGATCGATGCCGAATGCCGCCGCCTCGTCGATGGTGGCGAGGCCAAGGCCCGCGAAGTGCTGAGCACCCGCATCAACGACCTCCATGCGCTGGCTGCCGCGCTCCTCGAATATGAGACCCTCACGAGCGAGGAAGTGCATAAGGTCCTCAACGGCGAGCCGATCGAGCGCAAGGACGGCAGCGACGACCGGCCGACGCCGACCGCCTCTTCGGTCCCGGTCACCAAGCGGCCCTCGCGCGGACCGAAGGGCACCGGCGATATGGAGCCGCAGCCGCAAGCTTGAAGCGAATAGCGAATAGCGAATAGTGATGGTGCTGACCTCATCGCGAAGCGCTAATCTATTCGCTACTCGCTATTCGCTATTCGCTCACTTCCGATGACCACCTCCCTCTATCTCCGCCCCGTCGGCCTGTGCTGGGGCGAGGATGCCCGCCAGGCGGTTGCAGCGGGTTGCGCCGGTCGCCTTGCCGGGCTCGACATCGCCTTCACCGAGATTGAGCTCATCGAGCGCGACGCCGACCGCGACTGGCGGAGCCTGCGCCCCTATGCCGACCTCGCGGCCTCGACCGATGCCGGCGTCGCCGCCACCCTCGCCCGGCTCGCCGTCCCCCGTCCCGATGTCGCGGGCTTGCGCATGGACCGCAGCCTGGTCATGGGCATCATCAACGTCACCCCCGACAGCTTCTCCGATGGCGGCGAGCATGCCGACAGTGCCGGCGCCATCGCCCACGGCGTCGCGCTTGCCAGGGAGGGAGCGGCCATCCTGGATGTCGGCGGCGAATCGACGCGGCCATACTCCGAGCCTGCTCCGGTGGCCGAGGAGCGCTGGCGCGCCATTCCGGTGATCGCCGCGCTCGCCGCCGCCGGCCACTGCGTTTCCGCCGACTCCCGTAAGGCGGCAATTCTCGAGGAAGCCGTCACCGCAGGCGCCCGGATCCTGAATGACGTATCCGCCTTGACCCATGACCCGGCCAGCCTCGGAGTCGCCGCCCGCTCCGGCCTGCCCATCGTGCTCATGCACGCTCTGAGCGATCCCCGGACCATGCAGGACGATCCCCGCTACCGCGACGTGGCGCTCGACATCTATGACTATCTCGAAGCGAGGCTCGCCGCCTGCGAGACGGAAGGCATCCCCAGGGCCCGCCTGATCGCCGATCCCGGCATCGGTTTCGGCAAGACCCATGAGCACAATATGGAGCTGATGCGCCAGATCGCGCTCTTTCACGGCCTCGGGGTGCCGCTTCTTGTCGGCGCCTCGCGCAAGGGCTTCATCGGCACCCTGACCGGCGAGACCGAGGCGGGCCGCCGCGGCGCCGGCTCGGTCGGGGCCGCCCTGACAGCAGCCATGCAGGGCGCGCAGATTATCCGCGTCCATGACGTCCGCCTGACCCGGCATGCTCTGAATGTCTGGGCCGGCAGCTTCGGCATGCCTTTTTGATCGGGAAGTGTGTTTCTTAACGTCGGATCGGCTATTCTGGCCCCGGGGTTGAGACGTCAGATGCGGGGTACGGTATGAACCGCGATTATTTCGGCACGGACGGCATCAGAGGCAAGGCCAACAGCTGGCCGATGGATGCCGCGACGGTCCTCAGGGTGGGCGCCGCCGCCGGGACCAAATACCGCCGCGGCAGCCACCGCCACCGCGTGGTGGTCGGCAAGGATACCCGGCTTTCCGGCTATATGATCGAGCAGGCTTTGACGGCCGGATTCCTGTCGGCCGGCATGGATGTCTTCCTGTTCGGGCCGCTGCCCACCCCGGCGGTCGCCATGCTCACCCGTTCGCTCAGGGCCGATCTCGGCGTCATGATCTCGGCCTCGCACAATCCCTTCCAAGACAATGGCATCAAGATCTTCGGGCCGGACGGCTTCAAGCTGTCCGACGAGGACGAGGCTGCCATCGAGGCGCTTGTCGAGAGCGGCGACGGCATGACCTCCGCCGCCCCCGACAAGATCGGCCGCGCCAAGCGGATCGAGGATGCCCAGGCCCGCTACATCGAATTCGCCAAGCACACCTTCCCCAAGGAGCTGACGCTGTCGGGCCTGCGGGTGGTGATCGACTGCGCCAACGGCGCTGCCTATCGGGTGGCGCCGGACGCGCTGTGGGAGCTCGGCGCCGAGGTGATCGCCATCGGCATCGAGCCCAACGGCTTCAACATCAATGACGGTTGCGGCTCCACCGCCCCCGACAAGCTGCAGGACAAGGTGCGCGAGCTGCGCGCCGACATCGGCATCGCGCTCGATGGCGACGCCGACCGGCTGATTCTGGTCGACGAGCGCGGCGAGCTGGTCAATGGCGATCAGCTGATGGCGCTGATCGCCACCCAATGGCACCGCAGCGGCCGGCTGCGTGGCGACGGCATCGTTGCGACCGTCATGTCCAATCTCGCCCTCGAGCGCTATTTGTCGAGCCTGCACCTCCAGCTCCTGCGCACCCGCGTCGGCGACCGCTATGTCGTCGAGCATATGCGCACCAAGGGCTGCAATGTCGGCGGCGAGCAGTCGGGCCATATCGTGCTTTCCGATTTCGGCACCACCGGCGATGGCCTGGTCGCGGCCCTGCAGGTGATGGCGGCGATCAAGCTCAACGACAAGCCGGTCAGCCAGGTGACGAGGCTGTTCACGCCGCTGCCCCAGGTCCAGCGCAATGCCCGTTACGGCGAGGTCAACCCGCTCGACACCGATCAGGTGCGCCGGGCGATCGCCGAGGCGAAGTCGCGGCTCGACCAGAATGGCGGGCGGCTGCTCGTCCGCCCATCCGGCACCGAGCCGCTGATCAGGGTCATGGCCGAGGGCGAGGACCCCTCGTTGATCGGCAAGCTGGTCGACGAGCTGGTAACGCTGATCGAGAAGCAGGCGGCGTGAAGAAAGGCAGTAGGCAGTAGGCATTAGGGAAGAGCGCACCGCTCACGGCCTACTGCCTAATGCCGACTGCCTCCTAAAAACGAACATTCTTGCTCAGATCGCGACCCCTCATAGACTTTCCTGAGCCATTTCAGGCTCTTGCGAATAGTCGCCATTTTCTGTCTACTGGATCCGATCTTGGACATTGGATCCCGGTGATCTGTATTCGCTGCGATCCGATCCCAGTTGGCGGAAGAGGGCTGGAATTGTCGGTCGATCTCCCCCGGCAGGCTGGCAAGGCCAACCTTCTTCTGCCAACCCTTCACCCCCGACGGCGTTAACCCATTGATTCTCAATGCGACCTTGCGTCATCCGGCGTGACGCATGGCCGCAACCGCTGTCGCATTTGCTGCGCATTTGGGCCAGCCTTGGGTCACTGCCCGCCCTTAGACCGGCCCGCCATCTGGATGGTCAGCGGAGGTGCGTGGTGAAGGTGTGGAAAGCAGTTCTGATCGGCGTCAGTGGCCTCTTGGCAAGCGCCGGAGCGGCGGCGGCGGCCGATGTCTATGCCCCGGTGCCGGCGCCGCCGGCCGAGCCGGGCTACGCGGCTCAGGGGTTCTATCTTCGCGGTGATGCCGGCTGGTCGTGGCTCGATTGGAGCGCCGCCGAGGAGGGTGCCAACGCGCCGATCGCCGGCGGCGGCGTCGGCTATCAATGGGGCCCGATGTTCCGCACCGATCTGCGCTTCGACTACGGGTTCAACTATGACATCGGCCATGGCGAGGAGGCCAGCATCGGCACCGCCACCGTCAACGCCTATATCGACATGCCGGTCGATTTCGTGCTCAAGCCCTATGTCGGCGCCGGCGTCGGCTACGGCTTTGTCGATGCCGGCTCGGGCCTCGACCAGGACGGTCTGGCGGCGGCTCTGACCGGCGGCGTCACCTTCGACGTGAGCCCGGGCGTCGCCGTGGATGTCGGCTATCGGTTCCGCAATGTCTTCGGCCAGGACGACAACATCCAGGATCACGCGGTGACCGGCGGCCTGCGGTTCAGGTTCTGAGGCACTAGGCAGTAGGCAATAGGCAGTAGGCAATAGGCAGTAGGGAAGGGCACCGCACACGTCCGACTGCCTAATGCCGACTGCCCTCTTTGCGACCTCTGGTCGCAAATTACCGGTTATGCTCGCATCGCCGACGGACATCCGGCATCACCTCCGTCCAGACCTTGCCAGGCCGTGATTCGAGAGCGCCTCGGCAGGTCAATCGGGGGAGATTCGATGACGCAGTGCAGAGCGATCGTGATTGCTGCGGCACGCCAGTGAGCATGTTGCGTTCGATGTCGGCTATCGCTTCCGGACGATTGCCACCGATGGCGGCATCTTCGCCGACGACAATGTCCACGACCACGCCGTCACCTTCGGCCTGCGGTTCCGGCTCTAAGGAAGGCATTAGGCAGTAGGCAGTAGGCAGGCCGCAGATCACTGCCCACTGCCTATTTGCCGACTGCCCTTTTCTCCTGCGCACAGCCTTCATCAAGCGATTGACCACCCGCGTCGGTTGCTGTAGTGACCGCCGCGGGACACCCCTCCCCAACGAGGGGCATCCATCTGAAAGGGTGGTCGAATGACGATCGAGAAGCCGGCCGTGCGGCCGCAAAATCCCCGCTTTTCCTCGGGTCCTTGCGCAAAAATTCCGGGATGGTCGGCAGCCGACCTCACGCGCGCCCTCACCGGCCGCTCGCACCGCTCCGCCCCCGGCAAGGCGCGCCTCAAACAGGCGATCGCCCTGACCCGCGAGGTCCTCGAGGTGCCGCCGAGCCACCTCATTGCCATCGTCCCGGCCTCCGATACCGGCGCCGTCGAGCTGGCGCTGTGGTCGCTGCTCGGCCTCCGCGGCGTCGACCTGCTCGCCTGGGAAAGCTTCGGCAAGGGCTGGGTCAAGGACGTCGTGAGCGAGCTCAAGCTTCCCGGCACCCGGGTCCTCGAGGCGCCCTATTCCGAGCTGCCCGACCTCGCCGCCGTCGATTTCTCCCATGATGTGGTGTTCACCTGGAACGGCACCACCTCGGGCGTGCGGGTGCCCGACGCCGCCTGGATTCCGGCCGACCGCCAGGGCCTCACCATCTGCGATGCCACCTCCGCGGCCTTCGCCCAGCGCCTCGACTTCGCCGGGCTCGACGTCGTCACCTTCTCCTGGCAGAAGGTGCTGGGCGGCGAGGCGGCCCATGGCATGCTGGTGCTGTCGCCGCGCGCCGTCGAGCGGCTCGAGACCTATCGGCCGCCTTGGCCGCTGCCCAAGATCTTCCGCCTGACCAAGGGCGGCAAGCTCGACCGGGCGATCTTCGAGGGCGAGACCATCAACACCCCCTCCATGCTCTGCGTCGAGGACTGGATCCTGGCGCTCGAATGGGCCCGCTCCATCGGCGGCCTCGACGCCCTGATCGCCCGCGCCGACGGCAATGCCGCGCTGCTCCACGACTGGGCCGACCACTCGTCCTGGGCCGCCGTGCTCGCCGCCTCGCGCGAGATCCGCTCCAACACTTCGGTGTGCCTTGCCATGCGCGACCCCGCCAAGGCCGCCCGCGCCCGCGATATTGCCAAGCTTTTGGAAGCGGAGGGTGTGGCCCTCGATATCGCCAGCCATCGCGATGCCCCGCCGGGCCTGCGCATCTGGTGCGGCGCCACCATCGAGCGCGCCGATATCGCGGCTCTGTTGCCCTGGCTCGACTATGCCTATCACAGCGTCACGACCGAAGGAGGTCCAAGCTCATGACCGCACGCGTGCTGGTCTCCGACCGCTTGAGCGAAACCGCCGTCCAGGTGATGCGCGACCGCGGCCTTGCCGTCGACTACGAGCCCGAGCTTGGCGCCGACAAGGACGCGCTCCTCGCCCGCATCGGTGATTATGACGGCCTCGCCATCCGGTCGACCACCAAGGTCACCGACAAGCTTCTGAGCCGCGCCGAGCGGCTGAAGGTGGTTGGGCGCGCCGGCATCGGCATCGACAATGTCGAGCTCGCGGCCGCCACCAGCCGCGGCGTCGTCGTCATGAACACCCCCTTCGGCAATGCCATCACCACCGCCGAGCATACGGTCGCCCTGATGATGGCGCTGGCCCGCCAGATCCCCGAGGCCGATCAGACCATGCGGGAAGGCCAGTGGCTCAAGAACCGCTTCGTCGGGGTCGAGCTCTACAACAAGACGCTCGGCATCATCGGCTGTGGCAATATCGGCTCGATCGTCGCCGAGCGGGCGCTCGGTCTCAGGATGAAGGTCATCGCCTTCGATCCCTTCCTGTCGCCGGAGCGGGCAGTCGAGCTCGGCGTCGAGAAGGTGACATTCGAGGAGCTGCTGCGGCGGGCCGATTTCGTGTCGCTGCACACGCCCTTGACCGACAAGACCCGCAACATCATCGATGCCGCCGCCATCGCCCGCATGAAGCGCGGCGTCAGGATCATCAATTGTGCCCGCGGCGGCCTCCTGGTCGAGAGCGCCCTCATTGAGGCCCTGCGCTCCGGTCATGTCGCCGGCGCGGCGCTCGACGTCTTCGAGGCCGAGCCGCCGACCGGCAATCCGCTGATCGGCCTCGACCAGGTGGTGGTGACGCCGCATCTCGGCGCCTCGACCACCGAGGCGCAGGAGAATGTGGCAGTCCAGATCGCCAATCAGCTGGCCGACTACCTGATCTCGGGAGCGGTGTCGAACGCCCTCAACATGCCCTCGATCTCGGTCGAGGAGGCGCCGCGCCTCAAGCCTTTCATCGCCCTGGCCGAGCAGCTCGGCTCCTTTGCCGGCCAGCTGACCGACAGCTCGCTCGTCGGCATCGCCATCGAATATGCCGGCGATGTCGGGGAGCTGAACACGAGGGCATTGACCTCGGCGCTGCTTGCCGCTCTGCTTCGGCCGATGCTCGGCGATGTCAACATGGTGTCCGCCCCAGCCGTCGCCCGCGAGCGCGGCATCCGGGTCGACGAGATCCGTCAGACCCATCGCGGCGTCTATGACAGCTATATCCGGCTGACCGTCAGGACCGAAACCCTCGAGCGCAGCATTGCCGGTACGGTGTTCTCCGACGGCAAGCCGCGGGTCATCCAGATCAAGGGCATCAACATGGAGGCCGAGCTTGGCCCCTACATGCTCTACGTCACCAATGCCGACAAGCCGGGATTCATCGGCGCCTTCGGCACCATTCTCGGCAATCGCGGCGTCAACATCGCGACCTTCCATCTCGGCCGCGACCAGCCGGGCGGCAATGCCATCGCGCTGGTCGAGGTCGACGGACCGGTGCCGCCGGCCGTGCTCGCCGCTGTCGAGGCCCTGCCGCAGGTGCGCCAGGCGAGAGCGTTGAGGTTCTAGAGAGGATCGAACGATGGCCAATGTGGTGGTTGTCGGCGCGCAATGGGGCGACGAGGGCAAGGGCAAGATCGTCGACTGGCTATCGGAGCGCGCCGATGTCGTGGTGCGTTTCCAGGGCGGCCACAATGCCGGCCACACCCTGGTCATCGACAAGATCACCTACAAGCTCTCGCTGCTGCCGGCCGGGATCGTCCGGCCGGGCAAGCTCGCCATCATCGGCAATGGCGTCGTCGTCGATCCTTGGGCGCTGCTCGAGGAGATCGGCACCGTGCGCCGCCAGGGCGTCGCCGTCAGCCGCGACAATCTGCGCATCGCCGACAATGCCGTGCTGATCCTGCCGCTCCACCGCGAGCTCGACGTCATCCGCGAGAATGCCGCCGGCGCCGGCAAGATCGGCACCACCGGCCGCGGCATCGGCCCGGCCTATGAGGACAAGGTCGGCCGTCGGGCGCTGAGGGTCTCCGACCTCCGGGACCTGGCGAGCCTCGACGGCAAGATCCAGCGCCTGCTCACCCACCACAATGCGCTGCGCCGCGGCCTCGGCATGCCCGAGCTCACCGGGGAGGAGCTGCACGCCCAGCTCTCCGGCATCGCGCCGAACATCCTCGAATTCGCCGACACCGTGTTCGAGCTGCTCGACCGCCAGCGCCGCGCCGGCAAGCGCATCCTGTTCGAGGGCGCCCAAGGGGTGATGCTCGACATCGACCACGGCACCTTTCCGTTCGTCACCTCGTCCAACACGGTGGCCGCCCAGGCGGCATCCGGCTCGGGTCTCGGGCCGAGCGCCCTCTCCTATGTGCTCGGCATCGCCAAGGCCTACACGACCCGGGTCGGCGCCGGCCCCTTCCCGACCGAGCAGGACAATGCGATCGGCGACGCGATCGGCGCCCGCGGCAACGAGTTCGGCACCGTGACCGGTCGCAAGCGGCGCTGCGGCTGGTTCGACGCAGCACTGGTCCGCCAGGCCATCAAGACCGCCGGCATCCAGGGGATCGCCCTCACCAAGCTCGACGTCTTGGACGGCCTCGGCGAGATCCGGGTCTCCATCGGCTACACCCTCGACGGCGAGCGGATCGACAGCCTGCCGGCTAATCCCAGCGAGCAGACCCGGGTCGAGCCGGTCTACGAGGTCTTCGAAGGCTGGCAGACCTCGACCGCCGGCGCCCGCTCCTGGGCGGCCCTGCCGGCGCAGGCGGTCAAATATGTCCGCTCGATCGAGGAGATGATCGAGTGCCCGGTGACGCTCCTGTCCACCAGCCCCGAGCGCGACGACACGATCTCGATGCGCGATCCCTTCGAGGATTGACCTTGACCGCACCCGTCCGGGCATTCGCCATCCGGTCGGGCGCTGCCGGCGATCTGCCGCGGCTGGTCGAGATCGAGGACGGCGCCTTTGCCGGCGACCGCCTGTCGCGGCGCGCGCTCGCCCGCCACCTGCAATCGCCCACCGCCGTCCTGCTCGTCGCCGCCGCGCCGCCGGACCGGGCCGTCGCCTATGCGCTGCTGCTGTTCCGCGCCGGGGCCCGCCGCGCCCGGCTCTATTCCCTGGCCGTCGATCCCGAGGCCCGGGGGGGGGGGGGGGGCGGGGCGCGCGCCGCCCCCGGGCCCGCCCGCGCGCCGCGGCGCCGCGCGGGCG
>JBEVJH010000014.1:0-17803 GCA_040510355.1 Aestuariivirgaceae bacterium
CACGCGCTAAAAATACGATTCCGATCACGTTTATCACTTCAGACCGACTCGGTCTGAAGTGATCGTGATCTAGGCGCCGGACTTTCCTCAAGCTTTGGCGATCTGCTCGGCTTTCTTGACCAGCACTTCCGCCTGGCGGATCGAGGCATAGTCGATGAGCCGGCCGTCAAGCGACACCGCGCCCTTTCCGGCCTTCGCCGCCTCTTCCATCGCGGCAAGGATGCGCTTGGCGCGTTCCACTTCTTTGTCGCTCGGTCCCATCGCCTCATTGGCGAGCGAAATTTGCGCGGGATGGATCGCCCATTTGCCCTCGCAGCCGAGCGCTGCAGCCCGCATCGCCGCGGCCCGATAGCCATCCGCATCGGAGAAATCGCCGAAGGGACCGTCGATCGGGCGGAGCCCGTTCGCGCGCGCGGCCACGACCATGCGCGAGATCGGGTAGTGCCAGGGATCGGCCCAGTGCACGTCGCGTCTCCCGTCCACGTCCTTGTCGGTGAGGACCGAATAGAGCGGATTGGGACCGCCGATATTGGTCGTGCGCGCCCGCGTCGAGGCCGCGTAATCGGCGACGCCGAAATGCAGCGACTCGTTGCGCCGGCTGGCGGCGGCGATCGCCTCGACGTTCTGCATGCCGAGCGCGGTCTCGATGATGAGCTCGAAGCCGATCCGCTTCTGGCGCCGCTTCATGGTCTCGATCTGGGTCACCAGCATGTCGACCGCATAGACATCGGCGGCGGTGCCGACCTTGGGGATCATGATCAAGTCGAGGCGCTCGCCGGTCTGCTCGAGAACGTCCACGACATCGCGGTACATGTAATGCGTATCGAGACCGTTGATGCGGACCGAGATGGTCTTGGTCCCCCAATCCTGCTCGTTGAGCGCGGCGATGATGTTCTTGCGCGCCGTCGCCTTGTCGTCGGGGGCGACCGCGTCCTCGAGGTCGAGGAAGATCACATCGGCAGCCGATGCGGCAGCCTTGGCGAAGAGCTGCGGCTGGCTGCCCGGCACGGCAAGCTCGCTGCGGTTGAGCCGGGGTGGCGCCTGCTCGACGGTGAAGAAGCTCATGTGTCTCGCACTCCCTTTTGATCCCTGCCTACTGCCCCTTCCCGAGCCGTTCGGCAAGCCCCGATGAATAATAGAAGGCGATGGCCTCGGCCCGATTGGCGAGCGAGAGCTTCTCGAACAGGTTCTTCAGATGAAATTTCACCGTGTTGACGCTGATGGCGAACTCGGTGCCGAGCGCCTTGTTGGAGAGTCCCCGCGACAGCGCGACGAGCAGCGCCCGCTCGCGATCGGTCAGCTCGTTGACCGGATCGCGATGGAGATCGCGGATGTCGAAATAGGGAAACAGCATCTGGCCGCGGGCGACGCCACGGACCACCTCCAGCAGCTCCTCGGGGGCATTGGAACGAGGGCAGAAACCGGCAGCGCCTGCCGCCATGGCGCGACGCGCCACATCGGGCGCCTCGAGCGCGCCATAGACCACGACCTTCACGGCGGAGCCCAGCGATTTCAAGGTCCGGATCACCTGCTCGCCGCCAAGCTTCGGAAGCTGCCAATCGATCACCGCGACATCGACCGGCACCCGTTGCACGGTGTCGAGAAAGGCCTCCGCCGTCCCCGTGGTGGAAATCAGGCTGAACTCCCGGTTGCGATCGAAGAACTCCGACAGTGCGGTCAGCATCAGGGGGCTGCCGTCCGCCACCGCCACGTCGACCACGCCGCGCCTGCTCACGATCATACCCAACCCTTCTGGATGGCTCGATTGGCCTATACCACACTCCAGGGTAGGAGTATACCTATTCGAAAGAAGACCACCCGGGCAGGCAAGAGGGTGTTCCGCAAGGTTAATGAAGTGCCGCACAGTCCGTCATCAAGACAACAACGCCGCATCACCGGGAGACCTCGCTCATGGACATACACGAGTATCAGGCCAAGGACATTTTGATCCGCTTCGGCGTCGCGGCGCCGCGCGGCGGCCTCGCCTACAGCCCGGAGCAGGCGGCCTACCGGGCGCGCGAGATCGGCGGCAATCGCTGGATCGTCAAGGCGCAGGTCCATACCGGCGGGCGCGGCAAGGCCGGCGGCGTGAAGCTCTGCAAGAGTGAGGACGAGGTCGAGGACGCGGCCAACGAGCTGTTCGGCAAGCGGCTGGTCACACAGCAGACGGGCGCTGCCGGCAAGGTGGTCTACCGGCTCTATGTTGAGGCGGCGGTTGCCATCAAGCGCGAGATCTATCTCGGCTTCGTCCTCGACCGGGTGAGCGAGCGGGTGATGGTGGTGGCATCCTCCAGCGGCGGCATGGAGATCGAGGAGATCGCCGTCAGGTCGCCGCAGTCGATCCTGCGCACGGTGGTCGAGCCGGCGGTCGGGATGCAGGCGTTCCAGGCGCGCGAGATCGCGTTCGGGCTCGGCATCGAGCCGGCCCTGGTGCAGGAGGCCGTCAAGGCCATCCTCGGCGCCTACAAGGCGTTCGAGGAGCTCGACGCCAC
This sequence comes from Aestuariivirgaceae bacterium, assembly GCA_040510355.1. Classification (GTDB taxonomy): domain Bacteria; phylum Pseudomonadota; class Alphaproteobacteria; order Rhizobiales; family Aestuariivirgaceae; genus DATAFF01. The sequence continues at coordinate 2,493 of JBEVJH010000014.1, forward strand.
CATGCTCGAGATCAATCCTCTAGTGATCACCGAGGACGGGCGGGTGCTGGCGGCCGACGCCAAGATGACCTTCGACGACAACGCCCTGTTCCGCCGCCCCGATGTCGCCGAGCTCCGGGACAAATCGCAGGAGGACCCGCGCGAGACCCGCGCCGCCGATCGCGGCCTCGCCTATGTCGGGCTCGACGGCAATATCGGCTGCATCGTCAATGGCGCGGGGCTCGCCATGGCCACCATGGACATGATCAAGGCGGCGGGCGGCGAGCCTGCGAACTTCCTCGACATCGGCGGCGGCGCCACGCCAGAGCGGGTCAGCAAGGCGTTCCGCCTGGTGCTGTCGGACGCCAATGTGCAGGCGATCCTGGTCAACATCTTCGCCGGCATCAACCGGTGCGACTGGGTGGCGGAGGGCGTCGTGCAGGCGCTGGAGAAGAACCCGGTGAACATCCCGGTGGTGGTGCGGCTCGCCGGCACCAATGTCGAGGAAGGCCGCAAGATCCTGGCGCGGTCGGGCCTGCCGATCATCCGCGCCTCGACACTCGCCGAAGCAGCGCAGCGCGCCGTCGCGGCGTGGCGGAACGATGCGCGGGGACGCAGAGACTAGCCGTCAGACGATCGGCATTCAGGCATCAACAGAGAGATCAGCAGGCAATCCCATGACCATTCTCGTCGACCGCAATACCCGCGTCATCGTTCAAGGCATCACCGGGAAGATCGGCGCCTTTCACACACAGGAGATGATCGAATACGGCACCAATGTCGTCGGCGGCGTGACGCCCGGCAAGGGTGGCACCAAGCAAGGCGGCGTCCCGGTGTTCGACACCGTCAAGCAGGCGGCGGAGGAAACCGATGCGACGGCGAGCGTGGTGTTCGTGCCGCCGCCATTCGCCGCCGACGCCATCATGGAAGCGGCCGATGCCGGCATCAAGCTGTGCGTCGCCATCACCGACGGAATCCCGGCGCAGGACATGATCCGGGTCAAGCGCTATATGCGGCGCTATGCGCGGGAGAACCGCATGCGGCTGGTCGGCCCGAACTGCGCCGGCGTGATCACCCCCGGCAAGGCACTGCTCGGCATCATGCCCGGCCATATCTATCTCGAAGGCAATGTCGGCATTGTCGGGCGCTCGGGCACCTTGGGCTATGAAGCCGCCTCGCAGATGAAGGAGCTCGGCATCGGCGTGTCGACCAGCGTCGGCATCGGCGGCGACCCGATCAACGGCTCGTCGTTCAAGGACATACTGGAATTGTTCGAGGCCGATCGCGGCACGCGGGCGGTGATGATGATCGGCGAGATCGGCGGACCCCAGGAGGCGGAGGCGGCGCAGTTCATCAAGGAGAACATGAAGAAGCCGGTGGTCGCCTATGTGGCCGGCCTCTCGGCGCCGAAGGGTCGCCGCATGGGCCATGCGGGCGCCATCATCTCGGCCTTCGGCGAGAGCGCCAGCGAGAAGGTCGAGATCCTGCGCGAGGTCGGCGTGACGATCGCACCCTCGCCATCGGAGATCGGCGAGGCGATGGCAGATGTCCTAAGGCACGCAGCGTGACGGCGGGCCGACATATCGCGCGGGCGGTCGCCCCGACCGGCGATCACGACGGGCAGGCGCATTATATCGACCAGTTGATCGAGCTCCTGTGGGGCGAGTTCATGGCGGTGGTCTCGGGCCGCGTGCCCAAGCTCAGGCGGATGCTGGAAGGCGGCCTGCCCTTGAGCGCGCTCGATGCCGGCGACCGGGTCGCGTTCCTGCAGGCGACCGGCATCTGGTTCCAGCTGCTCAGCATCGCCGAGGAGAATGCGGCGATGCGCAGCCGACGGCGCCTCGAGCAGGATGGCGGGCCGGACGCGGTGGTCGGCTCGTTCTGCAACGTCATCGGCGAGATCGCGGCGGCCGGCGCATCGCCGCGCGATATCGCACGCATGCTGAACGGCGCCGATGTGCGCTCGACGCTGACGGCGCATCCGACCGAGGCCAAGCGCGTCACCGTGCTCGAGCTACATCGGCGGATCTATCGCAAGCTGATCGAGCTCGAGCATGCGCGTTGGACGCCGCGCGAGCGCGACAGGCTGATTGCCGAGGTTCGAGCCGAGATCGATGTGCTGTGGATGACCGGCGAGCTTCGCCTGGAGCGGCCGACCGTCGACAACGAGATTGCCTGGGGCCTGCATTTCTTCCGCGAAGTGCTGTTCGATGTGATGCCACAGGTCCTGGAGCGCCTCGAATATGCGCTGTCGCGGCATTATCCGGAGACACCGGTCGATGTTCCCGCCTTCTTCCGCTTCTCGTCATGGATCGGCGGCGACCGCGACGGCAATCCCGGCGTCACCGCTGCCATCACGGCGCGCGCCATCGAGGAAGGGCGACGGGCCGCCATCGAGCGATTCCGGCAGCGCCTGTCATTCATGGTCAGGACGCTTTCCATCAGCGCCAATCTCATCGCGCCGCCCGAAGAATTCGCGACGCGGCTCGAGGAGCTGAAGCGCGAGAGCGGTGCCGCCGAGTCGATCGCCAAGCGCAATGCCGGCGAGGTGTTCCGGCAATATTTCACCAGCATGGAGCTGCGGCTTGCGGCTTCGCTCAAGCTCGCGGTCGGAACCCATGATGCCAAGCCCTATCTCGACGGCGGTGAATTCGTCCGTGATCTGATGACAGCCGAGACGGCGCTCACGCAGATGGGAGCCGACAGCGCTTCCCGGCTGATCGTCAGGCCACTCAGACGCGAGGCGGAGGTCTTCGCCTTCCAGACGGTGAGCCTCGATATCCGGCAGAATTCGACAGTGATCAATCGGACGCTGGCCGAGCTCTGGTCGCGGGCTAGCGGAGCCGCGGCGGAGAGCCCGAGCCCGGACACGCCGGCCTTTGCCAGGCGGCTCAGGGACGAGCTCCGGCGCCCGGCAGGCCGCCAACCGCCGGTCGAGGCTCTCTCGGAGGAAGCGCTCGAGACGATCGCGTTGTTCGAGCTCCTGCGGGACAAGCTCGCGGGACCGGAGCGCAAGGCGATCGGTGCCTTCATCCTGTCGATGACCCGCTCGGCAGATGATCTCCTGGCCGTCTACTGCCTCGCCCGGTTCGCCGGACTCGACACCGCCTCCTTGCGCATCGTGCCGCTGTTCGAGACCATCGATGACCTGCGGCGAGCACCGGAGATCATCCGTGAGCTGATGAAAATCCCCGCGGTCAGGCTGAATGTCGAGCGCCATGGCGGGAACCAGGAGATCATGCTCGGTTACTCCGACTCGAACAAGGATGGCGGGTTCTTCTGCTCGACCTTCGGACTGATCAAGGCGCAGCGCGACATCGTCGCAGCCGCCCGCGAGGCCGGTGTTGCGGTGAGCTTCTTTCACGGCCGCGGCGGATCGGTGAGCCGCGGCGGGGCGCCGACCGGACGGGCGATCGCCGCGCAGCCGGCGAGCACCGTCGCGGGACGGCTGCGGGTGACCGAGCAGGGCGAGGTGGTGACGAGCAAGTTCGCCAATCGCGGCACGGCGCTCTACAACATGGAGCTGCTGGCGGCGAGCGTGATCGCGCACACGCTCAAGTCGGAGATCGAGCCGGAGCTCAAGGTCAATCCCGATTTCGACAATGCGCTCGAGGAGCTGTCGCAATCATCACGTCTGAAATATCGGCAGCTGGTCGAGCAGCCCGGGATGGGAGGCTATCTGCAGCAGGCATCGCCGATCGAGGAGCTGTCGCTGCTCAATATCGGATCGCGTCCGACGCGCCGCTTCGGCGCGAAGGGGATCGACGATCTGCGAGCGATCCCCTGGGTGTTCGCCTGGAGCCAGAACCGACATCTGATCACCGGCTGGTACGGCGTCGGCACGGCACTGTCCGGCTATGCGGCGGCGCAAGGCGCGAGCGGGCGGCGGCGGCTCGAGCAGATGTATGAGCGCTCGCGGGTGTTCCGGCTGATCGTCGACGAGGTGGAGAAGACCCTGGCGCTCAGCGACATGACGATCGCCCAATCCTACGCGGCGCTGGTCGCCGACCGCGGACAGAGCCGATTCATCCTTGATCTCGTCAGGAGCGAATATGAGATCACCTGCTCGGAAGTCTTGCGGCTGACCGGCGAAGCGGCGCTCGCCGAGCGCTTCCCGTCGTTCCGGCGCCGGCTCGACCAGGTCAGCCCACTGCTCGAGCGCACCCATGCGCTGCAGGTCGAGCTGCTGGGTCAGTTCCGCGCCGAGAAGGCCGAGGGCACGACCAGGACGCGCTCGCTCGTGCCGTTGCTCCTGTCGATGAACTGCATCTCGTCGGGGCTGGGCTGGACCGGGTAGCCCCCTGCCCTATTGCCAGAGGGCGCGCAGGCCGAAATAGGCGGTATCCTTGACGCGGCGGGCGGCTTCCTGGAGGCGCGAGTTGCGCGGATCGGTGCAGTAGGTCATCGACAGCACGATTCGCCGCTCGCCCTCGGCGAGGGTGGTCACCCGGTGCATGACCTTGGCGCCTTCGAAGACGACCAGCGTGTTGGGCGGCGTCGGGATCACCTGCTCCTTGTCGCCGCGGCGGACCAGCAGCCGCGCCGAGGACAGGCCGTCCGCGCCATGGCCCTGATTGGCGAGCGGCAGCAGCACGGTGAAATGCCGGCCCTTGTAGAAATTGTGGTCGTAGTGCCAGCCGATATGATCGCCCGGCTTGACGTAGTACAGCACCGAGCAGGAGCTCTTGTCGGTCAGGGGCGTCGTCTCGACGCCGAGCCCGACAATGCGCCCGACGACATTGCGCATCGCGGCCGACCGGTAGAGCGCGACGACGCTCGGGGCGTGGGCCCGCAGGGTCTCGTAGGCGACGGTGCCGCCCTGCTTGTGAAGCGGCAGGTAGCTGCGCTCGGTGTCGCCGAGCGTCGCGATCTCGGCAGCGATCCGGTCGCGGAGGCCCGCGGGGAGGAAGTCGGCGATCGTGGCGAGCCGTTCGGCAAAGCCAGGAACAGCTCCGGGGGTGAGGTCAGATGTGGCGAGATCGTCCATGATACCGGCCCATAAAGGAGTTGTGTGACAGTCGTGCAAGCGATCGTTAAGGTGCCAAAACGCCATCAGCAGGGAGGCACCTCATGCCAAGCAAAGGATTGTCCCGCCGCAGCGTGCTCAGTGCCTCGGCAGGGCTCGTCGCCGGCGCCCTTGCCGGTCCACGGCTCGCCCGTGCCAAGACGCGCATAACCGTGGTCACCGGCGGCACCGGTGGAGTGTTCTACCCCTATGGCGGCGGTATCGCCAAGATCCTGTCGGAGAAGGTTCCCGACATGCAGGCGACCGCCCAGGTCACCGGCGGCTCGGTCGACAACGTCAAGCTGCTGGCGGCAGGCGAGGCCGAGCTCGGCTTCGCGACCCTCGATTCCGCCTGGGAGGGACTGAACGGTCTCGGCGCCTATGCAAATGACGGCAAGCAGGACATCCGGACGGTCGCGCTCCTCTATGACAGCTTCTTCCATGTCTGCGCCGCGGCGGATGCGCAGATCGGCAAGGTGGCCGACTTCAAGGGCAAGCGCGTGTCGGTCGGATCGGCCGGATCCTCGACCGAGTCGATCACCGATCGCGTCCTGAAGGCGGCCGGGCTCGATCCGAAGGCCGATGTCGGGCGGGACAATCTCGGAGTCGCCGAGTCGGCAGGCGCGCTCAAGGACGGCAAGATCGTGGGCTTCTTCTGGATCGGCGGGGTGCCGACGGCAGCGGTGAAGGACCTCGCGGCGTCGGGGCAGCCGAAGCTCGTCTTCGTTCCGACCAGCGGCGAGCTGCAGGCGATCGACAAGGAGTTCCCCGGCCTTTATCGACCATTCACCCTGAAGGCGAATGCCTATGCCGGGCAGGACCAGGAGGTTGCGGGGCTCGGCGTTGCCAATGTGCTGCTGGTGGCGGCGAACGCACCCGATGAGCTGGTCAAAACGATCCTCGAGGGAATCTTCGGCAATCTCGATCAAGTGAAGGCAATCCACCCCGAGGCCCGAAAGCTGTCGCTCGAAGGCGCGGCAGCCAAGACGGCGGTGCCGCTCCATCCGGCCGCGACGGCATTCTACCAGTCGAAGGGCGTGCAGCTCTGAGCACGGCGGCGAGCGCGTCCGGCGAGCCGCCACAGCTCACACCGGACGAGCTCGAACGGCTGTCGATCGACAGCGAGGGTGGTCCCGCCGACCGCCCCCAGGGCTGGCTCGGCTGGCTGACCGGGGGGCTGGCCTTCGCGCTGTCGGCCTATGCGCTGTTCTGGACGCAGTTCTCGGTCAACACCACGCTCTACCGGGCATCCTTCCTGGCATTGGCGCTCGTGCTGATCTTCCTGCTCTATCCGCTCAGCCGCACCTTCCCGGGCCATGAGCGGGCGACCCGGATCATCGACTGGACCTTCGCCGTCATTGCGGTGATCGCGACCCTCTATTTGCCGCTCAACATCGAAGCCTACAAGATCCGCCCGACGCGGCCGACAGCGGAGGAGCTGGCGCTCGGCGGCGCCTTGATCCTTCTCATTTTCGAGGCGACGCGGCGCACCATCGGCTGGCACCTGCCGGCAATCGCCATCGCGTTTCTGGTCTATTGCCATTTCGGCCCGTGGGTGCCCGAGCCGTTCGATCATCGCGGCTTCTCGATCCACCGCATCATCGGGCAGAGCTATCTGACCTTCGAGGGCATCTTCTCGACGCCGCTCGATGTGGCCGCAACCTTCATCATTCTGTTCACGATCTATGGCGCGGTGCTGGAGCGCGGCGGCGCCGGCCGGTTCTTCGTCGACTGGGCGCTGGCGGTGTTCAGCCGCAAGGCGGCACCAGGAGGACCCGGACGCGCCGTCAATGCCGCGGGCTTTCTGCTCGGCACGGTCTCAGGCTCGGGAGTCGCCACGACGGTCACCGTCGCGTCGCTCACCTGGCCGCTGCTCCGCCGCGCCGGCTACGATCCGGAGACGGCGGGAGGCATGATCTCGGCGGCCGGCATCGGGGCGACCCTGTCGCCGCCGACGCTCGGCGCGGCCGCCTTCATCATCGCCGAATATCTCGACGTGCCGTATCTCACCATTCTCATCTATGCCACCATCCCGACGCTGCTCTACTATCTGTCGTGCTGGCTGATGACGGAAGCCGATGCCCGCCGGCTCAATATCCGACCCGCAGCACGAAGCGACGTCTCGCTGCTCGGGCTTACTCTGTCGCAGGGCTACCATTTCATCTCGCTCGTGGCGATCGCCGTCATCCTGGCGCTCGGCTTCACGTCGTTCATGGCGGTGTTCTGGTCGCTTGCCATCGCTTTCGCGCTGTCGATGCTGAGGGCGGACAGCCGGCTGGTGACATTGCCGGCCTTCGGCTTCGGAGCGGTGTCGGGAATCCTTGCCCTGGCGATCGGCCGCCTTGATCCGGGCCTGCTGCCGCTCGGCCTCGTCGACGGGCGGATCTCGGTGGCGGTGTTCTGGGGCATCGCCGCGGCAATCGCGTTCTCGGGTCTGCAGGCATTGGCGGCGCTCAGGCATGGACGCGATCCCCCTCCCGACGAAACGCGGATGATCGAGGCGCTGAGCGACGGGGCCCGGGCGACGCTCGGGGTGGTCGCCACCTGCGCCTGCGCCGGAATCATCGTCTGCGTCGTCAATCTGACCGGGCTCGGGCTCACCATCTCCGGAATCATCGTCGAGTTCGGCCAGGGATCGCGGCTTGCGGTGATCCTGCTGGCGGCGCTTGCCATGTGGGTGCTCGGCCTCGCCGTGCCGGTCACCGCCAGCTACATCATCGCTGCAGTGATGCTGGTGCCGGCGCTGGTCAAGGTCGGGATCCCCGAACCGGCGGCACATATGTTCATGTTCTACTATGCGGTGCTCGCCGACGTGTCGCCGCCGACCGCGCTCGCCCCCTTCGCGGCCGCCGCCCTGACCGGCGGGCGGCCATTCGCCACGATGCGGCAGGCATGGAAGTACACGCTGCCGGCCTTTCTGGTGCCGGTGATGTTCTGCGTCAGCCCGACCGGCCTGCGGCTCCTGATGATCACGCCGCAGGGCGCCGCGCCGACGACGGTCGGCGATTTCGCCCTGATCGCGGCGACGAGCCTGATCGCCGCCGCATCGCTCGCGGGTTTTGCAGCGGCGCTGACCGGCTATGCCTGGCGCCCGCTGTCGGCGATGGAACGGGCCGGGCTCGGCATCATCGGGCTGGCATTGCTGTTCGTGAGCTAGGTTTGTAGAGCTTGCGACGATCGTTTCCGGGGACGGGCAGGATCGGCACGGGCAAGGCAACGCTGATCTTCATCGATCGATAACCATCGGCCGCGTCCCCGATTGCATCCCTCCGGTCGTCAACCTTAGCTTGAGCAGATAGGGATATTCAGCAACCCCTACGGGACGCGACGGATGCGGCAGGTTCGTTCGTGGTGGGCCGCCGGCGGCGGCAATGTCGGCGTGGCATTCGCCCTGACCTTGATCCCGCTATGCGCCACGCTCGGGGTGGCAGTCGACTATCTCAGGGCGAGCAATCTGCGGCTCGAGCTCCAGAGCACGGTCGACGCAGCGGCGCTCGCGGCCGGCGCCGAGGGCAGCGATGACGCAGCAACCGTCCGCAACACCATCGCCCTCTATATGGATGCGAATTTGCCGGCCGAGGCGAAAGTCGCGCTCGGCACCGTCAGTGTCACCTTTCGCGATCCGGCAACCATCAGGGTCGAAGCCGCTGCATCGTCGGCGAACGGTCTTCTCAAGCTCATCGGCATCGACAAGACCCCGGTCGCGGTCGCCAGCGAGGCGGTGCGCGCCAATCCGCTCGAGGTGGCGCTGGTGCTGGACAATACCGGCTCGATGATGGGAACGCGCGAGGCAACGCTGCGCAAGGCCGTGCGAGAGCTCGCCGACACCCTCATGATCGATCTCGCCGACGTGAAGGTGGCGGTGGTGCCGTTCTCGCAATATGTCAATGTCGGCGTCGAAAATCGCGCGGCGTCATGGCTCAAATTGTCAGACATTCCAGCCGATCAGACTTGGGTCGGTTGCGTCAGATCGCGGTTGTTGGGGATCGACACGATCGATGGCGCGCCGGAGAAGCCCTATCCAATCCTCCTGCAACAAACATCGCTACTCCCCTATGAATTCTGCCCAACCCCCCTGACCCCGCTCACGGCCGACAAGTCGGTGGTGCTGGCGGCTACAAATGCCATGGTCATGTACGGCCCAACCTATATTCCCGCCGGCCTGATGTGGGGTTGGAACGTGCTGACGCATGATCCGCCCTTCACCGAGGCGAGAGCCAAAGGCGTGCGCAAGGCGATGGTGCTGATGACCGACGGGGCGAACTCTCGTTCCCATTTTGCCTACGGCATTCACAATGGCGATAACATCCCGGCAGCTGTCAGAACGATGCTGACCCTGTGTGGCAACATCAAGCAGGCGGGAATTCATGTGTACACCGTCGCCTTTGACCCCCCCGTTGCGGAGCGGGCAGTGGTCGACCAACTGAAGGAGTGCGCGAGCGACAGCGGATCGGCATTTGTCGCCGATGACAGCACCGCGTTCATCCAGGCGTTCGGCGACATCACCCGGCAGCTGCAGAGATTGCGGCTGTCGCGCTAGAGCTTGCTAGATTTCCAGCTGCGTGCCGAGCTCGACCACCCGGCCGGTCGGGATCTTGAAGAAGCTGGTGGCGCTGGCGGAGTTCAGCGCCATGAAGGCGAAGAGCCGCTCGCGCCACATCGCCATGCCCGGCCGCAGGCTCGGCACGATGGTCTCGCGGCTGACGAAGAACGAGGTCCGCATCATGTCGAACTGCAGGCCGTACAAGCCGCGGCATTGCACCAGGGCTGCCGGAATGTCGGGCGACTCCATGAAGCCATAGAGCAGGATCAGCCGGTAGAAGCCATTGCCGAGCTCGGACAGGCGCAGCCGCTCCTCGCCCGCGACGTAGGGCACGTCGGCGGTCACCACGGTCAGGAACACCACCCGGTCATGGAGGGTCTGGTTGTGCTTCAGATTGTGCAGCAGCGCCACCGGAACGCCTTCGGGGCGCGAGGTGAGGAACACGGCATTGCCCTTGGCGCGCGGGATCTTGTCGCTGAGCGAGCGCATGAAGGTCTCGAACGGCATGGCATGGCGCGCCAGTTGCTCCTGGACGAGCTCGCGGCCGCGCTTCCAGGTGGTGAGCACGGTGAAGGTGGTGAGGGCGACCAGGAGCGGGAACCAGCCGCCTTGCGGGATCTTGATGGCATTGGCGGAGAAGAAGGCCAGATCCACCAGGAACAGCGAGCCGGCGACGAGCGCCACCACCAGCGGCTGCCAGCGCCACAACATTCCCATGACGAATGCGATCAGGATCGTGTCGATCATCATCGTGCCGGTGACGGCGATGCCATAGGCGGCGGCGAGGTCGCTCGACGAGCCGAAGCCCACCACCAGGCCGACGACGGCGCAATAGAGCGTCCAGTTGATGAAGGGCACATAGATCTGCCCACGCTCCTCGCCGGAGGTGTGGATGATCTTGAGCCGCGGCAACAGGCCGAGCTGGATCGCCTGGCGGGCAACCGAGAAGGCGCCGGAGATCACCGCCTGCGAGGCGATGACGGTGGCGAGCGTGGCGAGGATGACCAGCGGCAGCAGCCCCCAATCGGGAGCGAGGCGGAAGAACGGGCTGTGAATCGCCTCGGCATCCTTGAGGAGCAGCGCGCCCTGGCCAAAATAGTTGAGCAGCAGCGCCGGCTTGACGAAGCTGAACCACGCCAGGCGGATGGGCAGCTTGCCGAAATGGCCCATGTCGGTATAGAGCGCCTCGGCACCGGTCGCGGCGAGAAACACCGAGCCGAGCGCGAAGAAGCCCTGCAGCGGATGGGCGGCGATGAAGCCGATGCCGTAGAGCGGGTTGGCGGCGTAGAGAATCTCCGGGGCGTGAACCAGATTGATGATGCCGAGCAGGGCCAGCATGAGAAACCAGATGCACATGATGGGGCCGAACATCAGCCCGACGGTGGCGGTGCCATGGCTTTGAAGGGCGAAGAGGCCGGTCAGGATCACCACGGTCAGCGGGATCACATAGCTCTCGAGCTGCGGCGTCACCACCTCGAGGCCCTCGACGGCGGAAAGCACCGAGATCGCCGGGGTGATCATGCTGTCGCCATAGAACAAGGCCGCAGCGAAGACGCCGAGCAAGGTCAGGAAGCGGGCGGCGCGGGTGCCCTTGGTGACCTCGCTGACCAGGGCCAGCAGGGCGAGGCTGCCGCCCTCGCCCCGGTTGTCGGCCCGCATGATGATGCTGACATATTTGACAGACACCAAAATGATGATGGTCCAGAACACCAGGGACAGGATGCCGAGCAGGTTCTGCGGCGTCACCGGCAGCGGGTGGTGCCCGGCAAAGGTCTCGCGCACCGCATAGAGCGGGCTCGTGCCGATATCGCCGAACACGATGCCGATGGCGGCAACCACGAGTCCCGCCAGCTTGTTGCCTTCTGCCTTCATCCGGTCATGCGTTGATTGAATGGCGCTCCAGAACAAACGCCGCGAGCCATCCATGCGGTTCCCCCTCGTGTCCGCCTCAATAGGTGGCGCGCCCTCCGCTCAGATCAAAAGTGAAGCCGGTCGAGAAACTGCACTCGGGCGAGACAATCCAGGCGATCATCGCTGCGACCTCGGCCAAGGTGCCAAGGCGCCGCATCGGGATCTTCTGGGTCATATAGTCGACAGTAGCCTGCGGCAGTTGGTCCACCATGGGGGTCTGGATCACTGCCGGCGCCAGCGCGTTGACGGTGATTCCCGTCTCGGCGTAGTCCTTTGCCATCGACTTGACCAGCCCGATCAGACCCGCCTTGCTTGCCGAATAGGCAGTCATGCCGGCGTTCCCCTCCTTGCCGGCAATCGAGGCGACATGGAGGAGCCGCCCGTATTTCTGCTCGAGCATGATTGGCAGGACGGCCTGGGAGACGAGAAGCGCGCCTCGGAGGTTGATCCGGTACACGGCGTCGAAATCGTCGAGATCGACCTCATGGGCCCGAAGATTGGTGCGGCCGGTCACCCCGGCGCAGTTCACGACGCCATCAATCCGGCCGAAATCCGCCATTGACCTGGCCACCGCCGCTGCCACGGATGCGCCTTCGCCGACGTCACAGGCGATCGCCGTCGCGCGCCCGCGGTGTTCTGCGATATGGCGGGCGACCGCCGCCGCGCCGCGCTCGTTCCTGTCCAGGCAGCCGACAGTGACGCCCCGCCCGGCCAGGTGCTCGGCCGCGGCAAGCCCGATACCGCTCGCCGCGCCGATCACCAGCACGAAATAGGGTCGATCCGCCAACGGTCCCATAGCAAGCACCCAGCCTCCGGTCGGCCGGCCGGCGCCTCAGCTCCGACCGTGACGGGCCATGCGTCTAGCATGGCCCCCGCCCGCCTGCCAGAACGAATTGCTTCCCTTTTTCCGCATCCGCCGCAAGAATGGCGGCCCCCAATGCCAATCCTATGCGAGGTTGCCAGTGTCAAAGGACAAGACCCGAGATGCAGCGAAGCCCAGCGTGGCGTCGCTGGATACCCCGACCGATCTCAGCGCCAATGCGGTCCCGGTGATATCGAGCGCGCTCAACACCCTGCTCGCCGACACCTTCGCGCTCTATCTCAAGACCAAGAACTTCCACTGGCATGTCAGCGGGCCGCATTTTCGCGACTATCACCTCCTGCTCGACGAGCAGGCGGAGCAGATCTTCGCCGCCACCGACGATATTGCCGAGCGGGTTCGCAAGATCGGCGGCACGACGCTGCGCTCGATCGGCGACATCGCCAAGCTGCAGCGGGTCAAGGACAACGACGCCGAGTTCGTGCCGCCGCGCGATATGTTGCGCGAGCTGATGAACGACAACAAGGCGATGGCCCACAATCTGCGCGAGGCGCGCGATATCGCCGAGGAGCATGACGATGTCGGCACGACGCAGCTGCTCGAAGCCTTCATCGACCAGGCGGAGCGCCGAACCTGGTTCCTGTTCGAGGCAAGCCGGACAGAGTAAGCCTTGAACGAGTTCATCAACTCCGTCCTGCTGGTGTTCGCCGGACTGTTCCCGATCGTCAACCCGGTCGGCGATGCCCCGATATTCCTGACGCTCACCCGCCATAGCAGCCTGGCTGAGCGTCACTCATTGGCCAGCAAGGTGGCGGTCAACAGCTTCATCCTGCTGACCTGCTCGCTGTTCCTCGGCTCCTATGTTCTGGAGTTCTTCGGCATCACCTTGCCGGTGCTCAGGATTGCCGGGGGGCTCGTCGTCACGGCCTTCGGCTGGAAGCTGCTGCATACCGGCGACAACCCGGATGAGACGGATAACGAGAAGACGGCAGGCAAGCAAATCGACGCATTCTACCCGTTGACCATGCCGCTCACCGTCGGTCCGGGCTCGATCTCGGTCGCCATCGCTCTCGGCTCGCAGCGGCCGCCAGCGGGCCAGGAGGCTGTCACGGCGACGCTGGCGACGCTGGGACTGGCGGCGGTGCTCGGGGTCGCGGCGATCGCCGTGTCGATCTATGTCTGCTACCGCTTCGCCGAGACCATCGTATCGGTGCTCGGTCCGCGCGGCACCGATGTGGTGATGCGGCTGTCGGCCTTCATCCTGCTCTGCATCGGCATCCAGATCATGTGGGCCGGCTATTCGAGCCTGATGCATCCCGTACATTGAGCGCCGCCGGATCATAGAGCGGCCGGCGATGGATCGCCGCCGGCACGCTCTCATTGGCGACGACCAGCTCGTAGCGGCCGGTGCTCAACCAATCGTCGCTCACGCCTTGCGGATTGCGGACATAGCCCATGCCGATCGGGGACTCGACGGTGTAACCGAAACCGCCGCTCGTGAGGTAGCCGGCGAACTCGCCATTGCGCAGGATGGTCTCGCGACCGACCAGAACGACATCGCGGTCGGCGGTGGTGAAGCCGCAAAGCTGCTTGCGCAGCGGCCGGGCGGCGGCTTCCTCCAGGGCTTCGCGACCGATGAAGGGCAGATTTTTCCCGAGCTTCACGAAACCGCCGAGCCCGGCTTCGAACGGATTGTCGTTGGCGGTGATATCGCTGCCCCAGGCGCGATAGAGCTTCTCCAGCCGCAGCGACTCGAGCGCGCGATAGCCGGCGAGACGCAGCCCATGCGCCGCTCCAGCCGCCATGAGGGCGTCAAAGAGCTCGGCGGCCCCGTCGACCGGCACATGCAGCTCATAGCCGAGCTCGCCGACATAGGTGACCCGCAACACACGCACGGCTGTCCGCGCCACCTTGATCGTGGCGGCATGGCCGAAGGGGAAGGCCGCATTGGAGAGATCGACATCGGTGAGCGTCGACAACAGCGCGCGCGAGCGCGGCCCCATCAGCGACAGGGTGGCGAAAGCTTCGGTGACATCGGTCAGGACGAGATCGCGGTCGCTCGGCAGATGATCGCGGATCCAGCCGAAATCATGGGTGCGAAAGCCGGTGCCGGTGACGATGTAGAAGCGGTCCTCGGCCAGGCGGGCGACGGTGAGATCGGCCTCGATGCCGCCGCGGCGGTTCAGCAGCTGGGTGTAGGTGATGCGACCGGGCGGACGGGTCACATCATTGGCGCAGATCAGCGAAAGGGCATCGCTTGCCGCGGGACCGGCGAGCTCGAACTTGGCAAAGGAGCTCTGGTCGAACAGCCCGACCGCCTCGCGCACGGCGCGGTGCTCCTCGCCCACGGCGGCGAACCAGTTCTGCCGACCCATCGATGGCACGTCCTCGGTCCCGGTGCCGGCGGCGGCGAACCAATTGGCGCGCTCCCAGCCGAGCTTCGAGCCGAAGCAGGCATGGCGGGCCTTGAGACGGCCATAGAGCGGCGAGATCAGCCGCGGCCGTCCCGACTCGTACTCCTCATGCGGATAGGCGATGGCGTAGTGGCGACCATAGGCCTCGAGCGTCCGTTCACGGACGAAGGATTGATCGCGGTGGAGGCCGGCGAAACGGCGGATGTCGACGACCCAGAGATCGAGCGGCGCCTCGCCGGCCACCACCCATTCGGCAAGGGCCCAGCCGGCGCCGCCGGCACTGGCGATGCCGAAGGCATTGAAGCCGGCGCCGACGAAGAAATTGTCGAGCTCGGGGGCGCGACCCAAGATGAAATTTCCGTCGGGGGTGAAGCTCTCGGGCCCATGGATCATGCGCTTGATGCCGGTGCGCTCCAGCGCCGGCACCCGAGCCAGGGCCTGGACCATGTGCTGCTCGAAATGCTCCCAATTGTCCTCGAACAGCTGAAAGGCGAAATCGGTCGGCGCCGGCTCGACCAGCCAGGGGCGCGGATCGGGCTCATAGCCGCCCATGACGAGGCCGCCGACCTCCTCCTTGAAATAGGTGCGGCGATCGGGATCGCGCACCGTGGCGACGTCGCGGGCGAGACCGGCGATCGG
>JBEVJH010000015.1:0-3764 GCA_040510355.1 Aestuariivirgaceae bacterium
TCGGTCCACATGGCGCGGGTCGGCGCGCCATGCTCGTTGACGTGGCTGAGATAGCGCGGCAGCCAGCCGTCGACCGAACCCTGATAGAGCGTGCGCGAGGAGCCGGCCATGGCGGTCATGATGGTCAGCACGAGCGCCAGGATCATCAGGCCGACCAGCAGGGCGTGGATAAGAGCGCCGCCGCCCACCATGTTGGCGATGGCATCGGCGATGCCCGAGCCGTCGACGACCGAGGGGGCGAGCATGCCCTCGACACCCAGCACGCCCTGGAAGGTGAAGGGCACGAGCGTGAAGAGGACGAGGCAGAGCAGCCCCGAATAGAAGATGGCGCGGAAGGTGTCGCGCTGCGGATCCTTGAACTCGCGGGTGTAGCACACCGCGGTCTCGAAGGCGTAGGTCGACCAAGCGGCGATGAACAGGCCGCCGAGGAACAGCGTCATGCCGCCATTGTCCCAGGCACCGGGCTCGGCCGAGTAAGCGGCCTTGGGCGGCACGAGATTGGCGAAGTTCGACCAGTCGACCTTGCCGAGCAGGATCGGCACGACGCCGACGACCAGCAGCGTGGCGATGACCAGCGAGCCGACCACCTTCTGGAAATTGGCGGTGCTGAGAATGCCGCGGTGCTGGACCGCGAAGATGAACAGCATCAGCACGACGCCGATGACGAAGGTGGCATTGAGATGGGCGGTGGCAAGCCCCGGGATGTCGAAGGACGCGATCTCCCAGGTCCTGATCGCGGGGGTGAGGGCTTCCACGCCGAGAGCCTGCGCGGCATCGGCGGCGGTCTTGCCGGCATTGGCGGCGAGCCATTCGACGACGCGTGGCGAGTCGGCGGCAACCGCCGAGGCGTTGGCGGCGATCCAGTCCTTGACGGCCACAGAGTCGGCAGCCGGAATCGGCGCATAGGCGTTGAGCAGGTAGCTGGCGGCGATGGCGCAGCCGAGCGACAGCACCGGCGACCAGGCGAACCAGTTGCACCACACCGAGAGCGGAGCGATCAGCTTGGAATAGCGCAGCCACGCGGTCGCGCCATAGACCGAGGCGCCGCCCGCCTTCTCGCCGAACAAGCCGGCGATCTCGGCATAGGTGAAGGACTGCAGGAAGCCCATCACCATGGAGATGATCCACACCAGAAAGGCCAGCTTTCCGGTGGTCCCGGCGATGCCGCCGATCGAGAACAGGACGAGAGCGGGAACGCCGCTCGCCACCCAGAACGCACCCCGCCAGTCAATGGCGCGCCGCAACTCCTGGCGGCTGCCTACCGCAATCGCTTCGGTCGACATGTCGAACTCCCTCTCGCCTCGCGTGACGAGATTCCAACAATGTCGTGACGTAAGCAATAGGCAGGAGGGAATTTTTCCCTGGGGGAAACTCCCTATTTGACGGCGGTGACGGCCATGCGGTCGCCCGGGATGGCGGCTGGAATCCAGCGGGCAAACAGCAGATCGAGATAGTTGCGGTATTGCCGGAGCTGGCGCGGCAGGAGGGTCGGGTCGCGGTGCGAGCGGCCCAAGATCATGCCGCCCTCGATGGTTGCCAGCAGCAGATCGGCAAGCTCATCGGCGGTGGCAAGCCGCTGCGGCTCGCAATGGCGTATCGCCGCCTCGAATTTCGGGCGCAGCAGCTCCCGCCAGGCGCTCAGACCTTCGGCGATGATGTCAAGCGTGCGCTCGTCGAAGAGCTGCGCCTGATAGATGTAGCAGGCGAACAGGCAGCCCGGAATCTCGTTGCCCAGAGACTCGATGTCCTCCTCGAACAGCCCGACCAGCACGAGAAGCTGGGTCAGGGGGTCGCCGGCAAGACGCTCGGCGCGCTGGATGTTGCGCTCGAGATGAGCGCGGTCGCGGCGGGCAAAGCGCTCGACCAGGGCCTGGCCAAGCTCGGATTTGGTCCGGAAATGATGAAAAAACGCGCCCTTGGTGACGCCGGCCGCGCCGATCAGGTCATCGACCGAGGTCGCCGCAAAGCCGCGGAGGAACACCAATCGCTCCGCGGCGTCCATAATGGCGCGCTTGGTCTGCGTTCCGTCCTTTCCCAACTGTCTCTCCATTCTCCGCTCTAACAGACTGCTTGGTCTGTTCCTGAGCGAGTGTCTCACCATACGAAATGTCGTCGAGCGCGGAAATGGCCGGTGGAAATAAAAATGCAATATGTACGTATTGTCACAGTATTTTTCGTTCATCTGCGGTTCACCGACCGGCCCTTAAGAAGCGTTCGCCAGCGGTAGACAGCCGCATTGACCAGCAACCCACCCATCCTTAAACAAACCGACCAGTCTGTTTCGATCACGGAGAAGCATCATGAACGCCACCCCCGGCTCCATGCATTTTGACGCCGAACGCGCGGCGCGTTTCGAGGCCCGTTTCGTGGATGTGCTCAATTCCGGGGCGCTGTGCCTGATGACGTCGGTCGGTCACCGGACCGGACTGTTCGACACGATGGCGACCCTGCCGCCGTCGACCGCCGTCCAGATCGCCAAGGCGGCGGCGCTGAACGAGCGCTATGTCCGCGAGTGGCTCGGCGCCATGGTGGCGGCAGGCGTGGTGGACCTCGATCCCGATGTCGGGCTCTACATCCTTCCGGCCGAGCATGGGAGCATGCTGACGCGCAAGTCGCCGGCGCAGAATCTCGGCGTGTTCGCGCAATACATCCCGCTGCTCGGCGCGGTCGAGGACGACATCGTCGAGTGCTTCCGCAAAGGCGGCGGCGTGCCCTATGGCCGGTTCACCCGCTTCCACGAGGTGATGGCCGAGGATTCGGGGCAGTCGGTGCTGCCGGCGCTGCGCGACCACATCCTGCCGCTGGTGCCGGACCTCGTCGACCGGCTGGAGAGCGGCATCGATGTCCTCGATGTCGGCTGCGGCCGCGGCAAGGCACTGATCCTGATGGCCGGGATGTTTCCGAACAGCCGGTTCATGGGCTTCGACCTGTCGTCGGAGGCGATCAATTGGGGCCGCGAGACGGCAGAGCGCCATGGCGTGATCAATCTCGGATTCGAGGTGCGCGATCTCAGCGACTTCCACGAGACGGCGCCGCGCAACGGGTTCGATCTCATCACCACCTTCGATGCGATCCACGACCAGGCGAAGCCGATGAACGTGCTCAAGGGAATCCGACGGGCGATCAAGCCCGACGGGGTGTTCCTGGCGCAGGACATCAAGGGCTCCTGCCACCATCACCTGAACGTCGATCATCCGATCGGCACGCTTCTCTATACGGTGTCCTGCATGCACTGCATGACCGTGTCGCTGGCACAAGGCGGCGATGGTCTCGGCGCGATGTGGGGCCGCGAGACGGCCGAACGCTTCTTCCTCGAAGCCGGATTCTCGACCGTCGAGGTTCACGAGCTGAGCCACGACATCCAGAACAACTACTATGTCTGCCGCCCATAAGGGTCGTCGACATATGCACAAGGATAAGGACTATGCATGGCATCCCTGCGTTGACCCTCGTGGTCTCGACGGTGGGAGCGCTGCTTCACCCGGTCGTCGGCCGCTTGCGCAGCAAGCGGCGGCGACAGAGTCGGAGGAACACTCTCAGTCATGTCGATGACCATCTCTTGCGCGACATCGGCCTCAGCCGGGCCGACGTGATCGCAAGGCGGATATTGGAGGAATGATCAGGCAGTCGGCAGATAGGCAGTAGGCCCCGAGGGGAGCACTGCCTACTGCCTACTGCCTACTGCCTACTGCCTACTGCCTACTGCCTACGGCCTACTGCCTACTGCCTACTGCCTACTGCCTACTGCCTCACCCCGGCCTCGG
>JBEVJH010000016.1:0-2679 GCA_040510355.1 Aestuariivirgaceae bacterium
ACAGGTCGAGCCGATGCGCCTTGAGCGCCAGCTCATGCGCCTTTGCCGGCTCGGTCTTTTCCGCCTCCAGCGCCTGCGCCGTCAGCACCACCGCCCGTTGCTGCGCCGCCTGGCGCTCGTCGATCGCCTTGACTCGCCGCTGGCTGTCGATCAGCCGCTCGACCGCCGGCCAGTCGCTGCGCGACGACCGGTCGGCCAGCACGGCGGTGGCCGCCCAGGCGAGCGCCGGGTTGCGCGCATTGGCCTGCTCGGCGAGATCCCGCGCCCGCTGCTCCTCGCCGAGCCGCCGCGCCTCCACATAGAGGCCGCGCAAGCCGAGGAGCTGGGTGTCCTCATGCTCGGCCATCGATTGAAAGAGCCGGCTCACCCTTTGATGATCGCCGGCGAGCTGCGCCGCCTGCGCCTCGAGCAGCCGCGTCAGCGGATCGTCGCCCAGCACCCGAACCGCGGTGCGCGCCTCGCGCCGTGCCGTCTCGACATCGCCGGCCGCCGCCGCCACCAGCCCGCGCGCCACCGCCTCATTGCCGCGACGCTGCCGCTGCCCGCGAAAATAGCCGCCCATCGTCCAGGGCAGGGCGAAGAAGCCGGCGATCAGCCGCCACGACAGCCACAGCACGAGCAGCACCGCCAGCGCCAGCAGCAGCGCCCCCAGCACCGAGATCTCCACCTCATAGCCGAGCCAGTCCACCCGAAGCTGCCCCGGGCGGTCGGCGAGCCATGCGAACAGCGCTGCCGCGGCAGCGATCAAACCGAATTTGACGATGAGCCGGATCATCCGCAGCCCCTCAGCTCTGCGAGCCTGCGATGTGGCGCAGCACCGCCGTCGACAGCGATGCCAGCGCCTCATCGACCTGCAGTCGTTCCCGCGCCCCCTTGAGCCAGGTCGCGATCTGGTCCGGCGGATCCGCCCCCTGGCCGAGGATCGCCACCGCATTGGCGAGGCTTCCGCCCTTGAGCGCCTCGAGCGCCTTGGCCGATGCCGCCGGCCAGTCGAGCGCGCCGGCGCGGCGCACCCTGACGACGCTGCCGATCCGGTTCATCATCGCGGCGAACAGGCCCTCCTGCGGCGCCGGCGCCGGCTGATTGAGGCTCGTGGTGATGTTCCCGAGCGCCGTGCTCAGCTCGTCCATGGTCGGCGCGCCTTCGTCCGCCGCCGCCCGCAGCGTCTCGATGCCCGGCGCATCGGGGAGCTGTCCCACCATCTGGTCGAGCGCCGGCCCATAGGGCTCGCCCGACTGCACCTTGGTCAGCAGCGCCGCAAAGGCCGCCCCGGCCGGCGGCGCCGGCGGCGGGCCCTTGGGCGCCGCCACCGCCGCCTCGGCCTGCTTCAGGCGGCTGTCCATATCCTCGACCCGCTGGGCGGTGTCGTTGGCCTTCTGAGCCGTGTCATCGAGCTTTTGCGCGGTTTCCGGCGGCACGCTCGGCGCCGGCGGCGGCGGTGGCGGCTGCGCCAGCTTGGCGTCGATCTCGCCCATCCGCTGCTTCAGCTGGTCGACCGCCGCCTGGGTCTCGGCCGGTGCCGCCGAGGGGGCCGCCTGCTGGCTCTCCAGGGTCTTGCGCAGCTCGTCCAGGGCGGCCCGCTGCTCGCCCATGCTCTGCTCCGTCCGCGCCAGCCGCTCGGCCAGCGCGCCGTCCGCCTCGCCGCCGCGCGGCGGCTGCGTCGCCAGCCGCTGCATCTCGCCGCGCAGGCCGTTGAGGCTCGCCATCATCTCGTCGCTGCGGGTGACATTGTCGGCGAGCCGCTTCTCCAGCGCCGCCACCCGGTCGTCCAGCGTCGCCATGGCGTCGCGATTGGGCGACGTCGCCATCTCGTAGATCCAATAGCCGAGGCCGAGCCCTGCAATCAGCGCCGCGACCAGGCCTGCCGCAACGTAAGTGGCGTCGCGGCGCCGCGGCGCCCCGGACGGCGGCGGTGTCTCGTCGAGACCGCCATCGCGCGCATCCTCCTCGGCCGGCGGCGGATCGCCCACCTCCGATGCCTCGAGATCGATCGTCGGCGGTGCCTCGCGCTCCGGCTGCGGCGTGCGCTCGGGATCCTGGTCCGGGCTCTGCCCCGTGCTGCTCATGTGGCGGCCTTGTCCTTCCGGTGAACGGCCGCTCAACCTAAAGCATGATTAATGAAAGTGGAAACCGGATTTCGCCACCCCTGCCGCGCCGGGCAACCGGTCCCGGCGGTCAGGGACCGGCCTGCGCCGGGTCTGGCACCATCCGGGTGCCGACAGTCCCGGAAACGACCTCGAGGCTGTCTTCCTTCAGGTCTCTTCCGAGATCCTCCGCCTTGAGCCTGAGCTTTAGCTCGACCTGCTGGTACGAGAATTTATCGCTCAGTTCGACATACGCTGCTTTGTTGCCGTTTATGAAACGCGACAAGTCTTGCTTCACGCGGATCGTAATATCGAGATAGGGATCGTTGTTTACATATTCGAAGCTGGTTTTTTCAGTCCCATCGGCCGCGCCTGTCACCCCGCTGCGGTGCGCAGCCAACAGGTTCCAAGTGTCGCCCAGAGCCGTCTGGGTCATCAGCCGGGTCAGGTCCCACACCTTCCGCCGAACGACCTCGTCGCTGTCGCCGGCCCGTGTCACGACCGGCGCCAGGCTCTCATAGGCAACCCGCTCCCTTTCAGCCTGCTTGGTCGCCAACATCAATTCTTGCAGCTCGAATGTCGTGCCGCCCGACGA
>JBEVJH010000017.1:0-3331 GCA_040510355.1 Aestuariivirgaceae bacterium
AGGAAGGCACCTTGCGCGCGCTGGCGGTCACCAGCTCCAAGCGCTCCCCGATCGTGCCCGAGGTGCCGACCATGGCCGAGAGCGGCCTTCAGGACCAGGAAACCGAGCTGAACATCGGGCTGGTGGCGCCGGCGGCGACGCCGAGGGCCGTCGTGGACCTTCTGTCCCGCCAGCTCGTGCGGATCGTGGCGTTGCCCGACATGCGCGACAAGCTCGCCGCGCTCGGCTTTTCGCCGGTCGGCAGCACCCCCGAGGAGTACAGCGCGCTGATCAAGGACGACATCGACCGGTGGAGCAAGGTCGTGCGCGACGCCGGCATCAAGGTCGAGTGAGCGCGGAGCACTCGGCTCACTTCACCGCCAGCGCTTCGTCGATGAGCTGCTTGCCGTCCGGCACCTTGGCGGCGAAATCCTTGTAGACGGTGGTGCGCGCCAGCCGCACCCAGGCGCCGTGATCCGCCTCGCTCAACGTGATGGTCTGCACGCCGGACGCGGGCAGCATCCTGACGAGATAGTCGTCCACGTCCTTGTTGCCTTCGATCCCCACGCGCTCTCCCGACTTGAGCAGCGCGTTCTGCTGGTCCTTGTTGAGCCGCTCGAAGCTTTTCTTGGAGATCAGCCAGGGCAGATAAGTGAAGCCGAGCGTGTAGTCACCGGAGATCGTGACGCACCGCGCCAACTCGGTGACCTGGAGCGCCGCGATCGACGAATCCACCATGGCGTCGGCAGACGATTTGAACGTCGTGGCGGTGTCTAGATCGAAATCGACGATGGTGGCGCCGGCTGCTTGCAGCACCGCTTCGAAGCTTGATCCCAGCGTGTAGACTTTCAGCCCCTTCACGTCCTCCGGTCTGCGGACGCAGCCCTTCTTCGCGATGATGGACATCGAAGTCCAGCTGTCCGCCAGCACGATCACGCCCGCCGCGGCCGCCATGCGCTTGATCTGCGTCATGAATGGCGAGGCGGCGACGCGGCGGGCATGCTCGTGGCTGCGGACCAGGCCGGGCATGTTGGTGGCCGCGAACGCCGGCACCTTGTCGTCCAGCCCATCCAGAGAAAACGACGCGAGATCGATCTCCCCGCGTGTCAGCCGATCCCACAGCACATCCGAAAGCTGAGAAGACGCGGCTTCGTCGAGCTCGACGGCAAGATTGACGTTGCTGTCCTTGAGCTCCTTCGCCATCACCTGCACGGTGTACTTGTCCGCCGCCTTGAGAGCGATCGGCGGCTTGGACGGCGCTTGCGGTGCGGTGCCGGCCGGTCCTTGGACCTGGCTGCCGGCGTCACGGCCCGGCGCGCCCATCCACGACGACCACGTCGCCAGCAGCACGCCGCCGCCGAGCAGGAGTATGCCGGCGAGGGCGTACCAGGTGCCGCGCGAGCCCCATCGCGATCCCTTGGCCGGCGGCGCCTGCGCCGGCATCTGCGCTGCCAGCGCGGCGGCCGCCGCCTGCTGCCCGGGCTCGCCCAGCATGCGATCCAGGGCACGGATCAGGCGATCCATGTTGGGAGCGGAAGTCGCGTCCGCTGTCGACCGGCGCCGCGTTGTAGAAGGAGAATTCCTTCAGGCTGTCCGGCAGCTCCGCCTCGCTCGGCATCCGGGCGCCGTCGATCAGCACCGGGATGACCGGAATCTTGCGTGCGATCGCGCCCTCGAGCTCGACTCGCACCGGGTCGCTCGGCTCGCCGATCCGGTTACCACCGTCGTCGCGCCGGCCGAGCCACTGCGGCCCGACCACCGCGATCAGCACGTGGCATTGCCGCAGGACGTCCCCGATATGCTTGCGGAAATCGATGCCGGGCGGGATGGCGTCGATGTCGATGAACACCGCGCCCTCCCCATAGTGAGCGCTGAGCCGGTCGAAGATGCGGCCGGCCATCGCCTGGGAATCGGAGCGGCGATACGAGATGAGGATTTTCGCCATTGGCCTCGAAAGCAGCTGGCTGGAGCGCAGGGAATCCGGAACCTCGGGCAGAGGCCGCCGGGCATGCGCGACGCGTCGCCCGGTCTTTACCCGGTTTTGGCCGGCCTTTCACCCGTCGTGCCGCCGCCGCGGCATCCACAGATGCTTTACCACGCAGGGGCCGCGTCCCTTGCCGGAAGGCGCCGCCGGGCCTATAGACACCGCTTTAATGAACATCGCCCACAAGCCCTCGTTCGTCCTCAACCGGCGGCACCTGTTGGGGATCGAAGGGCTGTCGCGCGAGGAGATCGTCGGCCTCCTCGACCTTGCCGAGCATTACGTCGAGCTCAACCGCCAGATCGAGAAAAAGCAGAGCTCGCTGCGCGGGCGCACGCTGATCAATCTGTTCTTCGAGGTCTCCACCCGCACCCAGGCCTCGTTCGAGCTCGCCGGCAAGCGGCTCGGCGCCGACGTCATGAACATGTCGACCGGCTCCTCCTCGATGCGCAAGGGCGAGACGCTGATCGACACCGCGGTGACGCTCAACGCCATGCACCCGGACCTGATCGTGGTGCGCCATCACGCCTCCGGCGCGGTCGAGCTGCTCGCCCGCAAGGTCGACTGCTCGGTGATCAATGCTGGCGACGGCTCGCACGAGCATCCGACCCAGGCGCTGCTCGACGCGCTGACCATCCGCCGCAACAAGGGCCGCATCGAGCGGCTCACCGTCACCATCTGCGGCGACATTCTGCACTCGCGGGTGGCGCGCTCGAACATCATCCTGCTCAACGTGCTCGGCGCCCGGGTGCGGGTGGTGGCGCCCTCGACCTTGCTGCCGCCCGGCATCGAGCGCATGGGCGTCGAGGCCACCCGCGACATGCGCGAGGGGCTGCGCGACGCCGACATCGTGATGATGCTGCGCCTGCAGCGCGAGCGCATGAACGGCTCGTTCGTGCCCTCGACGCAGGAATACTTCCACTATTTCGGCCTCGACGAGAAGAAGCTCGCCTATGCCAAGCCGGACGCCCTGGTCATGCATCCGGGCCCGATGAACCGCGGCGTCGAGATCGACACCGCGGTCGCCGACGGCGCCCATTCGCTGATCCGCGAGCAGGTGGAGATGGGGGTGGCGGTGCGCATGGCCGTGCTCGAGGCGCTGTCGCGGAACCTGCCGAATGCGTGAGGGGCGCAACGGACGCGGCCATGCGCCGATGATGGTCGCCGAGCGCCGCCCGATCCTGCTCGCCAACGCCCGCATCCTCGATCCGTCGCGCGACCTCGACATCGATGGCGATCTGCTCATTGCCGACGGCGTGATCCGCGAGGCCAAGCGCGGCATCGGCGCCGCCGGCGTGCCGGAAGGCACCGAGGTCGTCGACTGCCGCGGCCTCATAGTGGCGCCCGGCCTCATCGACATGCGCGCCTTCG
>JBEVJH010000018.1:0-7669 GCA_040510355.1 Aestuariivirgaceae bacterium
GATGGCGACTCACGCTTCACCGCCTTTCGCCGCATCACCCTGCCACTCGCCGCGCCCGGCCTTGCCGCCACCGCCATCTTTGCCGTCATCGTCACCTTCAACGAATTCCTGTTCGCGCTTGTCCTGACCGCGACGCCGCGCGCCATGACCATGCCGCGCGGCACCGCCACCCTCATCGGCCGCATCGACACCGACTGGGCCTCGATGGCGGCGGCCGGCGTCATCGGCGCGCTGCCGATCGTGATCTTCGCGCTCCTGGTGCAGCGGCATCTGGTCCGCGGGCTGACGCTCGGCGCCGTCAAGTGACCTTGGTCCAGCGGCCATTCGCCGCCGATGCGATCACCGCATCGAGAACCGCGCCGACCCTTGCGCCCGTGTCGAGCGTGGTGAGCGGCGCTCGGCCCCGGGTCACCAGCTCCATCAGCTCATGCACCTCGATCACCTTGTGATCGTTGAAGCTCAGGCCGTGACCGGCGCCCGGGCTGATCGCGTCGTAGAATTCATGCGCCGGATGGGTGAGGATGCGGGTGAACCCGGCGCGCTCGGGCGCGGTGCCGGCGACATGAAGATTGAGCTCGCCGCCGCGCTCGCCCTCGAAGCGCAGTGCGCCCTTGGTGCCGATGATCTCGTAGTTGATCGCCATCTTGCTTCCCGTGGCGATGCGGCTTGCCTCGACATAGCCTTGCACTCCGTTGGCGAAGCGCAGGAGCGCCAGCGCCTGATCGTCATTGCTGACCGGCCGACGGGTCGCGCTGCCCCTCGCCACGCAGCGCTCGGCGATCACGATCCTGGTGTCGGCCGAGACCGCGGCTATGTCCCCGACGAGATGAAGGGCGATGCCGACGATATGGCTGCCGAGATCGCCGAGCGCCCCGGCCGCGCCGGCAACCGTGCGGTCGCAGCGCCAGCTGAACGGGGTGGCAGGGTCCGACAGATAGTCCTCATTGTGCGTGCCGCGGAACAGCGCGACGTCGCCGATCGTCCCTTCCGCGATCAGCCGCCGGGCGAGGCCGATCAGCGGGTTGCGCAGATAGGTGTAGCCGGTGATGCTGGCGACGCCCGCCTGCCCCGCCGCCGTCGCGACCTCGCTTGCCTCGCCGCCCGACAGGCCGATCGGCTTTTCGCAATAGACCGCCTTGCCGCTGGTGATCGCCGCGAGCGTGATCTCGCGGTGCAGCGCACTCGGCACGCAGATGTCGACCACATCGATGTCGGCGCTCTCGACGACCGCCCGCCAGTCCGCAGCCGCCCGGCGAAACCCGAACCGGGCCGCCGCCTGCGCCGCAAGCTCCGGCGTTGCTTCCGCCACCATCTCCAGCACCGGCGAGCCGCCGCTCTCCGGAAAGGTGGTGTCATGGACGCGATAGCCATGGACGTGGCAGCGCGCAATCGCGCCCGCACCGATCAGTCCGACGCGGACAGGCCGCCCCGCCATGCTCACGCCGCGATCGTGAAGCCGGCCGCCTCGGCGGTCCGCTTGAGATAGGCATGGCCGAGCTCGGCATAGATCGCCGGATTGAAGAAGCGCGGGTCTTGCTCGGCCTCCTGGATCACCCAGCCCTCATATTTCGCACCCCTGAGTGCGTGGAACACCGCCATGTAGTCGACGATGCCGTCCCCCGGTGCGGTGAAGATGCCGGACAGGATCGCCTCGGAGAAGCTGGCGTCGCGCCGCGTGCAGGCCTCGAGCGCATAGCCCCGGATGTCCTTGCAATGCACGTGGTTGATCCGCTCGCCGAACGTGTTGATCGCCGCCACCGGATCGCCGCCGCCATAGGTCAGGTGGCCGGTGTCGAGCAGGAGCCCGACGCTCGGCCGCGTGTTCTCCATGAGCCGGCGGATG
Organism: Aestuariivirgaceae bacterium; assembly: GCA_040510355.1. Classification (GTDB taxonomy): domain Bacteria; phylum Pseudomonadota; class Alphaproteobacteria; order Rhizobiales; family Aestuariivirgaceae; genus DATAFF01. The sequence goes on from JBEVJH010000018.1 coordinate 1,844, forward strand.
TCGTCCACCGACTCGACGACGGTGCCCATATGATGATGGAACGCCATGCGCACACCCTGGTCCGCCAGGTAGTCGGCGACCTCCGATGCGCGGGCGCCGAGCGTCCGCCATTGCTCGGCGTTGCCGATCTTCGGCCTGGCGCTGCGCCGCGCCCCGACATCGTTGATGATGTCGCCGCTCGTCTCGGCGAACACCATGATGGTGGCGCCGGCTTCCTTGTGCAGCGCCAGATGGTCCTTCAGCGCTGCAATCTCGGCCTTGGCGTCGCGCTCGAGGAGCTTTCCCGAGTACCAACCGCCGACCAGCCGCAGCCCGTGAGCGTCAAGCAGCTTGCGCAGCGCCTTGCCCTGCTTCGGCATCTTGCGCCCGAGCTCAACCCCGCTGAACCCCGCTGCCCGCGCTTCTGCGAGGCAGGTCTCGACCGGGATGTCGTCGCCGAGCCAGTGCATGCAGTCATTTGTCCAGCCGATCGGATTGATGCCAAAGCTGATCGCCATTTGTCGCTTCCTGATTTTCCAAACTTACATCGTCTCGCGATCCGCGATCGCCTGCTCATAGGCCTTGCGTGCCTGCCCGACGCGGCTCGAGCGCGAGATCTCGGGCACCGGGACATCCCACCATGCGCCACCCTCGGCCGTCGACAGCGCCGGATCGGTCTCGATCACGATGACATGGGTGCGGTCGCTCCGCTTCGCCCGCTCGAGCGCCGCTGCGAGCTCGGGGATTGATCCGACCCGTTCCGCAACCGCGCCGAGCGCCGCCGCATGGGCGGCGAAATCGATCGTCGGCATTGTCTGGTGCACCGTGTCCTTCAGAAGATTGTTGAAGGATTCGATGCCGCAGGCGCGTTGCAGCCGATCGATGCAGCCAAAGCCGTGATTGTCGAGCACCACGATGTCGAGCTTGGCGCCGAGCATGACCGAGGTGGCGATCTCCGAGTTCATCATCAGATAGGAGCCGTCGCCGACCAGCACCACCACCCGCCGGTCGGGCAGCGCCAGCTTGACCCCGAGACCGCCGGCGATCTCATAGCCCATGCAGGAATAGCCATATTCGAGATGATAGGTCTCGGGCGCCGCGGCCCGCCACAGCTTGTGAAGCTCGCCCGGCAGGCCGCCTGCCGCGCACACCACGATGTCCTGAGGCCCGCTGTCGCGATTGACCGCGCCGAGCACCTGCGCATCGCTCGGCAGCGCATTGCCGCGCGGCGGTGCGGTCACCTTGTCGACCGTCTTCAACCATTGCGCCGCCTCGGCCTTCGCCAGCTTCTGCCATGACGTCGGTGCCTGCCAATCCCCAAGCGCCGCCGACAGTCCGTTCAATCCGGCTTGCGCGTCCGCCACCAGGGTCTGCGCACCGTTCTTGGCCGCATCGGCCGGCGACACATTGAGCTGGATCAACGTCGCCTGGTTGAAGAGCGCATGCGACCCGGTGGTGAAGTCCTGGAGCCGCGTGCCGACCGCGAGGATCACATCGGCCTTGCGCGCGAGCGCATTCGCTGCCGCCGAGCCGGTGACGCCGACGCCGCCGAGATAGAGCGGATCATTCCACGGGACCGAGCCCTTGCCGGCCTGCGTCTCGGCGGCCGGCACGCCATGGCGCTTGGCGAAGGCGACGAGCGCCGGGCCGGCGAGGCTGTATTTCACCCCGCCGCCGGCGATGATCAGCGGATGCTCGGCATGTCTCAGCGCCTCCGCCGTGGCCGCAAGCTCGTCTCGATCGGGTTCGGCCCGGCGCCAGCGCACGACCCTGCGCTCGAACATAGCCGCCGGAAAGTCGGCTGCCTCGACCTGCACGTCTTGCGGCAGGCAGAGCGTCACCGGCCCGCATTCCGCCGGGTCGGTCAGCACCCTGAGCGCCTCGGGCAGCGCGGCGATCAGCTGCTCCGGTCGATTGATGCGGTCGAAATAGCGCGACACCGGCCGGAAGCAGTCATTGGCCGTGGTCGTCGGATCGCCGACCACCTCGATCTGCTGCAGCACCGGATCGGGCCGCCGATTGGTGAAGCTGTCGCCGGGCAGGAGCAGGATCGGCAGGCGGTTGATGTGCGCCACCGCCGCCGCCGTCACCATATTGGTGGCGCCGGGCCCGATCGAGCTCGTGCAGGCCATCATGCGGCGGCGGTTCGTCGCCTTGGCGAAAGCCGTTGCGGCATGCGCCATCGCCTGTTCATTATGCGCCCGATAGGTCGGCAGCACATCGCGCGCCGCCGCCAGCGCCTCGCCAAGCCCGGCGACATTGCCATGGCCGAATATTGCGAACACCCCGCCGAACAGCGGAATGGTCCGGCCGTCGATCTCGACCTCGAGGCTTGCGATGAATTTGACGATGGCCTGCGCCATGGTCAGACGGATGCTGCTCATGATCTCGATCCCTTTCGTCCGTCCCGCCAACCCTCGATCATCCGCGAATAGGCGGTGGCGACCGATGACACCGCCTGCTCGTCACCATACGTACCGTTCATCCATCGGCTGGCCGCCTCGCCGAAAATGGTTCGGCCGATCGCGAAGCCCTTGCAGATCGGCTGCCGCGCCGCCACGCGCAGCGCCGCCATCATCCTGTCCGCAGGTTGATCGAGTCCGAGAAGCAGGATGCCGCGACAATAGGGATCGTGGCTCTCGATCGTCTCGCTCAGCGCCGTCCAGCCTTCGTCCGACGGCGGCCCCGCGAGCTTCCACCAGTCGGGCGCGACGCCGAGCCCATAGACCCAATGGAGCAGGGGGACGAGAACAGCCGCCTCGCCGGCATCGCCGCGGCTCGGAATGATCTCGAGAAGCAGCTCGTGGCTGGTCGCGCGGCAGGCGGTGAACAACCGCGCGAGCTGACTCTCCTGGGCGGCGCGCAGATCGTCATCATCGTCGGGATGACAACGCAGCAGGCACTTGACCACATGTTCGACAGGCCATTCCTGGAGCGTCACCGCCACATCGTCGCTGCCTTCGAACGCGAGCGGGCTTTCCTCCGGCAGCTCGATCGGCCGCGCGATGAAATGACCGGCGTCGCTGGCGAGATCGAGCGTCTCCTGGCCGTGGCGGTCATCGAGGATGATGCCGAAGGACGGCGAATCGCCTGCCGCCCGCCGCGCCGCCTGATAGAGGAGCGCCTTGAGCCGCGCGATCTCCTGGCGCGGCTTGCCGCATTTGTCGGCGAGCCGCTCGAGCTGGCTGCGATGATCGAAGGCGAGCACGGTGAGCTCGGGATTCTGCGGCCGTCGCGTCGTCGCCCAATGGATGTGATTGAGCACCGGATCGAGGCGCAGCGCCCGATAGGAGCTGCCGGTGCGGAGGAAGTGCTGAAGCTCCGGCCAGGTCGGCATGGCCGGCGCGCAGCCATGGCGCGAGACCACCATGGCGCCGGCGGCATTGCCGAAGCGCAAGGCAGTCTGGAGCGGCTCTCCCTTGAGATGGCCGCGCAGGAACCCGGCCAGAAAGGCATCGCCGGCGCCGAGCACATTATAGACTTCGATCGGAAACCCCGCCGCGGTGACCGCATCGTCGAGATCGTCCGGGATTGCCTCGGGGAAGGCCGCCGCGCCACGCGGGCCGCGCTTCAGCACGATGAGAGCCGGCGAGATCTCGCGGATCCGCCGGAGTGCTGCAACCGTGTCGGTCGAGCCGCCGGCGATATGGATCTCCTCCTCGGTGCCGACGATCACCGTGCAATGCCTCAGAATCGCCTGCAGATGGCTGGTTACCGTCGCATCGTCGACGAAGCGCACCTCGCCGGTTCCGTGGCCGCCGAGTCCCCACAGAACCGGGCGGTAGTCGATGTCGAGAATGATCTCGGCCCCCGACGTCTTGGCCGCCGCGATCGCCGCCATGCTGGCTTCCTTCACCGACGGCGTCGAGAAATGCGTGCCGGTGACCGCGATGGCCCGCGCCGAGGCGATGAAGGCGGGATCGATATCGTCGGTCGTGAGCGCCATGTCGGCGCAGTTCTCGCGAAAGAAGATGAGCGGAAAGGTCTCGCGATCGCGGATGCCGAGAATGACCAGCGCCGTCAGCCGCTTCGGGTCGGTGACGAGATGGCTGGTGTCGACGCCTTCGCGAATGAGCTGCTCGCGGATGAAGCGCCCCATATTCTCGTCGCCCACCCGCGACAGCAGCGCCGGCTTCAGGCCGAGCCGCGCCGCGCCGACCGCGATATTGGCGGGGCAGCCGCCGACATATTTGGCGAAGCTCGCCATGTCCTCGAGCCTGCCGCCGACCTGGCCGCCATAGAGATCGACGGACACCCTGCCGATGGTGATCAGGTCGAGCGCGCGCCCAGCCATGAGCTCAGAGGTTCCTCGGCTTCCAGTAATCCGCCTCGGGCTCCATCGTCCAGCGATGCTCGGCGGTGAATTCCGGCACGGTGTAGGGTTGCCCCGGCAAGTGCCTGATCACCCACGAGTAATACATGCCATAGCCGGGCGCGGCGCACTGCGCGTGATCGAGCCCCGGCGGGATCGCGATGGTGTCGTATTGCCGGACCTTGACGACGCTCTCGCCGATCTCGGCGTGGCCGTAGCCCTCCGGCCGGGTGAAGCGATAGTGATAGATCTCGGGCTGGGGATGGTGATGCGGCGGGTAGCTCGACCAGCGCCCTTGCAGCGTGACGACCTCGCCGAGCACCAGATCCGCCTCGGCCGGCGCATTGCGCTTGTCGAAGATGGTCCGCACCAGCCTGAGACAGCTGTCGCCCACCTGGCCCTTGCCGCGATGCTCGTCGGGCACGTCCTGCGGTCCGTAGAACCGGCTGGCAAAGGGCTTGCGATTGCGCACCGCATAGAGGGTGAGCTCGCTCGCCGTCACCGCCGCCAACGCGACCCGTTCGCCCGCCGCCACGTGAAGGGCGCTGGCGCTCTCGTCGAACAGCGACTGCCGCGACAGCCGGCGCTCGTGGGTGCCGGCCTTTGCCTTGACGTCACCCCCCATCAGGAGGAATGCCGTCTCCCCTTCGGTCACCGTCTCCCAGACCTCCCCGGCCGCGAGATTGAGGATGCCGAAGGCAATGCCGCTCGTTTCGGAAAGGGCGGTGACCTCGGTGTAACCTTGCGGGAAGCCGTCACGAAAGGTCTCGATATGCTCTTGCATGGTGGGCTCTTGGCAGCGGGCGCCGCATGGTAGAGCAGGGCCGCGGATGGCGCCAGTGCACAGGGCGCTGGTCAGGCCTCCTCGGGCCGGATCACACCCTTCTTGAGGATGAGATTGCCATAGAGCTGCCGCTCGCCGGTTGCGACGATCGCAAAGCAACTCCTGGCGCGCGCGTAGAAGGCCGACCGATCGAGCATGCCGATCCGCCCGACCATTCTCTCGAACTCTCGGATGACCGGCGGCACGGCTTGCGGATCGCCCACCACCGCCATGCGGAAGGCTGCCGTCTCGACGAAGTCGTCGAGCGGCAGGACCGACAGGATCGCCCCGACCATCCGCGCCGCGTCGACGCCGTCCGCCCGGATCAGGCGCTTGGCCCCCTCGCTCGCCGGGTAATTGGCATCGACGACCGCGATCTCGTCGCCATGCCCCATGGCGCGCAAGGCGAACAGGAGATCCGGCCCCAGAACAGGATCGATTCCGCGCAGCATGGCGGCCTCCTTGGCAGCAAACCGCATGTTGACCCAGGACGAAAGCGGCTGCAATCATGCTGGGAAGCACCGCCGAACACAATGCGGGCATAGCATTGGGAGGATCTCATGACGATGAAGCGCTGTCTCGCGGGTCTCGCCGCCGTTGTTGCCGGTGCTCTCGCCGGATCGCCGTCCTGGGCCGGCGAATTCGACGGCGTGACGGTCAATCTCGTCACCTTCACCGGCCCGCAGATCGCCGAGCCGCTGCAGCGCCGCGC
>JBEVJH010000019.1:0-3432 GCA_040510355.1 Aestuariivirgaceae bacterium
ACACCATGGCGCCGCGAAACAGCATCGAGCGCTGGCGGACCCATTCGAGAAAACCGGGCAGCCGGAAGGTCTCGATCTCGTCGGGCCTGACCCGGGAGAGATCGTTCCAGGTGGTGTTCAGCGCCTCCCAGACGTCGCGCGTCAGGGCGGTGCGGACGGCGCGCGCATTGTTGCGCGCCGTGCTGATCGAGGAGCGGATGCTGCCGGGATTGCTCTCGTCGAACAGCAGATGCTGGATCACCTTGCTGCCGGTGATCTCGCCATATTCGGCAATATAGCTTTGCTCGCAGCCACAGCTCTGGAGCGTCGAGCGCCATTCGTCGCGATGACCCTCGCTGGCCCGCGGCATCAGCGAGATGCGGTATCCGACCTCGGCCAGGCGGGCCATGTTCTCGGCCCGCTCGACATAGCGCGACATCCAGTAGAGCGCCGCCGCCGAACGGCCGAGCAAGATCTGGTCTAGTCTTCCAGAACCCATGTGTCCTTGGTCCCGCCGCCCTGGCTGGAATTGACGACCAGCGAGCCCTTCTTCAGGGCGACCCGGGTGAACCCTCCCTTGGTGATGCGTACGCGATCGCCGGTCAGCACGAAAGGGCGAAGATCGACATGGCGCGGCGCGACGCCCGTCGGCGTGAGCGTCGGGGCCGTCGACAAGGCGAGCGTCGGTTGCGCGATGTACCGTGCCGGCGAGGCTTCGAGCTTCTTGCGGAACTCGGCGATCTGCGCCCGCGTCGAGCTCGGCCCGACCAGCATGCCGTAACCGCCCGAGCCGTGGACCTCCTTGACCACCAGCTCGGGCAGGTGCTGCAGCACATGGCCGAGATCGTCCGCATCGGAGCACCGCCAGGTCGGCACGTTCGACAGCATCGGCCGCTCGCCGGTGTAAAACTCGATGATCTCCGGCATATAGGCATAAATGCTCTTGTCGTCGGCGATTCCCGTTCCCGGGGCATTCACCAGATTGACCCGTCCGGCGCGGTAGACATCGAACAGTCCGGGCACGCCGAGCGACGAGTCGGCCCGGAAGGTGAGGGGGTCGAGAAAGGCATCGTCAATCCGGCGATAGATCACGTCGACCCGCTTCGGCGCTTGCGTGGTGCGCATGTAGCACCAGCCATCCTCGACGAAGAGGTCGCTGCCCTCGCACAGCTCGACCCCCATCTCGTCGGCGAGGAAGGCATGCTCATAATAGGCGGAATTGTAGATGCCGGGGGTGAGCACGGCGAGCGTCGGCTCGTCGGCGGCGGGCGGCGCGACCGAGATCAGCGTCTTCTGCAGCATGTCCGGATAGTTCTCGATCGGTGCGACCCGGTGCTTGGCGAACAGCTCCGGAAACAGGAACATCATCGCCTCGCGGCCCTCCAGCATGTAGGAGACGCCGGAAGGTGTGCGGCAATTGTCCTCGAGCACGTAGTAGTCGAGCTCGCCGACCCGCACGATATCGATGCCGATGACATGCGCATAGACGTTGCGCGGCGGGTTAACGCCGATCATTTCCGGCACGAAGGCCTCGTTCTGGAGCACGAGCTGCGCCGGAATGCGCTTGGCCCGCAAAATCTCCTGACGGTGATAGACATCGTGGATGAAGGCATTGAGCGCCCGCACCCGCTGCTCGATGCCGGCGGCCAGCCGCCGCCACTCGGCTGCTGCGAACAGTCGCGGGATGATGTCGAAGGGGATCAGCCGCTCATTGGTCTCGACGCCGCCATAGACCGCGAAGGTGATGCCGCTCCGGCGGAAGATCGCCTCGGCTTCCTTCTGGTTGCGCACCAGCTCGGCGCGCGTCAGCGAGCTCAGCCAGGTGGCGACCTCGGCATAATGGCTGCGGATGCTGCCGTCCGGCAGCGTCATCTCGTCGACAATTCCTTTCGTCACTGCTTCTACCGGGTGCTGCGGCGGCCTTCGAAAGCCATGGTGTCTCACCTGAGGTGCGCGATCAACCCGATCGTTCCACGGCACGCCCCCGCATAGTAGGCTGGCGGCGTGATCAGGCCTTACCGATATCGCCCGGCGTGGTTTTTTGTCATGGCCTATGCCGGAAGCTGGCTGCCATGGTTTCTCGGCCTCTATCTCGGATCGCAGCCGGAGCTCGCCCGCTACGCCCCGCTCTTCAACTTCATCGGCCTCTTCGGGCCGATCGGCGCCAGCAGCGTCCTGGTCCTGACCTCAGGCCATGCGGCCTTGCAGAGCGACTTCAAGGACCGGCTGCTCGATCTGCGGCGCATCCGGCCGCTGCTTGCGCTCCTTGCCGTGGTCATGCCTTTCGCCGTCATCGGCCTCGCCATTTACCTGTCCCTGTGGTTTGGACAGTCGAGCGATCAGTTCCGGCTTGTCGATGGGACCGCGATCTTCCCGCTGATCGTGCTCGGGCTGGTCCTTGCCCCCATCTACGAGGAGACCGGCTGGCACGGCTACGGCGTGGACAGCCTGCGCGACCGCAACGGCGTGATGGACGCCACGCTGACCTTTGCCGTCCTGTGGTGCATGTGGCATGCGCCGTTGGTGCTCGTCCCCGGCACCTATCAGCACGCGCTCGCCGTCATGGACAACAAGATCTTCGTCGCCAATTTCTTCGTCAGCATCATCCCGGTCGCGTTTATCGCCAATTGGTTCTACTACCGGAATCATCGCTCGATCACCGCCGCCATCCTGCTGCATTCCATGCTGAACGCGGCCGCGATCCTGGTCGATGCCGGCCAAATCGCCAAATGCATTGCGACGCTGCTCTATGCGGCGATTGCCGCCGCGCTGGTCATCGGCGATCAGGCGCTGTTTGCACAGGGCCCGCGCAATTTCGTGAGCCCGCCGTCGCCCGAAGCTCACTGACCCGGCGCGGCGCTCTCCAAGGTCACGACGTTGCCGTGCCGGCTGATGATGACCGTCGGCGGTGCTGAGTTGTCGTCGACGCCGCCCGAAAGGACGACCTCTTGCGAGGGCGCCAGCACCGTCTCGATCCGGATGGGGCCGCGGATTCTCCTCGCTTGCCAAAGTCACCACCACGCGGTAGCCGCTCGGCTCGACATTGTAATAGGCGGTGCCGCTGAACGAGCCGAAGCGGACCGAGATGGCGTCCGGCGCGCGAAGCTCATCGGCCAAAGTGGCCGGGGCCCCGGCAAGCACCGCGGCGGTTAAGGTCGTGTGAAGCAGCAAGCGCATGTCCAGGTCTCCGCTGTTGTCGACCCGGGCGTCCCCCGTGCCAGCCTGTCCGATCTCTGGGTTCGGTGCGCTGCACAATCGAGAACTTATATGGAGATCAATTCATTGTAAGAGGCTTTGCTGCATTGCGGAAAAGTTGCTTCCGGAGACTGATCTGTTCTAGACCTCCTCGAATCGGCCGCTCCGGCCGGAGCGGAAAACCGCATCGAGGACCTGCATGTTCTTGACCGAATCCACGAGCGGAAAGGGCAGGGTGCGGCCGTTTCGCACCGCATC
>JBEVJH010000020.1:0-10458 GCA_040510355.1 Aestuariivirgaceae bacterium
CTTTTGTAACAGCGCCGGCGGTTTTCACCCCTATCTTGCTCTAGACCTGGGGCAGCCCGCTCGGGCAGCTTTGCAACGTGGAACCCAGTGACGAGCAACCGATCGAGCGCCTCGAGGCCGAAATCGAATCGGCAACGCGAACCATAGAGTGGTGTCGCAAATTCATCGTCGTCTCGAAGGTGATGATGGCGTTGGGCGGGCTGTGGCTCGCCGCGATTGCCACAGGAATCGAGCGGTTCACCCCCTTGGCGATGATCTTCGCCATCACCATGGTGATCGCCGGAATCGTCGGGTTCGGAACCAATCGGAGCACTGCCGAGCAGGCAGGCGAACGACTCGACGAGGCCGAGAGGCTGCGCGCGCAGCTGATCGACCGGCTAAGGCTCGAGGAGGTCGAGGGGCCATAGCCGGCGCGCGCGGTTGCCCGTCATCGGTCCTCAGGCAGCTGATGGCGCGCGGAAACCAGGCTGTCCGGCAGCAGCCCCAGATCGCCGCTGAAGGGCTGGTCGAGCATGGCGAGCATGTAGACGATGATGCCGATGAACAACGACAGACAACCGCCGATGACGAAATGGGTCTGGCGATCGAGGTCGAACAGCCACAATGTCACCGCGTTGACTGCCGCACCCGTCAGGACGACGAACCACAGAATGCCGGGGATGCTGGTCTCGCTGGCATCGATGCGCTGCTGGCGGCGGTCGACGAAATCGCTGAACAGGCGCAGCGTGTTGTCATGGAGCGCCTGCTCGCCGGTCGTTCCGGGGTTGAAGCCCTGCAGGAGATGCCCGAGCTCGTCGACCAGGCCTGCACCCTCGGGCGATGATTTGCCGACCTTCTGCATCAGCCAGCCGGGGCCGGTCTCCTCATCGATATATCTGATCAGAATCGCTCTCACCTGATCGCCGACAGGTGCCGGGTACATGTGAGCGTTGCGGCCGAGGGCGATGATGCTTGCCGCCTCGAGCTCGGTGGTCTGATCGGCATAGGTGTAGTTCTGGTAGACGGCCAGCGCGAGGAGGCCGAGCAGCACCGCGTAGAAGAGCGATATGGTGCTGAGCGCGACGCCGGCGATGGTGTTGCCCTGACGTTCGTTGCGGAGAGTCTTGGCGAAATAGGGTTGAAACAGGTGGGTGCCGATCAGGGTCGGCCCGACGAAGGCCGAGACCACGAGCAGGAAGCTCAAGGTCAGCGGCAGCTCATGAAGCCAATGGAGGATTTCTTCCATCATGCACTTAAAGCATCATGGGGTTCGGCACAGCCAAGCACATCATGCTCTATTCCCCGAATTGCTGCCCTCCTGGAGAGGGTCCCACCAGGTTCCGGACACCACGGCACCGCATGCGATGATGCGCTGGTCCCCGATCAGCGCCTCCCCCTCGACGTCGCGATAATCGAAGCGGCCGCGATCGATCGCGAGTACGCTTGCATCACCGGGAGCACCCGCTTGCAAGGTGCCGAGCTCCGGGCGGCGAATGGCGCGGGCCGGAACGGCGGTCGTCGCCCTGACGATGTCGGTGAATTCCATGCCGAGGCAGAGGAATTTCGACATGGTGGTGACCAGGTCATGGGCGGGGCCATCGACGCACAGGGCATGGACATCGGAAGAGATGGTATCCGGTCGGAAGCCGTTCGCCAGCATGGTGCGCGCCGTCTTGAAGGCGAAGGACCCCATGCCATGGCCGATATCGAACAGGACGCCGCGCTCGCGGCCTTTGAGGACCGCCTCCCGCACGCCGCCGTCGGCGGTGCAGGGTGCATTGGGAAACGGCCGGAAGGCGTGGGTCAGCACGTCGCCCGGGCGCAATCGATCGACAACCTCGGCATAGGTCGGGGGCGGCTCGTCGATATGCGCCATCAGCGGCAGCCCGGTTTCCTCGGCGACCTCCAGGGCAGCCTCGAGCGGCCGCACCCCCATGGTGCCGGAGGCATGACGGCCGACCCGCACCTTGATGCCGACGATGCAGTCGCGATTGTCCTCGACCACCCGCACGGCGCCGCGCGGGTCCATCAGGCGGATCGACTCGCTTTCGCCAAAATGGACGTCGCGCGAGAAACCGAAGATGCCGGCGTGGGAAATGTGCAAGTAAGGGAGAATCCGCACGCGCGAGCGCTCGATCACATGGGTCCTGAAACCGGCGAAGTTGCCGGGGCCGGCCGAGCCGGTATCGACGCAGGTGGTGACGGCGCTCTTGCGGCAGAACATCTCGGCATCGATGCCGAGCGAGGTGCCGCCCCAATAGACATGGGTGTGGAGATCGATGAGCCCGGGCGTGACGATGAGCCCGCGGACATTGCGCACGGTAGCGGCCCGGCCGGCCAACCCCTCGCCGATTTCCGCCACCTTGCCGCCGACAAAGCCGATGTCCGCGACGGCATCGATCGCCTGCGAAGGATCGACGACCCGGCCGCCGGCGAGGACGAGATCGAATGCCGTCATGCCGGCCCCTGCTCAAGTCCGAAGCGGTCGAGAAGCCCCGCGACGGTAGGCTCGATCCCATTTTCCCAAGGCCTCAAGGCGACGCCGTGCACCTTGGCAAGCAGAGCGCAGTCGAGGCAGGAATTGCGGGGCCGCGCGGCGATGGTCGGATAGTCGACGCTGCGGATCGGGCTCAGGCCGGCGACCGGCCCGCCGAGCTTGCCGCTGGCCGCGAAGATCGCCTGGGCGAAACCATACCAGCTCGTCCTGCCATCGGCGGTCATGTGGAAAATGCCATAGAGATGCGGCTCGTCGCGCCGCTCGAGCAGATTGGCTGCAACCTTGAGAATCCCGTCGGCGATGTCGTCGGCTAGGGTGGGCGCGCCATATTGGTCGTCGACGACGCGGATCTCGCCCTGCGACTTTGCCAATTCGAGCATGCGTGCGGCGAAGTTCCGTCCCGCCTCGCCATAGATCCAGGATGTGCGAAGGATGACGTGACGCGGATTGGCGGCGGCAACGCGCTGCTCGCCGGCGAGCTTTGAGCGGCCGAAGGCATTGAGCGGATCGGGAGCGTCCTGCTCGGTGTAGGCGCCGTCCTTGCGGCCGGAAAACACATAATCGCTCGACATCTGGATGATCGGCAGATCGAGACCGGCGGCGGCTTCGGCGATCGCCTCGGCACGTTCGGCATTGATGCTGTGGGCGCGTTCCTCCTCGCCTTCGGCACGATCGACGGCCGTGTAGGCGGCCGCATTGACCACAACGTCCGGTGCCTCTCTGGCGATCGCCGTCCGGCTCGGGCGCTCGAAATCGAGATCGGGCCGGCCGAGCACGGTGACGTTGATGCCATCGCGCCGCGCCCCCGCCCTGAGCAGCGCCGCCGCCACCTGTCCTTTGGCGCCCGTGACGAGTATTCGCATCGGACTGCTCATCCCTGCTGCCGGAACCCCGCTCGATGCTCGAGCATTCCGCCATGTTAGCCCAACGAGGTGGTCAATGGCGAAACAGAAACTGAAACTGCCCAAGCGTCTGGCAGGCATCAAGGTCCCAAAGCCGCTGCGGCGCTCCAGCAAGCGTTTTGCGAAGCAACTCAGAAAGACCGGCGGCCTCGAGCTTCTGGCGCACGCCCTGGTGGCGGCGGGCACGGCGCTCATGGCAAGCCCCAAGGCCCGGCAGGCGGTGGCAGAAGCGGGGCAAAGCGTGAAGGACAGCGGCTCGGCGCTTGCCGATCTCATCGGCGACAAGGCGGCATCCGGCGCCTCGGGCCTGGCCGATACCGCGAAGAAAAAACGTAAGAAGGACAAGAAGCTAAGCGATCAGCCCTACCGGATCGAGGAGCCCGGGCAGCGGCGGCACTGAGGCTGAGGCCCTAAGGCGTCCCCTCCCCGGCAAGCACGGTCTGGCCGCCGCAGGCGCCGGCCGAGCCCTGCTGGACATCTCCGACGACGCTCGATCGCGGCAGATTTGCCAGCAGCGGCACGGCGTCGCAATGGCGGCTGCCGGCCCTGAGCGGGATCGACAGCTGGTCGAAGGGGTGCTCGACCCATTCGCGAACCACCGCCCCGACATAGAAGTTCTCGGACCGACCAGCCGGATACCGCACACTCTCCGGCCACACGCGCAGAACGAGGCGACTGCGGCCTTGATCCGTCGGATGGAGCGCGGTGAAGACCTCGCGCCGCCCGTCATGGAACTTCGGGGCGGCCGGCAGGTCCGTCGCAGGGGTGTTGGGGAAGGCGAAACCGTTCAGGGCATCGATGGACCAGGGGGGAGCCGCCTTCCAGCCGACGGCCTCGAGCGCCTGCTCCAGGGATTGCAGACCGCCGCGCCATTGCAGCAGCATCGGCTCCTCCGACTGACCGGCAAGATCGACCCGGCGCCGCGACAGGGCAGACCATCCGCCATCGCGCCAGGAGGTGCTCATGACGATGGTGCGCGAGACATATTGATTGGCGAAGAACGGGTCGTCGGCGAAATTGCGCGACAGCTGCCATGAGCCGACGAGCAGGCCCGAGACCGTCGCGGCGGCGGCAACCGCCATGGCGGTCGAGAACGACAATTCCTCATCGTGAAAGGCCAGGGCGAAGATCGCGGTCAGCGCCGCACCGAACAGCAAGCCGGCACCGACGTCCGAGGGCCATTCGGCCGCGAGATACATCCGCGACAGCGCCACCAGCGCGACCAGGCAGCCGCCGATGGCCACCACCACGCGCCCGGCGACCGGACCGACGCCGCGCAAGATGATGAAGCCGATCACGCCGAGAAGTGCGGCGCTGAGCGCCGCATGGGAGCGCGACAGGCCGCCTTCGATCAGGCTTCGGCTGGCGGGCGGCGGCGACCAGGGAACGATCAGCGTCAGGATCATCACGAAGGCGAGTGTCGCCGCCATTGCGGCAATGAGGCCAAGCGCGATGCGGCGGCGCTCGGCGATGACAAGCACGGCGGCGCTGGCAATGGTGACCGCAATGGTCACCGGCCAGCCGCTCATCAGGGTCACCGCGACCATCAGGTCGTCGGTCCAGCTCGTCCGCATCGATTGCAGGAACTGGCTGACGTTGCGGTCGAGAGCAGCGATCGAGTCGCGCGTGGCGAGGTTTTGAACGAGCCAGGCGCAGCCGGCAGTCGCGCTGGCGAGCACGACATTGAGCACGACGAAAAGACGAAGGTCCTGCTCGCCCGGCGAGATCAGCCGTTGAAGGAAGATGCCGACCCGGGTGCGCCGCAGGCCGGTATGATGGAGAGCCAGGGCAAATCCTTCCGGCAGATAGGCAAGGCCGATCCGAAGGGCGGCGCGCGCAAGCCACACCACCGCGACCATCACGATGATGAGGATGAGCAGGACGATGGCGAGCCGGCGGCTGATCGAGCCGAGCCATTGCAATGCGAGGCCGGCGGAAATGCCGGGCAGAATATGCGCCGCCGCCCAGACGACTGCGGAGAGCACGTTGAGAACCTGGAAGCGGACCACCCCCATGTCCATCATCCCGGCGATTCCCGGAACGACCGCCTTGACGCCGGGGATGAAGCGGCCGATGACGACGCTCTTTCCGCCATGCTTGGCGAAATAGGCCTGACCTGCCTCGAACAGACCGCGATAACGCGAGAATGGCCAGATCTCCTTCAGCCGGTCGCGATAGATGTAACCGACCCAAAAGGATATCGCATCGCCGGCAACCGCCCCGAGAAAGGTGGCGATGAAAACCGGCCAGAAGGGCAGCTTGCCAAGGCCGACCAGGCCGCCGATGGCGATGAGCGTCGCAGTGCTCGGGACGAACAGCCCGATGATCAGCAGCGCTTCACCCATGGCGATGAGAAAGGCCGCCGCAATGCCGAGAGTTGGGTTGGCGGCGATGTAATCGAGAGCGCCTTGGGTGAGTTCGGTCAAGGTGACGGCTCGGCGAAGGGAGGGCGTTGTGTTTTTATCTTCTGCCGCGATACACCAGAAGCGTTGGAAGTCCAAACACGTGCTCGGCTTTCGCGCAGGAACATGCTACTCAGCCGTCACAAACCTTTGTCAATTCCTTGCCGACTCTCGGCAAAGTCATGAAAAAACACACAAAAATCGCACCGCCGTGTGCTTCCCGCAAGCCGGTCCACCATACGGTCCATGGCTACACCCACGAGGACCCGTATGCCTGGCTGCGCGCTTCCAACTGGCAGGAGGTGATGCGCGATCCGGCGAAGCTCGCGCCCGAGATCCGCACCCATCTCGAGGCGGAGAATGCCTATTCGCGGGCCGTCATGGCCGACACGGCAGAGCTGCAGGAGCAGCTTTTCGCCGAGATGAAGGGGCGGATCAAGGAGGAGGACTCCTCGGTTCCGGCGCCTGACGGCCCCTATTCCTATCTGACGAAATATGTGGCCGGTGGTCAGCAGCCGGTGCTGGCGCGCCTGCCGCGCGCGGGAGGCCCGGAAACCATCCTCATCGATGGCAATGCCGAGGCACGCGAGCGGCCGTTCTTCCGCTTCGGCGGGGCGCATCATTCGCCGGACCATCGCTATCTTGCCTGGAGCTTCGACGAGCGCGGCTCCGAGCTCTACACCATCAGGATCCGCGACCTCGAGACCGGGGGCGATCTCGAGGACCGGATCGAGGGCACCAGCGGGCGCATCGTGTGGTCGGGCGACAGCCGGCGCGTCTTCTATGTCCTGCTCAACGAGAACCATCGGCCTTCCAAGCTCTACCGCCATCGCCTCGGCACGCCGGTCGAAGAGGACCGGCTGGTCCATGAGGAGGCCGATCCCGGTTTCTTCCTCGGCGTCGGCCAGACGCAATCGCGGCGGTTCATCCTGATCGACAGCCACGACCATGAGACCTCGGAGGTGCGGGTCGTCCCGGCCGATGCGCCGGAGGTCACGCCTTGGCTGGTGGCGAAGCGCGAGACCGGCGTCGAATATGCGATCGAGGAGGCGCGAGGCACGTTCTACATCCTTACCAACGCCGACGGCGCGGAGGACTTCAGGATCGCCACCGCGCCGGTTCACGGCGCCGGCGGCCGGAAGGATTGGCAGGAGCTGGTGCCGCATCAGCGGGACCGCCTCATTCTGGCGATGACGGTCTTTGCCGGCCATCTCGTACGCCTGGAGCGCCTCAACGGCCTGCCGCGCATCGTGGTGCGCCGGTTGTCGGACGGCAGCGAGCATGCGATCGCGTTCGAGGAGGAGACCTTCTCGCTGGGGCTGCTCGACGGCTATGAATTCGCCACCACGACGCTGCGCTTCACCTATTCATCGCCGACGACGCCGAGCGAGGTGTTCGACTATGACATGGACAGCCGCGAGCGGGTGCTGCGCAAGGTCCAGGAAGTGCCTTCCGGGCACGACCCCGCCGCCTATGTGGCGCGCCGCATCATGGCGCCGGCACCCGACGGCGAAAGCGTGCCGGTGTCGCTCGTCCATCGCCGCGACACGCCGCTCGACGGCCGGGCGCCGCTCTGGCTCTATGGCTATGGCTCCTACGGGGTGACGGTGCCGGCGGCGTTCAACACCAACATCCTGTCGCTGCTCGACCGCGGCTTCATCTATGCCATCGCCCATGTGCGCGGCGGCAAGGACAAGGGCTACCGCTGGTATCGCGAGGGCAAGCGGCGTCAGAAGATGAACACCTTCACCGATTTCATCGCGGTGGCGCGGCATCTGGTGGCCGAAGGGATCACCACCTCCGGAAACATCGTCGCGCAAGGCGGCAGCGCCGGCGGCATGCTGATGGGGGTCGCCGCCAATCTGGCGCCGGAGTGCTTCCGGGCGATCCTTGCCGAGGTGCCGTTCGTCGACGTCCTCAACACGATGCTCGACGACAGCCTGCCGCTGACCCCGCCGGAATGGCCGGAATGGGGCAATCCGATCGCCTCGAAGGCCGATTACGACACGATCGCCGCCTATTCGCCCTATGACAATGTCCGCGCCCAGGGCTATCCGCATATAATGGCGGTGGCCGGTCTTGCCGATCCGCGCGTCACCTATTGGGAGCCCGCTAAATGGGTGGCCCGGCTCAGGGAGACCAAGACCAATGACAACCTGCTGCTGCTCGACACCAAGATGGAGGCGGGACATGCCGGCTCGCCCGGCCGGTTCGACCGGCTGAAGGAAGTGGCCTTCGTCTATGCTTTCGGGCTGAAGGTTGCCGCGACCAATCCAGAGGTAGGATAAGCCATGGCCGAACCCGCCAAGAAGCAAGGGGCTGCCCCGAACCCGGATCTTGCATCCTTCGACTGGGAGGACCCGCTCGATCTCGAGAGCCAGCTCAGCGAAGAGGAGCGGATGATCCGCGACAGCGCGCGGGCCTTCGCCCAGGACAAGCTCATGCCGCGGGTGCTCGACGCCTTCCGGCGCGAGGAATTCGACCGGGAGATCATGAACGAGCTGGGCGCGGTCGGATTTCTCGGTGTGATGACCAGCGAGCAGTATGGCGGCTCGGGCCTCGGCTATGTGGCGTACGGGCTGATCGCCCGCGAGGTGGAGCGGGTCGACTCCGGCTACCGCTCGGCGATGAGCGTCCAGAACTCGCTCGTCATGCACCCGATCGAGGCCTATGGATCGCCGGCGCAGAAACAGCGCTATCTGCGGCGGCTGGCGAGCGGCGAATGGGTCGGCTGCTTCGGGCTGACCGAGGCGGAGGCGGGCTCCGATCCGGGCAGCATGAAAACCAAGGCGGTGCGCATCAATGGCGGCTTCCGCCTCAACGGCTCGAAAATGTGGATCACCAACTCGCCGATCGCCGATGTGGCGGTGGTGTGGGCGAAGCTCGAGGACGAAGGCATCCGCGGCTTTCTCGTCGAGCGCGGGACGCCCGGCTTCTCGACGCCGAAGATCCTCGGCAAGATGTCGCTGCGCGCCTCGGTGACGGGCGAGATCCTGCTGCAGGACGTCGAGGTGCCGGAGGACAGCCTGCTGCCGGATGCCAAGGGGCTCGCCGGCCCGTTCGGCTGTCTCAACAAGGCGCGCTACGGGATTGCCTGGGGGGCGATGGGGGCGGCCGAGGACTGCTGGCGGCGGGCGCGGTCCTACGTGCTCGACCGGCGGCAGTTCGGCCGGCCGCTCGCCGCCAACCAGCTCGTCCAGAAGAAGCTCGCCGACATGCAGACCGAGATCGCGCTCGGGCTGCAAGGGGCGTTGGCGCTCGGTCGCGGCCTCGAGCGCGGCAGCGTCGGCATACCGGCGATCTCGCTGATGAAGCGCAACAATTGCGGCAAGGCGCTCGACATCGCCCGGGTGGCGCGCGACATGCATGGCGGCAACGGCATCTCGGACGAATTCCACGTCATCCGCCACATGCTCAATCTCGAGACCGTCAACACCTATGAGGGAGCGCATGACGTGCATGCGCTGATTCTCGGGCGGGCCCAGACCGGCATCCAGGCCTTCACCTGACGGGGATGGCGCGATGAGCGAGATGAGGATTGCCCGGGAGGATCCGCGCACGCACGAGATCGCCGCGATGATCGGCGAGCTCGACCGCTATCTCACCGGCCTCTACCCGGCGGAGAGCAACCACCTGCTGGCGCTCGAGGCGCTGACGGCGGACAATGTCGCGTTCTTCGTCGGACGGCAGGGCGGCACGGCGGAGGCTTGCGGCGCGCTGGTGCGCGAGGCGCCCGATTGGGGCGAGATCAAGCGGATTTATGTCCGCCCGGCCGCAAGGGGGCTCGGGCTCGGGCGGGCGGTGCTCGAGGCGATCGAGGCGGAAGGCCGACGGATGGGCCTGCAGCGGCTCAAGCTCGAAACCGGCTCGCGGCAGCCCGAGGCGCTCGGCCTTTTCGAGCGCTCCGGCTATCAGCGCTGCGCGGCATTCGGCGCCTATCCTTTGGGTGATCCATGGAGCATCTTCATGGAAAAGGCGTTGTCGTAACCGCGGCAGCCGGCACGCTCCTGGCTATTGCCCATTTTCCAGCGATTGCCTATTGCCTTAAGGATCGCTGCCCTGCCCCACCCCGATGGAGGTCCGAAATGGCGTTTTCTCTCCCCGAACTGCCCTACCCCTATGAGGCGCTCGAACCCTACATGTCGAAGGAGACACTGCAGTACCACCACGACAAGCACCACATGGCCTATGTGACGAACGGCAACAATCTCCTGAAAGATTCGGGGCTTGACGGCCTCAGCCTGACCAAGATCGTCAAGGCCTCCTATGGCAAGAACCAGGGCCTCTTCAACAATGCGGGCCAGCATTACAATCACATCCATTTCTGGAAATGGATGAAGCCGAAGGGCGGCGGCAAGAGCCTGCCGTCGAGCCTGCAGAAAGCGGTCGACAGCGACCTTGGCGGTTTCGACAAGGCGCGCAACGACTTCATCCAGGCCGGCATCACGCAGTTCGGCTCGGGCTGGTGCTGGATCGCCGTCAAGGACGGCAAGCTCGTGATCATGAAGACGCCGAACGGCGAGAACCCGCTGGTGCACAACGCCCAGCCGATCCTCGGCTGCGACGTGTGGGAGCATTCCTACTATATCGACTACCGGAATCTCAGGCCGAAGTATCTCGAGACCTGGTTCGACAACCTCGTAAACTGGGCCCATGTCGAGGAAATGTACAAGCAGGC
>JBEVJH010000021.1:0-4705 GCA_040510355.1 Aestuariivirgaceae bacterium
GACGCGGCAGCGGCGAGAAGGCGCCGCTGGCGCAGCTGCCCTGGAAGCAGCCGCGCCGGCATTTCGCGCCGTTGCGCCTCCTCTCCGACGACCAGATCGAGACCATCCACAAGGCATCGCTCGATCTCCTCGAAGAGATCGGCATGGACATCCTCGATCCCGAGGCGCGGCAGCTCTTTTCAAGGGCCGGAGCGACCGTCGCCGGCGAGCGCGTGCGCATCGGCCGCGACATCGTCGAGGCCGGCATCGGGACGGCGCCCGAGGCGTTCACCTTCCATGCGCGCAATCCGGACCGGTCGATCCGCATCGGCGGCAACTGGATCGCCTTCGCGCCGGTGGGCGGGCCGCCGAACTGCTCCGATGCCGATCACGGCCGGCGCCCCGGCACCTTCGAGGACAATGCCAATTTCATCAGGCTGGCGCAGCACTTCAACTGCATCCACACGGCCGGCGGCGGCTCGACGGACGCGCTCGATGTCCATGCCTCGGTGCGGCATCTGCGCATCGGCCTCAACAAGGTGCTGCTGTCCGACAAGGTCCTGTTCACCGCCTCGACCGGCCGCGCCCGCCTGTTCGACGGCATGGAGATGGCGCGGATCGCCCGCGGCGTGACGCCCGAGCAGTTTGCGACCGAGCCGTCGGTCTTCACCATGATCAACACCAACTCGCCCTTGATGCTCGACGGCCCGATGGCGATGGGGGTGATCGAGATGGCCCGCCACGGCCAGATCACCTGCGTCACGCCCTTCACCCTCGCCGGCGCGATGGCGCCGGTGACGATCGCCGGCGCCCTTGCCGAGCAGAATGCCGAGGCGCTGGCCGGCCTTGCCCTGAACCAGCTGGCGGCGCCGGGCGCGCCCTTCATCTATGGCGGCTTCACCTCGAATGTCGACATGAAGTCGGGAGCGCCGGCCTTCGGCACGCCGGAATACATGAAGGCGGCGATCGCCGGCGGCCAGATGGCGCGGCGCTACCGGCTGCCTTACCGCACCTCCAACACCTGCGCCGCCAATGCGGTCGATGCCCAGGCTGCCTATGAGTCGATGTTCTCGCTGTGGGGCGCCATCATGGGCGGCGGCAATCTCATCATGCATGCCGCTGGCTGGATGGAGGGCGGGCTGGTCGGCGCCTATGAGAAATTCGCGCTCGATTGCGACCTGCTGCAGATGCTCGAAAGCTTCCTCGAGCCGCTCGACACGAGCGATGATGCGCTCGGCCTCGACGCCATCCGCGAGGTCGGTCCCGGCGGCCACTTTTTCGGCGCGGCCCACACGCTCGCCCGCTATGCCACCGCCTTCTACGCCCCGATGGTGTCGGACTGGCGCAATTTCCAGCAATGGGACGCCGCCGGCCGGCCACTGGCCGACCAGAAGGCCAACGCCATCTGGAAGCAGGCGCTTGCCGAATATCGCGAGCCGGCGATCGATCCGGCGATCAGGGAAGAGCTCGTCGCGTTCGTCGATCGCCGCGTTCGCGAAGGCGGCGAGAAGACCGACTTCTAAAGGCAGTCGGCAGATCGGCAGTCGGCAGACATCTGTGCCTGCCTACTGCCTGCTGCTAATGCCTACCAGCGCCGCCAATGGCCGCCGCCACCCCAGCCGCGATGGCCCCAGCCCCGATGGCCCCAGCCGCCACCCCAGCCGAAGCCGACGAACGGCACGCCGATGCCGACGCTCACGCCCGGCGCCCCGTAGGCATAGGGATAGCCATATCCATAGCCGTAGCCGGGATAGCCATAACCGTTGCCGTAGCCGTAGCCATAGCCCGGGTAGCCGTAGCCATAGCCATAATTGCGGTAATAAGGCCGGTACGGCCGATAGTACCCGCCATAATAGCGACGGGCCGGGTATCGCCGATAGCCATAGCGATAGGGTCGATTGTATTTGCGGCGGTACGCCACTTCCTCGACCGGCTTCGCCACACCGTGGTCGGTGAGGAGCGCCGGTTGTGCCATTGGCGTCAAGGCATGTGCCGGCGAGGCGAAGACGCCTCCAACGGCCATTGCCGCCGCGAGCAAGGAGACTCTGGCAGACGACATCATTGCTGAACTCCTTCATGCTTAGCCAGAACGACGGGCTGAAATCCTAACGTTTGGGGCATGCCCTCCGTTTCATTTACGCCCGAGATAGCCAAACCATTCAGTCCAGCATTGCAGCCGGCACACGCATGATTTAGGCTGAATTGGGGCAGGGACGGACGGCGACTCGCGGGAGCAGACTGTGGCAGGGACGAAGCGGTTCGAGCCGTCGGTGGCTCTGGATCGGGCGGTGCGCGTATTCTGGGAGCGCGGTTTCGAGGGCGCCTCCTACTCCGAGCTGACGAGTGCGACCGGGCTCAACAAATCGAGCCTCTACAATGCTTTCGGCGACAAGCAGGCGCTCTACATCAAATGCCTGGAGCGCTTCTCCGAGACTGTCGGGGCGCCGGAGATGGCCATTCTCGACCGACCGGATTTCGCCGACGCCATTGCGGGCTTCTTCGAAGCCATGGTCCGGCGGATGAATGACGGGACCTCGCCGCGCGGCTGCCTGATGGCCATGGCGGCGCTGGAGCTGGGCGGGACCGACGGCGCGATCGGGAGCATCATCCGCAACAATCTCCAGCAATGGGCCGCCGCCCTGCGGTCCCGCTGCGACCGGGCGGTGCGCGATGGCGAGCTGCCGCCGGACACCGACACGGAGGCTCTGGCGTCGCTGTTCCTTGCGGTGATGCGCGGCCTGCCGGCCCTCAATCGCGGCCTGGGCGATCTCGGCGCCAGCGCGCTCGCCGTCAAGGCGCTGCTGCAGATGCTGACGGCGGCACCGCGGCTGACGCGGTAGACTGCCGCCCATTAACTGCGTCGGCGGCGCCGGCGCTCGCTCCCGTCCTCGGGGGTCTGCGCCGGCTTCGGTGGGGGGAGGGTGATCGCCTTGCTGAGATTGGGATAGGCAGCGCTTTTGTGCGGGATCGCCATGGCCTCGACGAAATGGTGCTGGAACAGCGGCTCGACGGCGGTCTCGATCTTCTCGATGCGGCGCACCACCTGCTCGATCTCGTCGCGCCCCTCGGTATTGAGGAGCGCGATGCGGGCTCCCGTTCCGGCGGCGTTACCCGCCGACTGCACCCGGTCGAGCGGGCAGTCGGGGATCAGGCCGAGGACCATCGCATAAGTGGTGTCGATATGGCTGCCGAAGGCGCCGGCCAGCCGGATGGTGTCGACCGTGTCCACCCCGAGCTTGTCCATCAGCAGGCGGGTGCCGGCATAGAGGGCCGCCTTGGCGAGCTGGATGGCGCGGACATCGTTCTGGGTGATGCTGATTGCCGGCTCGCCGTCGCGGATGGCGTAGGCGAAGGTCCGTCCGCTCGGCCGGATCCGCGATGAGCGCGCCGTCTGCGCGCCGTCGATCAATCCGTCCTGATTGATGATGCCGCTCAGATACATCTCGGCGATGACCTCGATGATGCCGGAGCCGCAGATGCCGGTGACGCCGGTTGCCGCGACCGCGTCCTCGAAGCCCGGCTCGTTCGACCACAGATCGCTGCCGATCACCTTGTAGCGCGGCTCCAGCGTGTCGCGGTCGATCCGCACCCGCTCGATGGCGCCGGGCGCCGCCCTCTGGCCGCAGGAGATCTGCGCTCCCTCGAAGGCCGGCCCGGTCGGCGAGGAGCAGGCGAGCAGCCGCCGGCGATTGCCGAGAACGATCTCGGCATTGGTGCCGACATCGACGATCAGCATCAGCTCGTCCGACAGATGCGGTGATTCCGACAGCACCACCCCGGCGGTGTCGGCGCCGACATGGCCGGCGATGCAGGGCAGCATGTAGAGCCGCGCGCCGGGATTGAGCCTGAGATCGAGCGCACCGGCGCGGGTGGTGATCGGCAGGCCGGTGGCAAGCGCGAAGGGCGCACCGCCGAGCTCCGTCGGATCGATGCCGAGGAACAGATGATGCATCACCGGATTGCCGACCACCGCAATCTCGAGAATGTCGGTGACATCGGCCTCGGCCAGCGCCGCGACCTCCTGTGAGAGGCTGTTGATGGCCTCGCGGATCGCGCTCGTCATCTCGCGGTCGCCGCCCGGGTTCATCATCACATAGGAGACCCGGCTCATCAGGTCCTCGCCGAAGCGGATCTGCGGGTTCATCACCCCGGCCGATGCCAGCACCTCGCCGCTGGACAGCGAGCAGAGATGCGCCGCGACCGTGGTCGAGCCGATATCGACGGCGAGGCCGAGAATGCGGTCATGGAAGCCCGGCCAGACGGCGGTGATGCCGGCCACGCCGCCGGGCAGGCGGTGGTGAACCGCGCAGGTGATCTTCCATTCGCCCCGCCGCAGCGCCTGTTGGAGTTCGCGGATGATTGCCAGGTCGGTGGTGAGGCCCTCGAGCCCCCATTGGCTCCTGAGCGCCGCGTGGACCCGCTCGAGATCGGAGGAGGGGCGGTGCATGTCGGGCTCCTCGACCTCGACATAATAGAGCCGGGTCGCCGGATTCATCGCGATGACGCGTGCATCGGCGCGCTTGCGGACGACCTGCTTGTGCACCTGCGAATCGGGCGGCACGTCGATCACCACATCGCCGAGGAGCTGGGCCTGGCAGGAGAGCCGCCGACCCGCCCGCAGGCCGCGCTTCTCGTCATAGCGCAGCTCGACGCGGTTGACCGGGCTGAGATGATCGGGGCGCGACACGATGCCGTGCTTGGCGAACTCGCCCTCCGACAGCGTCAC
>JBEVJH010000022.1:0-3636 GCA_040510355.1 Aestuariivirgaceae bacterium
GGGTCCGGGAACTCCATGCGCTCCAGGATCACCGGCTTTGCCACGTCGCACAGCGTATCGCCGGTGCGGGTGTCCTTGAGGCCGACCAGCGCCACGATGTCGCCCGCATAGGCTTCCGAGATCTCCTCGCGCGAATTGGCGTGCATCAGCACCATGCGGCCGATGCGGTCGGTCCGCCCCCGCGTCGAGTTGAGAACGGTCGAGCCCTTGGCAAGGCGGCCGGAATAGATGCGCGCGAAGGTCAGGACGCCATAGGGGTCGTCCATGATCTTGAAGGCGAGCATCGACATCGGCTCGTCGTCGGTCGAGCGCCGCACCACCTCGGCATCGTTCCGCGGGTCGACGCCCTTGATCGGCGGAACGTCGACCGGCGACGGCAGGTAGTCCACCACCGCGTCGAGCAGCGGCTGGACGCCCTTGTTCTTGAACGCCGAGCCGCACAGCACCGGGAAGAAGGCGCCGGTGATCACCGCCTTGCGCAGCAGCCGCCTGATCGTGTCGTTGTCGATCTCCTCGCCCGACAGATAGGCCTCCGTCGCCGCCTCGTCGAGCTCGACGCAGGCCTCGATCATCTCGAGGCGCGCCGCCGCCGCCCGATCGGCGAGCTCGGCCGGAATCGCCTCGTCATGGAACTTGGCGCCGAGGCCCTCGTCCTCCCACACCACCGCCTTCATGCGCACCAGATCGATGATGCCCTTGAACGACGCTTCCGCGCCATAAGGCAGCTGAATGGGCACCGGCTTGGCACCGAGCCTGACGCGGATGTCGCTGAGGCAGCGATCGAAATCGGCGCCGATCTTGTCCATCTTGTTGCAGAACACGATCCGCGGGACGCGATATTTGTCGCCCTGCCGCCACACCGTCTCGGTCTGCGGCTCGACGCCCTGATTGGAATCGAGCACGCACACCGCCCCGTCGAGCACCCTGAGGCTGCGCTCCACCTCGATGGTGAAGTCGACATGGCCGGGCGTGTCGATGATGTTCAGCCGCTTGTCCTGCCAGAAAGTGGTGGTCGCAGCCGAGGTGATCGTGATGCCACGCTCCTGCTCCTGCTCCATCCAGTCCATGGTGGCGGCGCCGTCATGAACCTCGCCGATCTTATGGCTCTTGCCCGAATAATAGAGGATGCGCTCGGTCGTGGTCGTCTTGCCGGCATCGATGTGGGCCATGATGCCGAAATTGCGATAATCCTCGATTTTGTGTTTGCGCGGCATGGCGTCAAATCCTCAAGACTTCGTCACCAGCGATAGTGCGAGAAGGCACGGTTTGCCTCCGCCATCCGGTGCGTGTCCTCCCGCTTCTTGACGGCCGTGCCGCGATTGTTGGCGGCATCCATCAGCTCTCCCGAGAGCCGGTCCACCATCGTGTTCTCGTTGCGGCCGCGGGCGGCGGTGATCAGCCAGCGGATCGCCAGCGCCTGCCGCCGCTCGGTTCGCACCTCGACCGGCACCTGGACGGTCCCACCGCCGACGCGACGGGAACGCACCTCGATCGACGGGCTGACATTGTCGAGCGCCTGGTGAAACACCCCCAGCGGATCCTGCTTGGTGCGATCCTGGATCCGGTCGAAGGCGCCGTAGACAATCGACTCGGCGACCGACTTCTTGCCCTGCAGCATCAGGTTGTTCATGAATTTCGACAGAACGACATCGCCGAATTTCGGATCCGGATTGATCTCGCGACGAACGGCACGGTGGCGTCGGGACATGTCTCTCTTCCTCTCGTCCGCTGTTACTTCGGACGCTTGGCGCCGTATTTCGAGCGCCGCTGCCTGCGCTTGGCGACACCTTGGGTGTCGAGCACGCCGCGAATGATGTGATAGCGGACACCCGGCAGGTCCTTGACCCGGCCGCCCCGGATCATCACCACCGAGTGCTCCTGCAGATTGTGCCCTTCGCCCGGAATGTAGCTCACCACCTCGAAACCGTTGGTGAGGCGCACCTTCGCGACCTTCCGCAGAGCCGAGTTCGGCTTCTTCGGCGTGGTCGTGTAGACGCGCGTGCACACTCCCCGCTTCTGCGGGCAAGCCTGCATGGCCGGGACCTTGTTGCGCGTCCGCGGCGAGATGCGCGGCTTGCGGATAAGCTGGTTGATCGTCGGCATCGGTTCGCGTGCACTCTCGAAAGGTTCATCCTGGCCTCGCCGGACATTTCCTGGGTGTAAAACACCCAAAACAGCACCCCAGCATCCCGGCTTCCCGATGCTGAATGCCGCTCATCAGAGGACCGCGCGGCATCCGCCACGAGGTCATGTCCCGCGATGATAAGCTGTTTCCGGCAGCGTTTAGACAAGTGACAACGCGTCTACGGCCTGCCACCCGAAAACGCGCGGAACATACTGACGCCTCCCACCCCCGTCAAGCAACAAATCCGCCTATTTGGGCTTGTGCCGCGCGAAGCTCTACCCTCCCGCCCCGATTCGACGCGATTCCGGTCATATCCTCGCCTGAGCGCGGCGCCAATCTCGCCAATGGACGGCAGCCGTACCGCTGGATGAGGAGGATCCCGACACATGACAAAGCCGCTGCGTACCTGGTGGCACGAGCTCAATACCTGGGAGCCGGACGCCGCCCGTGCCTTTTACGGGCGGACGCTCGGCTGGGAGTTCGAGCAAGTCGCACTCCCCGATGCCGCCGAGTACTGGATCGCGCGCAAGGAAGGTAAGCCGGTGGGCGGCGTCTTCGCCCTCAGCGAGCCGGACTATGCGGGCATCCCTTCGCATTGGATGACCTATATGGCGGTTGCCGATATCGGCCAGGCCGAGCGGGCGACTGCTTTTGCAGGCGGCGAGATCATGCGGCCTGCAACACACATTCCCGGCGTTGGCAAGCTCGCCGTCGTGACCGATGCGGCGGGTGCCATGATCGGGCTTATCGAGCCTGATCCCTACCACGCCCTCTCCGAAACCGCGGCCTGAGGTCTCCGAGGACAGCAGCTTGCAAGGTACGGCGTCGGCTGCTCGAGACAATGCTCACCAGGTTTCGTAACGGTTTGTTCGGTTAGTCACCTCTCATCTGAAGAAAACGGCCCGGTCGTTCGCCGGGCCGTTTGTCTTCTCGTCGAAGAGGCGGGAAACCCGCCTTAGGCTACTCCGCCGCCGGCAGGGCCTCGCCCGACTGCTTGGCCTGCTCCTCGAGGATCAGGCTGTCGCGCTTCTCGGCGATCTGCTTGAACCGCGCGAGCGTGCCGCCGGTGCCGGCCGGGATCAGCCGCCCGACGATGACGTTCTCCTTGAGGCCCTCGAGCGTGTCGACCTTGCCGGACACCGCCGCCTCGGTCAGCACCCGGGTGGTCTCCGGGAACGAGGCCGCCGAGATGAACGACCGGGTCTGCAGCGACGCCTTGGTGATGCCGAGCAGCACCGGATTGGCCGTCGCCGGCTTGCCGCCTTCCGCCTCGATCTTGGCATTGATCTCGTCGAACTCGATGCGGTCGAGCTGCTCGCCCGGCAGGAGCGTGGTGTCGCCGGAGGTGACGATCTCCACCTTCTGCAGCATCTGGCGAACGATCACCTCGATATGCTTGTCGTTGATCGACACGCCCTGCAGCCGGTAGACCTCCTGGATCTCGTTGACCAGGAACGAGGCGAGATCCTCCACGCCCTTGATCGCCAGGATGTCGTGCGGGGCCGGGTTGC
>JBEVJH010000023.1:0-3266 GCA_040510355.1 Aestuariivirgaceae bacterium
TTTTCGCGACTTTCGTCGAAGTTGGCTTCTTGGGCATGGCGATTCCTTCTAGAGCACCAGCTTCTTTTCGCTCGGCTCGAGATTGTCGTAGTTCCACAGCTGCTTGCCGGCGACGATCTTGCGGAACTTGTCGAGACCGCCGGGCGGCGACACGTCGTAGATCTTGAGCTTGCGGGCGAGCCACGCGCGGTCGCCCGTCGTCATCTCCGCCCACACCGCGTCGACGCCGAGCGAGACCGGCTCGCCGCCGATATAGATCGTGCCGTCATACATCGAGTCCCCGAGATTCTTGCCGGCATTGCCGCAGATCACCATGCGCCCGCGCTGCATCATGAAGCCGGTGAAGGCGCCGGTGTCGCCGCCGACGATGATCGTACCGCCCTTCTGGTCGACCCCGGTGCGCCCGCCGACCGAGCCCTTGCAGACCAGGTCACCGCCGCGCAGCGCCGCGCCGAACTGGCTGCCGGCATTCTTCTCGATGACGATGGTCCCGGCCAGCATGTTCTCGCCGCACGCCCAGCCGACGCGGCCCGAGATGCGCACATTCGGCCCGTCGATCAGCCCGCAGGCGAAATAGCCGCACGAACCCTTGATGATCAGATTGAGCCGGTTGAGGATGCCGACCGCCAGCGAGTGCTTCGCTCCCGGATTGTTCAGCACGATGGTGCCGTGGCCCTGCTTGATCAGGGAACGGATCTCGAGATTGATGTCGCGCGGCTCGCGCCCGGCGCAGTCGACCTCCGCCCGCTTGTTGAAGTCGACATCCGGCGCGTCGGGATAGCCGAAGCCGGTGCTCTCCTCGGAGACGTCGAAGAACCGCTGCTGGCTGCGCCCCGCCAGAGCCTCCGTGTGCATCCCCATCTCGAGCGAGACATGGGATTTCGGCTTGGTCGTTAGGCCTGCCATACGCGCACCACTCCATCATAGGGATCAGACGTGTCGATCTCATGCGGGATCACGCTGCGGATCGCCACCTCCTCCGAGGCGAGCGCCACCAGCTGATCGCTCTCGTAGAGCACCATCGGCTTGGCGGCCATCGTGTCCTTGGCCATGCCGAGCTGATCCTTGGTGGCGACCAGATAGGTGAACACCCCGTCAATGTCGTCGATCGACTCCTTCAGCGAATCCTCGAGGCTCGCACCCTGGTCGAGATTGTAGGCCGTGTAGACTGCCAGGAGCTCGGAATCGCAATTCGACATGAAGCGGTGGCCACGGCGCTCGAACTCGCGTCGCATCGCCCAGTAATTCGTGATCTGACCATTATGGACGACCGCGATGTCGTTATAGGGATAGGCCCAATAGGGATGCGCCGAGCGGATGTCGACATCGGACTCGGTCGCCATCCGCGTGTGGCCGATCGCATGGGTGCCGGTGAAGTCGTTGAGGCGGTATTGCCCGGCAACCACCCCGGCATCGCCCAGATCCTTGATCAGCTCGAGCGCATGGCCGAACGACAGGATCTCCACCTTCGGAACATCCTCGATGAAATCGGCGAGCTTCTTCATGTCGCCGTCATACTGGATGCGGTAGCGATAGGCATATTCGGTCGCATCCTCGCGCGCCAGCACATTGACGCCGAGGCTCTTCATCCGCTCCTCGACCAGCGCCTTGCGGCGCTTGATCTCGTCATGGATGTCGAAGCCCTTCTTGGTGTCCTCCTGCTCGGCCACCTTGAAGCGCATCACATAATCGTTCAGCCCCGGCCCGCCATAAAGCGCATAGCCGGTGGAGTCCGGTCCGCGATGGCGCAGCGACAGGAGCATCGCCGTCATCTCCTTGCCGATATTGGCGGTGCCGTCGCGATGGATCAGCCCTGCTATTCCGCACATGGTCTTCTCGCCTCCAATCGATCGTTTACGGCAGGCAGTCGAGATAGGTCTTCAGGTCCCATTCTGTGGCGGTATGGAGGAAGCGCTCCCATTCGTCGCGCTTGTACTCGTCATAGAGCCGGTACATCTCGCCCGGCATCGCCGAGCGGATGATCTCGTCGTTCTGCAGCGCCGCCAGCGCATCGCCGAGCGTCATCGGCAGCTTCCTCACCTGCTTGCCGGCTTCCATCGCCTGATAGATGTTGCGCTCCTCGGGCTTGCCGGGATCGATCTTGTTGCTGAGCCCGTCGGCCATGGCGCTGAGCAGCCCCGACGCCATCAGATAGGGATTGACCATCGAATCCACCGCCCGATATTCGAAGCGGCCGGGCGCCGAGATCCTGAGGCCCGTGGTGCGGTTCTGGAATCCCCAGTCGGCGAACACCGGCGCCCAGAAGCCGGTGTCCCACAGCCGGCGATAGGAGTTGACCGTCGAGCAGCCGATGGCGGTGAGCCCGCCGAGATGCTTGACGATGCCGCCGATCGCCCACAGGCCGGTCTGGCCGGGCAGCTGGATGTCGCCGGTATCGGGCATGAAAGTGTTGTCGCCGCCGCGTCGGTACATGTAGTTCTGCTTGAGCCCGGGGAGGTTCTCCGGATCGTTGCCGAGCGGCTTGAACTCGTCCTTGCCGCCCTTCCACAGCGAGATGTTGTGGTGGCAGCCATTGGCCGACACGCCCATGAACGGCTTGCACATGAAGCAGGCGATGATGTCGAACTCGCGCGCCACCTGGGCGCAGATCTGGCGGTAGGTGGTGAGCCGGTCGGCGGTCCTGAGCGCGTCGTCATAGGTGAAGTTGAGCTCGAGCTGGCCGGGGCTGTCCTCATGGTCGCCCTGGATCATGTCGAGACCCATCTGGCGGCAATAGTCGATCACCCGCATATAGACCGGGCGCAGGCTCTCGAACTGGTCGACATGGTAGCAATAGGGCCGCGAATAGCCGGAATGGTCCTTCTTGAGCCACATCATCTCGGGCTCGGTGCCGTGCCGCATCCGCAGACCGTGATCGGCCTCGAACCGGTCGTGCAGCCGTCTGAGATTGCCGCGGCAGTCGGCGGTGAGAAAAGCGCCCGGATCGTTGCGCTCCTCGCGATTGCGGAACAGCGTGCAGAACATGCGGGCCACCCGCTTGTCCCATGGCAGCTGCATGAAGGTCTCCGGCTCGGGCACGCCGACGAGCTCCGCCGCCTCCGGCCCGTAACCGAGATATTCGCCATGGCGATTGAGGAACAGATTGACGGTCGCGCCATAGACCAGCTGGAAACCGCCATTGGCGACGTTCTCCCAATGGTCGGCCGGGATGCCCTTTCCCATCACCCGTCCGGTCACCGACACGAATTGCAGATAGAGATATTGGATGCCGAGCTGATCGATCTTCGCCCGCACCTCTTTGATCA
>JBEVJH010000024.1:0-2992 GCA_040510355.1 Aestuariivirgaceae bacterium
TGGAGGAAATCGTGCTCCAGCGCTGCTTCGATGCGCGGTATGTCGATCTCGGCCAGCTGATGGCCGCGCTCGAAGAGTTTGTCAACATCGTGGCGAGCTGGACCGAGCGGCTGGACGAGCAGGGCGCGCACCAAACCCGCAACACGCCGGAATCGACCGCGCTCGCCCAGGGTGATCCCTCGTTCCTGCGGATCTGAGGGCGGGCGGCTGGCGCAACCTTATCGGAGGCAGTAGGCTTCCCTGGCGAGTAGCCAGAGGAGAGCGCGATGAAGGAATCCGACAGCTTCGCGAGAGAGGAACGGATCAGGGCGAAAGCCTATCAGATTTGGCTCGACGAGGGTTGTCCAGACGGTCGCGACGAGGCGCATTGGGATATGGCGCGCGAACTCGTTGCCGTGGAAGACAATCCCGAAGCTGGAAGAATGCCCATTCCCGAGGGCGATCAGGTTGGCGAGTGGGGCGAACCGGTAGAGGATTCGGAGATAGCGGCGAATTCCGTCGGCGAGCTCCCGACCACCGTCGATGAGGACGAGCAGCTCTATCCGCCGTCTCGCAGCAATGCCCGCAAGATCGCCACCCGTAAGCCCGCGACGCCCGGGAAGCGCCGTCCGCCCAAGCACTAATAGGCAGTAGGCAGTAACGAAGAGCTCAGCTCACGGCCTAATGCCCAATGCCGACTGCCTCACTTTTTAAGGGATTCTCGGAACCCGTCCGCTGTGGAGTTCGAACGCCGTCGGCCTCGACAGCTGGCCTGGCCCTTCGACGCCGCTCGCCACGTCGGCATTGCTGTCCTTCGCCGCCCGGCCGGTTGCCGTTCCGCCTCCCAAGCGCGTTCGCGTGGTGGTTGAGCCCGCCGGCGCGTCGCTGGGCATGGTGCCGGCGCCCGTGTCCGTCGTGGTGGTGTCGGACGGCGAAGCCGGCGTCGTGCTCAGCTGGTCATTCTGGTTGACCCCGGTGACGCTCCGCTGGGTCGGGCTGCCCGTCGGCATGGTGGGAGTGAGCTGGTTTTGCCCGGCGGTGCCGGGCGTCGCGGGACCGGCTGGCGCACCCACCGCGCCACCGGCGCCACCGACACCTCCCGCACCGCCGGTCGCAGCACCGCCGCCCCCCGTAGTCTGCGCCCATGCCGCACCGGAAAGTGCGGTTCCCACGGCAAGGGCGATGATCGTCAAACCTGCACGTCTCATTGGTGCTACTCCTCGCAAATGTACCATGCACGCCCCCTCGCGCATCACGCTTGAAACCTGTGGCCTTGCCCTGGGGTTCCGTCTGCCGGCGAGACGCCTTGACGGCGGAACGACCGGTATCGGACAAAGCATAACATGAGACTTTACCCCGCGACGGCTTATGATTTCCTAAGGCCGGTCGACAGCCATTGGGAAGCGACCGCGCCGCCGCTGGGACAATCGCTTGCACCGCTCCGCGGCGCCCTCACCGCTGACGCCGCGGTCATCGGCGCGGGTTATACCGGCCTCCATGCCGCCTACCGCCTCGCCAAGACGCACGGCATGCAGGTGGTCGTGCTGGAGGCGGGCACACCCGGCTGGGGCGCCTCGGGGCGCAATGGCGGGTTCTGCTGCCTCGGATCGGCGAAGCTTTCCTATGCGGCGATGCTCAGGAAACATGGCCATGCCGCTACCCGCGAGTTCTTCGACGCTCAGGTCGATTCCGTGTCCTTCGTCGATGACTTCATCAATGCCCATGCCATCGATGCCGAACGCAGCGGCAATGGCGAGTTCCAGCTCGCTCACCGCCCCTGGGCGATGGACGAGCTCAAGGACGAGCACGATCTCCTCGCCGCGGCGTTCGGCTTCCGCTCCGAGCTTTTGAAGCGCGAGGAGCTCGCCGATCGCGGGGTCGGGGGCGCCGAGTTCTACGGCGGGCTGTGGAGCCCGGTCGGCTTCGGGATTCACCCCTTGCGCTACCTGCGCGGTCTTGCCGGCGCAGCACTCGATGCCGGCGCGGTCGTCTATTCTCACTCCGAGGTCAATTCGTGGCGGCGGGTCGGCGGGGAGCATCTGCTGTCGACCGACACTGGCGAGGTCAGGGCGAAGCGGGTGCTGCTCGCCACCAACGCCTATGCCGATGAATCGGTGCCGCGCTGGATCGGCGGGAGATTTCTTCCGGCATTGTCGGGGGTGCTGATCACCCGGCCGTTGACCGTCGACGAGCGCGCTACCCAGCGCTGGACCACGTACGAGATCGCCTACGACGCTCGCAATCTCGTGCACTATTTCAGGCTCCTGCCGGACGGCCGCTTCCTGTTCGGTGGCCGTGGCGGCACCGATCTGTCGGCGGTTGGCCTCGAGCGCGCCGGGCGCACCCTCCGGGCGCATTTCGCGCGCATGTTCCCGGTATTTGCCCAGGCCGAGATCGAGCGGAGCTGGTCTGGCCTGGTGTGCCTCTCCTTGCGGCTTGTGCCCTTTGTCGGCCCGATCGGCCAGATGGAGGGGGCCCACGCGGCGCTCGCCTATCATGGCAATGGAGTGGCTTTTGGCAGCTTTGCCGGGCGCCTGATAGCCGACGTCATGGCGGGCGTCGATGGAGCGGCGCGCCGGATCCCCAGGATCGCCGCCGGGCCGCTGCGGCGCTTTCCGCTGCCGCTGCTCCGGCGCGTCTATCTCAAGGCCGCCTATTCGGGCTACAGCTTGCGCGATGAGCGACCATGACGATAGGGGAGGCAGCCATGCCGGCCGAAACAACGGGAGTTGAGCCGCCGGAAGCGCTCTATTCGCTCGATTTCGAAGCTTTGCCACCGGAAATCGCCGCGCGGGCCTTTCCGAACGGGCCCTACGCCAAAAGCAAGCCGATCGAGGACAAGAAGTACGAGAAGCGCCTGCGCCGCCTCCAGATCGAGCTGGTGAAGCTGCAACATTGGGCCGAGACCAAGGGCGAGCGCATCGTGATCCTGTTCGAGGGGCGCGACGCCGCCGGCAAGGGCGGCTGCATCAGCCGGTTCACCCAATATCTCAACCCGCGGCTGCTCCAGGTG
>JBEVJH010000025.1:0-6876 GCA_040510355.1 Aestuariivirgaceae bacterium
ACGGGCAGGTCGAAACCGGTGCGGTGGTCCAGCCGTCGGAAAGCGAGACCATCGTCGACACCCTGCCGCCGCCGCCGGGTGCGGTGGCCGGCCAGCCATCGACGCTCGGCGCGCCGATGCGCCTCGGCCAGCAGCAGCAAGCGTCGGCGGCCGGCGGCGGCGCCTATAACGGCGCGCCGGCAGCCACGCGGAACAACGGGGCCGCCCAGCCGGCCTATCTCGAGCAATTCAAGAGCCAGGCTCAGCAATCGGCCAATGCGGTGCAGCGGCCGCGGACCGGCCGCGACGTCGATCCGCTCGACGGCTTGCGCACGCCGCTGTCGGGGCGCACCAACGCGCCGCCGCAGCAACAGCAGCAACTCGCCATGGCGGAGCCGCCGCAGGGCGGCGCCCTGCCGGCGCCGGCAGCGCCGCCGCCGTCCTTGAGCGGGCAGACGGCCGCCGTGCCACCGCCGGCCGAGACCGTCCAGGCGCTGCCGCCACCGCCGGCCGCCCGGACTCCGGCCGTTCAGGCGCCACCGCCAGCCGCAGCGCGGGCGCAGCAGCCATCGGCGGCGCGCGTCCAGCAAGCTCCCGCACCGCGGCCGCAGCAGCAACAGCAACTGGCGGCGCTGACGCCGGCCACCACGCCGGCGGTCGCCGGCGGCGCGGGCTATGTGGTCCAGCTTGCCTCGTTCCGTTCGGAGGCCGAGGCCGCGGGCGAGTTCCGCCGGCTGCAGTCGCGCCATCCGCAGCTCGTCGGCGCGCTTCAGCAGCGCATCCAGCGGGCTGATCTCGGCGCCAGCGGCACCTTCTACCGGTTGGGCGTCGGCCCGCTCGGCAGCAAGGACCTGGCCTCCCGGCTGTGCAACTCGCTGATCGCGGCCGGCGAAAAGGATTGCCTGGTACGTCGACAGTAAGCTTTTCTCCTGGGACAATTGGGCGGCACCACCCATGAGCAGCGCCTTCATTTGCGGCTGTGCCGCCACCATGCTCACATCCGATGAGCAAGCCTTGTTCGCCGATGCGCGTCCATGGGGCCTGATTCTGTTTCAGCGCAACATCGTGAACCCCGAGCAGGTGAAGGCGCTGGTGGCGGCCTTCCGCGCCGCGGTGGGCGACGACGATGCGCAGGTGCTGGTCGACCAGGAAGGGGGACGGGTGCAACGGCTCGGCCCGCCATTCTGGCCGTCCTACCCACCGGCAAGAAGCTTCGGCACGCTGTACCAGGGGGACAGGCTGGCGGGGCTGAAGGCGGCGCGCCAGGTGGCCCGCCTGATCGCCGACGATCTCCATGCGCTCGGCATCACGGTCAACTGCCTGCCGGTGCTGGACGTGCCGCAGGCGGGGAGCCATCCGGTCATCGGCAACCGCGCCTATGGCGATCAGCCCGAGAGCGTGGCGCTGCTGGCCCAGGCGGCGATCGCCGGGCTGATGGACGGCGGGGTTCTGCCGGTGATCAAGCATGTGCCCGGTCACGGCCGGGCGATGAGCGACAGCCATCACGAGCTGCCGGTGGTGGACGCGACGCTGGCCGAGCTTCGCGCCTGCGACTTCGTGCCCTTCGCGGCGCATGCCGGCGCGGCGATGGCGATGACCGCCCATATCGTCTATCGCTGCATCGACCCGAAGACTCCCGCCACCCTGTCGCGCCGGGTGCTGAACATGGTGCGCGAGGATATCGGCTTCGACGGGCTGATCATGACCGACGATCTGTCGATGAAGGCGCTGACCGGCAGTATCGGCGAGCGGGCGAGCCGGGCGCTCGCGGCGGGCTGCGACATGCTGCTTCACTGCAACGGCAATTTCGCCGAGATGGTCCAGGTGGCGGAGGCCGCCGGCGCGCTCTCCGGCCAGGCGCTGGCGCGTGCCGAGCGGGCCCGGCGCAGCCGGCGGGAGCCGCTGCCCTTCGACCGCGACGAGGCGCTGGTCGCGATGAACCAGCTCATGGGCGAGCCGGCATGAGCGATGTCGACGCCGGCTGGCCGGATGGCGAGGGCCCGCTGCGGCGCGAGCCGCCGGCGGTCGCGGCGAGCGACGAGGAGGCGCTGATCGTCGACGTGGCGGGGTTCGAAGGCCCGCTCGACCTGCTTCTGGAGCTGGCGCGCGGGCAGAAGGTCGATCTCAAGCGGATCTCGATCCTGGCGCTGGCCGAGCAATATCTCGCCTTCATCGCCGCGGCGCGGCAGCTCCGGCTCGAGCTTGCCGCCGACTATCTGGTCATGGCGGCGTGGCTGGCCTATCTGAAGTCGCGGCTGCTGCTGCCGCCACCCCATGCCGATGGCGAGCCGCCGCCGGAGGATCTGGCGGCGCGGCTGGCGTTCCGGCTGCAGCGGCTGCAGGCGATGCGCGAGGCCTCGACCATGCTGATGGCACGCAACAGGCTCGGCCGCGACGTGTTCGGGCGCGGCGCTCCGGAACCGCTGGTGATCGATCGCCAGCCGGCCTATGCGGACAACCTGATCGACCTGCTCAAGGCCTATGCGCAGCGGCGGCAGAAAACCGTCACCGCGCGCGACTACCGGGTGGCGCGCCAGCCGGTCCTGGCGGTGGCGGAAGCGCGGCGCATTCTCGAGCGGCTGATCGGCGGCGCTGCCGACTGGGGGCGGTTCGACGCGTTCCTGGCCGATTACCTGAGCGAGCCGGCAAAGCGCTCGTCGGTGCTCGCATCGAGCCTGACGGCGACGCTGGAGATGGTAAGGGAAGGCGTCGTCGAGCTGCGGCAGGCCGGCGCCTTCGGGCCGATCTATCTGAGACGCAGGCCGTGATGGCCAGCAGCGCGCTTGCCGACATCATCGAGCGTCTCAAGCGGCGCGAGGAGGCGGCAGCCCATCATGAGGCGCGGCCGCCGCCACTGCGCAGCATGCCGGAGCCGGCGCAGCTCATGCGCATCGTCGAGGCGCTGCTGTTCGCCGCCGCGGGGCCGCTGTCGGCGAGCGATCTCGCCGCCGCCCTGCCGGAGGGCAGCGACGTTCCGGCGGTGCTTGGCGAGCTGCAGCGCGCCTACGCGTCGCGCGGCGTCAATCTGGTGCAGGTCGCCGGCCGATGGACGTTCCGGACGGCGGAGGACCTCAGCCATCTGATGCGGCGGGAATCGGCCGAGCCGCGGCGGCTGTCGCGGGCGGCGCTCGAGACTCTCGCCATCATCGCCTATCACCAGCCGGTGACCCGCGCCGAGGTCGAGGCGATCAGGGGCGTCGCCATGTCGCGGGGCACGCTCGACCAGCTGCTGGAGATCGGCTGGGTCCGGATGCGAGGGCGCCGGCGCTCGCCGGGGCGGCCGGTGACCTATGGCACGACCGACAGCTTCCTCGAGCATTTCGGGCTCAATGCGATCACCGACCTGCCGGGCCTCCAGGAGCTCAAAGGGGCCGGTCTTCTCGATGCGAACCTGCCGCCCGACTTCGATATTCCGATGCCGACGGGCGATCCCGACCTCGGTCCCGACGAGGATCCGCTCGAGGATGAGGAACCCGAGGCGGCGCTCGAAAAGGACCAGCCCGAGCCGCCGGACGGGACGGATGAAGATTTGCAATAGCGGCCTCGGGCGCTTATGTCCTAAGGATGCGCGGCGGCGGCGCCGAAGGCTCGTGTTGGTTGCGGCTCAGACGCCTTTTTGTCATTATGCGCGGCCAAGCGGTCCCCTGCCGGTTGCCCGAGGGCTGAAGCGGCATCGAAGGAGTTGAATTATGGGTACTTTTTCGATTTGGCATTGGCTCATCCTGCTCGTCGTGGTGCTGGTCCTGTTCGGCGGCAGCAACAAGATCTCGAACATGATGGGCGACGTCGCGAAAGGCATCAAAAGCTTCAAGCGGGGCCTGCAGGACGACGAGTCGAAGCCGGCCGACAGCGCGGTCCGGACGATCGATCATGATGCCGAGGCGCCGCTCAAGACCGAGGCGAAGCGCGAGGCGCAAGGCTGATTCCACTGGCCGCGAAACGGCGGGCGGGCCGACGGCGCTGCCGATTTTGACCGGATTGCCCGTTCATGTTTGATTTCGGTGTGGGTTACTCGGAACTTCTGGTGATCGCGGTGGTCGCCCTGATCGTGGTGGGTCCCAAGGACCTGCCGAAGCTCCTGCGCCATCTCGGACAGTTCACCGCTTCGGTTCGGCGCATGGCGGCGGAGTTCCAGCGCCATCTCGACGAGGTGGCGCGCGAGGCGGATGTCGACAAGGTCACCTCGGAGCTCCGCGAGGCGACGAAGTTCGATCTCGGCGAGGGCGAGATCCGCAAGGCCGCGGCCGATCTGAGGACCGCGCTGGAGAACACCGCACCCGCAGCCGATCCGCATGCGCCGGCGCCATCAACACCTTTGGCCGAACCGTCGCCGGAGCCGATGCCGGCGGCGGTAACGTCGCCCGAGGTGACGTCGCCAGCGACGGCAGCACCCGAGGTGACATCGCAAGAGGTCACGCCGCCGCCGGCTTCCGCCGAGCAGGCGCCTGAAAGAGCCCCATGACCCAGGAGGACATCGACTCCACCCAGGCGCCGCTGATCGAGCATCTGATCGAGCTCCGGAAGCGGCTGATCTATTGCCTCATCGGCTTCGTGGCGGCTTTCGCCTTCAGCTTCGTCTTTGCCGGCAGGATCTACAATCTGCTGGTGATGCCGTTCTTCTGGGCGCTGGGCAATGACTACAATCTCGAGCTCATCTACACCTCGCTGCCGGAGAAGTTCTTCACCGAGGTCAAGATCGGCATGTTCGGCGGGCTGTTCCTGGCCTTCCCGCTGATCGCCATCCAGATCTACCGCTTCGTCGCGCCGGGGCTCTACCGCAATGAGCGCAGCGCCTTCCGCCCCTATCTGGTCGCGACGCCGGTGTTCTTCGTGCTCGGCGCGGCGCTCGTTTATTTCATGCTGATGCCGGTGGCGATCAAGTTCTTCGTCGGCTTCCAGCAGCTGGGCGGGCACGAGCAGGCGGAGATCAAGCTCCTCCCCAAGGTCAGCGAGTATCTCGACTTCATCATGATGCTGATCCTCGCCTTCGGCATCTGCTTCCAGATGCCGGTGATCCTGACGCTGCTCGGCCATATCGGGGTGGTGAGCGCGTCGATGCTCCGATCGGGGCGCAAATATGCGATCGTCGCGGTGTTCGCCGTCGCCGCCGTCCTCACCCCGCCCGATCCGCTCAGCCAGATCGCGCTGGCCATTCCGCTGATCGGGCTCTACGAGCTGGCGGTGCAGGCGGTGTGGTTCTTCGAAAAGCGCCGGGCGCTGGCGCAGGCCCAGGCCGAGCAGCAGCTGCAATCGTGAGGCAGTCGGCAGTCGGCAAGGCACTGCCTATCTGCCTGCTGCCTACTGCCTGACGCATTAGCCAAGACTTAACCCTATCGATGCATGATCGGCGCTCATGAGAGTCCGGTCAGTAATATTTGCGTCTGTGTGTACCGTGTCGCTTGCCGCGGTAGCGGCGGTCAACGGTGCGGCGGCCGCCGAACCAGCCAGAGACGTCAACTCGCTCACCGAGGCGATCGAGTCGCGCCAGCTCGAGCCCGAGGCGCTCGCCCGGGCGCTGATCGACCGGGCGCTGGCCTATCAGGCGCGCGAGCGCTACGAGGACGCGATCGACGACTATTCGGCTGCGCTCAGAGTCGATGCGATGTCGGGCCGGACCCGCGCCATCCTCCTCTACAATCGCGGCCTCGCCTATCAACGGCTCAATTCGCAGGCGATGGCGGTCGAGGACTTCACCAATGCGCTGTTCCTCGATCCGACTTTCGCCGAAGCCTTCCTTGGGCGCGCCAATGCGCTGCGCCTCAGCCGCCAGTATCTGTTCGCGCTCGCCGATTACGAGAAGGCGCTGTTGCACGATCCGCCGGCGCCGCATCTCGTCTATTTCGGCGAGGGCCTCACCTTCGAGGCGCTGCAGCGTCCGGAGGATGCCAAGCGGGTCTATGGCATGGCGCTGGCGCTCAAGCCTGGTTTCGCGGCGGCGCGCGACAAGCTCGCGGCGCTGAACGGCATGGTGGCCGTGACGGCGGCAGCCCGCAGCGGCGCGCCGGCCGAGCCGGCGTTCCGGCCGATCGTGTCGGGCAACCACCCGATCGTCACCGGCGCCATCGAAGGGCCGGACCTCACGGTCAACAAGGTCGAGCAGGCGCCCGCCGAGGCGCCGAGCGAGGAGCTCCTGTCGGCCAACGACCTGCCGCTGCCGCCGGCAGTCGACAGCACGCCGGCCGAGCCGCCGGCCCCGGCAGTCGCCGCACCCCCGGCTAAAGTCACCCCGCCCGCACCCGCAGCCAAGGTCACGCCGCCGGCAGCGGTGGCGAAGGCGGCGCCCCCGGCACCCGTGCCGGCCAAGCGCGTCGCCCCGGCGCCGGTAGCGACGGCGAAGTCGCAATCCGGCTGGGTGGTGCAGCTCTCCTCGCAGCGCGACGAGACGACGGCGTGGAGCTCCTGGAAGAAGCTGCAGGCCTCGAGCGGCGACCTGCTGGTCAATCACGCACCGACGGTGGTCAGGGCCGATCTCGGCGCCAAGGGAATTTACTTCCGGCTGCAGGTGCCGCTGGAGAGCCGCCGCGATGCGCAGGATTTGTGCGGCCAGCTGAAGGCGCGCGGCGCCAGCTGCCTGGTGGCGAGTCGGTCGTGAGCGAAGAGCGAATAGCGAATAGCGAATAGCTGTGGTGCAGCGCTCGGCCCATCTATTCGCTCTTCGCTATTCGCTATTCGCTCATCCCGCCGACAACAGCCTGATCGCCTCGTCGCGCTCGAAGAGATAGAGCAGGTGGCGCAGCGCCTCGCCGCGGGGGCTTGCGAGCTTGGGGTCGCGCGCCAGCACCAGCTCGACATCGTCGCGGGCGGCGACGAGCAGCTCGCCATGCTCGGCGAGGTCGGCCAGGCGAAAGGCCGGCATGCCGGCCTGGCGCGTTCCCAGCACCTCGCCCGATCCCCTGA
>JBEVJH010000026.1:0-6364 GCA_040510355.1 Aestuariivirgaceae bacterium
CGCTGCGCCCGCCAGCGGTTCTCGTTGATCAGGAACCGGTCATATTGCCGCCATTGCAGATTCTCGCGCCGCATCCGGTAGAGCATGCGGGTGGTCGTCAGGAACAGCGCCGCGATGGTCACCGAATCCTCGAGCCGGGTCGGGATGTCGCAGATCCGCATCTCGAGCGTCGGGAAGCGCGCCGACGGCCGCAGGTCCCACCAGATCTTGGTGGCATCCTCGATGATGCCGGTGCGGATGAGCGTGTCGACGCTGCGCTGATAATGGGCGTGGCTGGCGAAGCTCGGCGGCAGGCCAGTGCGCGGCAAATTGTCGAAGATCGACAGGCGATAGGATTTGAGCCCGGTCGAGCGGCCGAGAAAGAACGGCGAGGAGGTCGACAGCGCCAATATATGCGGCAGGAAATAGGTGACCTGGTTGAACAGGTCGATGCGCAGATCGGGGTCCTCGATCCCGACATGGACATGCAGCCCGCAGATCAGCATGCGCCGGCCGACGCCGGCGAAGTCCTTGAGCAGGCTCTGATAGCGCGCCTTGGGGGTCGGCTGCTGCGCCTCCCAATCGGCGAAGGGGTGGGTCGAGCAGGCGAGCGGCACCATCCCGTGGCGCTCCGCCACCGCCGCGATGGTGCTGCGCAGCCGCAAGAGATCGGCCCGCGCCTCCGCCAGGGTCTGGCACACCCGCGTCCCGACCTCGATCTGGCAGCGCAGGAATTCCGGGCTCACCTGGTCGGCGAGCGCCGCCTCGCATTCGCGCATCAGCGGCTCGGGGGCCGCAGCGAGATCGAGCGTCGTGCGGTCGGCGAGGAGATACTCCTCCTCGATTCCGACGGTGAAGCTC
Organism: Aestuariivirgaceae bacterium; assembly: GCA_040510355.1. Classification (GTDB taxonomy): domain Bacteria; phylum Pseudomonadota; class Alphaproteobacteria; order Rhizobiales; family Aestuariivirgaceae; genus DATAFF01. Next base: position 841 of record JBEVJH010000026.1, read on the forward strand.
GGCTGGGCGACAGGCATCCCCGACAGTGCCTCGCCCAAGATTTCCAGGCAAGGCCGGGGAACCCGAGCGAAACTGGTGCCCGGCGCTCGATTTCGTGTATACCGCTCGCCAATATGACGAGGCGTGATTGACGATGGCAAAGCAGTGGACCCCCGAGAGCTGGCGCAGCAAGCCGATCCAGCAGGTGCCGGAATTTCCCGATCCGGCGCGGCTCGAGGCCGTCGAGTCGCAGCTTGCCGGCTATCCGCCGCTGGTTTTCGCCGGCGAGGCGCGCAAGCTGACGCGCAAGCTCGCCAGGGTTGCCGAGGGCAAGGGTTTCCTGCTGCAGGGCGGCGACTGCGCCGAGAGCTTCGCCGAGCATTCGGCCGACAATATCCGCGACTTCTTCCGGGTGTTCCTGCAGATGGCGGTGATCCTGACCTTTGCGGGCCGCCAGCCGGTGGTCAAGGTCGGGCGGATCGCCGGCCAGTTCGCCAAGCCGCGCTCGGCCCCGACCGAGACGGTGGAGGGGGTGGCGCTGCCCAGCTATCGCGGCGACATCGTCAACGGCATCGAGTTCAGCGCCGAGGCGCGCATCCCCGACCCGGAGCGCCAGATCATGGCCTACCGCCAGTCGGCCGCGACCCTCAACCTGCTGCGCGCCTTCGCCATGGGCGGCTATGCCAATCTCGGCCATGTCCATCGCTGGACGCTCGGTTTCCTCAAGGATTCGCCGGCCGCCCAGCGCTACCAGGCGCTCGCCGACCGGATCACCGAGACGCTGGAGTTCATGCGCGCCTGCGGCATCAATGCCGAGACCACGCCGCAATTGCGCACCACCGAGTTCTTCACCAGCCACGAGGCGCTGCTGCTCGGCTTCGAGCAGGCGCTGACCCGCGTCGATTCGACCTCGGGCGACTGGTACGCCACCTCCGGCCACATGCTGTGGATCGGCGACCGGACGCGCCAGCCCGACCATGCCCATGTCGAGTTCTGCCGCGGGGTCAGGAACCCGATCGGCATCAAATGCGGTCCCGGCCTCGCGCCGGCCGATCTCCTGCGCCTGATCGACATGCTGAACCCCGCCAACGAGCCGGGCCGGCTGACCCTGATCGCCCGCTTCGGCCAGGGCAGGGTCGAGAGCCATCTCCCCAAGCTGATCCGCGCCGTGAAGGCGGAGGGGCGGAGCGCCGTGTGGTCATGCGACCCGATGCATGGCAACACCATCAAGGCGGCGTCGGGCTACAAGACGCGGCCTTTCGATGCGATCCTCTCGGAAGTGCGCCGCTTCATGGGAGTACACCAGGCCGAGGGCACCCATGCCGGCGGCATCCATGTCGAGATGACCGGCAACAACGTCACCGAATGCACCGGCGGCGCCATGGCGGTGTCGGACGACGATCTCCGCGACCGCTACCACACCCATTGCGATCCGCGGCTCAATGCCGGCCAGGCCCTCGAGCTCGCTTTCCTGGTGGCCGAGGAGCTCCGCAAGGAGCAGGGCAGCCGCTCGACCGGCTATGACGACGAGGAGGACGCGGCGGAAGCTGCCGAATAGGCCAGCAGGAACAAACGCCCGCCCTTCTTCCTTAAAGCATGATGTGATCACGCGTACCCACCGGCGCTGCGCCTCGGCGGCCGCACGCGGTGTCGTTAACGCCCACTCTCAAGAAGGGGATTGCACATGACGACGACCACTCTGCTCATCATCATCCTGCTGGTGCTGCTGCTCGGCGGCGGCGGCTGGGGATATCGCCGTTATGGCGGCGGCGGGCTCGGCGGCGTCGTCGGCCTGATCCTGGTCATCATCCTGGTGCTGTGGCTGCTCAGGGCGCTGCCCGGCGTCTAGCTGTCGCCGCTGGCTCCTGGCGGCGCGCCACAGGTTCACGGCATTGCCGGCAAGGATGAGTGCCGAGCCGAGCGCCAGCCAGATATTGACGCCCTCGTCATAGATGAGCCAGCCGGCCAGCGCCGACAGCGGCACCCGCAGGAAGTCCATCGGCACCACCACGGTGGCGTCGGCGAGCGAGATCGCCTTGGCGAGGCAGAAATGCGACAAGGTCCCCGCGACGCCGACCACCACCACCCACGGCCAGAGCGACTGCGGCGGCCATTGCCAGACGCTGATCGCGGCCGGCAGCCCGATCATTGTCTGGATGAAGAACATGTAGAAGATGATGGTGAGCGCCGAATCGGTGCGGGTCAGCGACTTGGTCAGGATGATCGCGCTGCCGAGCAGCATGGCGGCGGCGAGCGCCACTGCCTGGCCGGGGCTGAAGCTCCCGACGCCCGGTCCCATGATCAGGAAGATGCCGCAAAGGCCGAGCACCACCGCGCCGATCCGCGATGCATTGAGCTTCTCGCCGAGAAAGGTGGCGGCCAGCACCGCCGTCCACAGCGGCAGGGTGAACTCGATGGCGATGACCTGGGCGATCGGGATGAGCGCCAGCGCCAGGAACCAGCAATACTGCCCGGCAAAGTGAACGAGATTGCGCGCCAGGTGCATCGGCAGGCGCCGGGTCCGGATGGGGTCGCCGCGATACCACAGGAAGACAACCGGCGAGAGCAGCAGGAGCGCGATGCCGCTGCGCATGATCATCACGACGAACACCGGCAGGACGCTCGCCAGCTCCCGCCCGGCCAGCGTCATGGCGAGCGTGGTGACCAGCCACCCCGCCATCCATGATGCCGCCTGATAGGTCTTTACCATTCTCTCCCCGATTTTGGGCCTTGACGCAGAGGCGGACGTCGGACAATGGTGCCGCCATGGTCGCCCTGACGACATCCCGCCGCATCTGCGGTCTGTCAATTATTTGCTGCTAGCGCAACCCAGCTGGCAGGCGGCCGCTTTTTCAACACCCTCCGAAGAAAGCGATCCGAAGGCCGGCGAGCCAAGGACCGTTCATGGCACTGAAGCTCTGGAACACGCTCACCCGCCGCAAGGAGGCCTTCACGCCCCTCGATCCGCGGAATGTGCGGCTCTATGTGTGCGGCCCGACGGTCTATGACCGCGCTCACATCGGCAATGCCCGGCCGGTGATCGTGTTCGATCTGCTGTTCCGCCTGCTCCGGCATCTCTATGGCGCCGACCACGTCACCTATGTCCGCAACATCACCGATGTCGACGACAAGATCAACGCCCGCGCGGCCGAGCAGGGGGTGCCGATCAGCGTCCTGACCGAGGCGACGACCCGGCAGTTCCACGAAGACATCGCCGCCCTTGGCGTGCTGCCGCCGACCGCCGAGCCGCGGGCGACCGACCACATCGCGCCGATGATCGCCATGATCGAGCAGCTCATCGCGCGCGGCTTCGCCTATGAGGCCGAGGGACATGTGCTGTTCCACGTGCCCGCAATGGCGGATTACGGCAGGCTGTCGGGACGCTCGCTCGACGAGATGATCGCCGGCGCTCGGGTCGACGTCGCGCCCTATAAGCGCGATCCGATGGACTTCGTGCTGTGGAAGCCGTCCGCTCCCGAGCTGCCGGGCTGGGACAGCCCGTGGGGTCGCGGCCGCCCCGGCTGGCACATCGAATGCTCGGCCATGAGCTGGCAGCATCTCGGCGAGGTGTTCGACATCCATGGCGGCGGCATCGACCTGGTGTTCCCGCATCATGAGAACGAGATCGCCCAGAGCCGCTCGGCCTTCGGCACGCCGGTCATGGCCAATCTGTGGATGCACAACGGCTTCCTGCAGGTCGAAGGCGAGAAGATGGCGAAGAGCGCCGGGAATTTCGTGACCATCCACGAGCTGCTGGCCGACTGGCCGGGCGACGTGCTGCGGCTCAACATGCTGCGGACCCATTATCGCCAGCCGATCGACTGGACGCTGAACGGGCTCGAGACGTCGCTGCAGCTGCTCGAGGAATTCTGGCGGGTTGCCGGTTCGGCCACGGCCGATGCCGGGCCGCCCGAGCCGGTGCTGGCGGCGCTGCTCGATGACCTCAACACGCCCGAGGCGATCACCGCGCTGCACGGGTTGCGCAAGGCCGAGGCGGCGGGGACGCTCGCCGGAGCGCTGGAAGTCCTCGGCTTCGACCGCGCCGGCTTCGCTGCCTGGCGCTCGGCCGACCGGGCCCGCATCGACAGCGGGCTGATCGAGCGGCTGATCGCCGAGCGGGCGGCGGCGCGGTCGCGTCGCGACTTCGCCGCGGCCGACCGCATCCGCGCCGAGCTCGAACAGATGGGCGTCCGGCTGATGGACGCCCGAAACCCCGCCGGCGAGCTCACCACCAGCTGGGAGGTCAAGCGGTGACCCGGACCAACGAGCCAAGCCATGACGCCTGAACGGCTCTATCTCTTCGACACCACGCTGCGCGACGGGCAGCAGACGCCGGGCGTCGATTTCTCGCTCGAGGACAAGCTGGTGGTCGCCGAGATGCTCGACGCGCTCGGCATCGACTATATCGAGGGCGGCTATCCCGGCGCCAATCCGGTCGACACGGCGCTCTTCGCCGAGCGCCGGCCGCTCGCCGCCACCTTCACGGCCTTCGGCATGACCAAGCGGCCGGGGCGCTCGCTTGCCAATGATCCGGGGCTGGGGCAGGTGCTGGAGGCCTGCGCCGATGCCGTCTGCTTCGTCGCCAAGGCCTCCGACTTCCATGTGCGGGTGGCGCTCGGCATCAGCAACGAGGAGAATCTCGAGGCGATCCGCTCCAGCGTCGAGGCGGCCCGTGCCGCCGGCAGGGAGGCGCTGGTCGACTGCGAGCATTTCTTCGACGGCTACAAGGCCAATCCCGACTATGCGCTGGCCTGCGCCAGGACCGCCTTCGAGGCAGGCGCCCGCTGGGTGGTACTGTGCGACACCAATGGCGGCAGCCAGCCGCCAGAGGTCGAGGCCATCGTCCGCGCCGTCGCCGAGCACGTGCCGGGGTCGCATCTCGGCATCCATGCCCATAACGACACCGAGCAGGCGGTCGCCAATTCGCTGGCCGCGGTGCTGGCCGGCGCCCGCCAGATCCAGGGCACCCTCAACGGCATCGGCGAGCGCTGCGGCAACGCCAATCTCGTGTCGATCATCCCGACGCTGGCCTTGAAGGAGCCGTTCCGCAGCCGCTTCGAGACCGCGGTCGGACCGGACAAGCTCCGGACGCTCACCCATGTGAGCCGCGCCTTCGACGAATTGCTCAACCGGGCGCCGCACCGCCAGGCCCCCTATGTCGGGGAGAGCGCCTTCACCACCAAGGCCGGCATCCACGCCTCGGCCATCATCAAGGAGCCCGAGACCTATGAGCACGTGCCGCCCGACAGTGTCGGCAATCAACGGCGGGTGCTGGTGTCAGACCAGGCCGGCAAGGCCAATCTGATCGCCGAGCTCAAGCGCATCGGCATCATGGTTGATCGCGACGATCCGCGGCTCGACAGCCTGCTCGGCGAGGTCAAGGAGCGCGAGGCACAGGGCTATGCCTATGACGGCGCCGATGCGTCATTCGGCTTGCTGGCGCGGCGGATGTTCGGCGGGGTGCCGCATTTCTTCGAGGTCGAGAGCTACAAGGTGATGGTGGAGCAGCGCCACAATGCGCTGGGCGAGCTCGTTACCATCTCCG
>JBEVJH010000027.1:0-9166 GCA_040510355.1 Aestuariivirgaceae bacterium
GTCCTCAGCAGTAGGCATTAGGCAGTAGGCCGTGCGCTGTGTCCTTCCCTACTGCCTACTGCCCCTCAACGCAAAAGAGTTGACTCCGTCACAAATCTGTCCTGAGATTCATCAGGTGAAAACCTTTTGCCACACAGGCAATTTTTTCCTGTCCGGGGATCGCGCTGAGCAGGGAGAGGGGCGATGGTTACAACCCAGAATATCCAAACTGCGGTCGAGAGTCTCGATGCCCGGATCGACCGGATGCACAAGCGCGACCGGCTCGGCGCCCTCGCCTTCGTCATCGCCCTGTGGGTCACGATCCTGTTCGCCCTGGTCAGCGTCTGGCCGCTGGTGACCGTGCCGATGCTCAGGGTGATCCTGCTGATCTCGGGCGGGCTGTTGCTGATCTTCAACACCGCCTCGATCTGGGCGATGCTGCGCCACTATGCCGATGATCGCGACTTCATCTACGGCCTCGATCTCAAGCATCTCGACGAGATGCGCCGCCAGAAGCGGATTTAGGAGCGACAACCATGGCCTACCGCCCGCCTGAGCAGAGTCTGTTCGGCCAGATCATCGACGTCTTCGTGCTGCTGATCCTGACCGTCGGCTCGCTGTTCGTGCCGCTTTATCTCGGTCTTGCCGGCGCCGCCAAGACCCCCAATCCGATCCCCAACCCGACCTGGGAGGCGCTCGGCCAGAACGCCATCGAGCAGCAGCAATGGGCCGCCCTCGGCATCACCGACCCGGCCGCCGCCAACGACATCATCACCGCCCGCTTCAACTACGATTTCAGCTGGCTGGCGCTGATCGTCATGGCGGTGCTGGTCATCGGCTTCTTCGTCCTGGTGGTGCGGCTCTCCGACAAGGAATATCGCGAGGTCATCGCCGAGCACTTCGGCAGCAGGAGATAGCGCAATGGATCTGTGGAACGTTCTCGAATATCTCGCCTGGGCCCTGTCGATCCTGTTTGGGCTGCACATGCTCTACGACCTCTGGAAGGTCGACACGAGCTATGACAACGAGCTGCTCACCTCCTCGCGCGAGGGCGAGATCGAGCTGACCCAGGAACGCCACGAAATCTGAGGGGCAAGAGCATGTCCACCGTCACCGGCACCGGCAACGGCACCGCCACCGCTTCGGAGAAACGCCTGAGCCTGCTCAGGGTGCTCGGACCCGTCCATGTCTGGGCGCTCGGCGTCGGCATCGTGCTGGTCGGCGAATATATGGGCTGGAACTTCTCGGTCGGCAAAGGCGGCATGATCGCCGGCCTGGTCGCCGCCTGGATCGCCGGACTGCTCTACACCAGCGTCGCCATGATCGACTCCGAGGTCACCTCGACGGTGGCGTCGGCAGGCGGCCAATATGCCCAGGCCAAGCACATCGTCGGACCGCTGATGGCCTTCAATGTCGGCCTGTTCCTGGTGCTCGCCTACACAATGCTCGAGGCCGGCAACGCCATCACGGTCGGCTTCCTGCTCGACACCGTGGCCCAGATGCAGGGCCATACCGGGCTGAACCAGAAGCCCTTCATCATTCTCACCGTGATGTTTCTCGCCTGGCTGAACTACCGCGGCGTCCTCGTCACCCTCAATTTCAGCTTCATCATCACCGCCATCGCGTTCATCGCCATCGTCATCCTGTTCTTCGCGGTGCAGGGCGGCATCTCGGCGATCCCGCTCGACTTCAGCGCCATCTCCACCGAGCCCCTGCCCTATGGCTGGGTCGGCGTGCTGGCGGCGCTGCATTTCGGGCTGTGGTACTATCTCGGCATCGAGGGCACGACCCAGGCCGCCGAGGAGGTGCGCTCGCCGTCGCGCGCGCTGCCCTACGGCACCATGGCCGGCATCATCACCCTGGTGATCGCCGCCACCATCACCTGGTATGTCTGCTCGGGCCTGATCCCTTGGGAATATCTCGGCCAGGCCGGCACGCCGCTGTTCGACGCCGCCCGCGTCACCGGCAGCCTGTGGCTGATGATCCTGCTCTTCATCGGCACCATCTTCTCCACCCTCGCCTCGGCCAATGGCTGCATCAACGATGCCTCGCGCGCCTGGTTCGCGATGGGCCGCGACCGCTATCTGCCGACCTGGTTCGGCGCGGTGCACCCGGTCTATCGCACGCCCTATCGCGCCATCGTGTTCCTGGTGCCGATCGCCCTCGTCTTCGCGCTCGGGGCGCCGCTCGACCAGGTGATCACCTTCTCGATCCTGTCCGGCCTCCTCGGCTACACCTTCATGTCGTTCAACATGATCATGTTCCGCAACAAATGGCCGCTCAAATCGATCAAGCGGGGCTATGTGCATCCCTTCCACCCGCTGCCGGCCATCGTGCTCATGGTGCTCTGCGCCGCCACCTATGTGGCGATCTTCCTCGGCTACGGCACCCAGCTCATCGCCATGATGTGCTACTTCATCCTGGTGTCGCTGTGGTTCCACTTCTGGCGCTACCGCTTCGTCCGGCGCGGTGACCAATTCACCATGCCGTGGCCGCGGCCGCAGGGCTATTGAGCGGCGCCCTCTTTGCCCTCTTCGTCGCGGCGGGGCTCGGCCTGCTCTATGCGATGGCGCGCCGCGACCATCGCCGCGAGGCAGATCGCCGGGCCTGCCTTCTCGACCGGCTCGCGGCGCTTCTGCCGCAAGCCTCGACCACCATCCGGCCCGACGGCTACCCGGCCCTTGCCGGGCGCCTCGCCGACGGCCGGGCGGTGACCGTCGAGCTCATCCCCGACACGCTGGTCTATCGCCGCCTTCCCGAGCTGTGGCTGATCGTGACCATCGAGGAGGAGACCCCGGCCGGCGGCCCCTCCGTCGGCGGTCTCTCGCGCCCGACCGGTGCCGAGTTCTACGCCCTGGTGCCCGCCCTGCCCCGGCTCCTCGAAATGCCCGAAGGCGTCGAGACCTCGCTGCTGCTGCGCTGCAGCAGCGACTTCGCGGGGTCGGCCGCCGAGCGCCTCGGCCGGGCGGTGATCGGCGTGTTTGCAGATCCTACGGTCAAGGAGGTCGTGTCGACGCCGCGCTTCACCCGCATCGTCCGCCAGGCCGCGGAGGGCGAGCGCGGCGCCCATCTCGTCCTCCGCCAGAGCCGCTTCCTGATCGACCAGGTCCCGCCCGAGCTCGTCACCCGCGCCATCGCCGAAGCCGATCTTTTGCGCGAGGCCCGCATGCCGGTGGCGGCGCTTCCCGGGGCAACGCTCTCCGGGGCGGCGCATGATCTTGCTTGATGCGCTGCAGAAGCTGCCGCTGTCGCAGATGTTCCTGGCGACGCTCGGCATCGGGCTCGCGATCTGCTTGGGGATTTTCCTGCTGTCGCGCCTGTTCGTGGGGATCTCCGTCAGGCTGCACGGGATCGAGCCCGAGTTGCCGCTCGCCCTGCGCGAGAGCATCATCAGCGCGGTCAGCGCCATGTTCGCGCTGCTGCTCGCCTTCTCGGCGGCCGGCATCTGGAACGACCGGCTGCAGGCCGCCAACACGGTCGAGCGCGAAGCCGAGGCGCTCGAGAATGTCCGCGTGCTGGCCGGCGGCCTGCCGGCCGATCTCGCCGCCAGGCTGCGCGATGGGATCGGCCGCTACGCCACCCAGGTGGTCGACCATGACTGGCCGGCCATGGCCGCCAAGATCCCGAGCGGCGATCCGGTCTACGAGGCCTCCGACGCCATGCTGGTCGATCTCATGGACCTGCTCGCCCGGGAGCAGGCGCGGATCTCCGGCCTCGCCGTCACCGCCCCGCTGCTCGGCCAGCTGGTCGAGGCCCGCGCCGCCCGCCTCGCCCGCGTCGCCTATGCCAATTCCGGCGTGTCGCCCGCCCAATGGTTCGCCATGATCCTGCTGGCCAGCGGCACCCTCGTCGCCATCGCGGTCTGCCACACCCACCACAAATGGATGCAGCTCCTGGGCATGCTGCTCTACAGCCTGGCCGCCGTGGCCGCATTCTTCGTCATCCTGGCGCATGACCGCCCCTTCGTCGGCGTCATCTCCGTCAGCCCGGCACCGCTGGCGCAGCTGGCGAAGCAGTAGCGAATAGCGAATAGCGTTCGGGCAGAGCTCGGCCACCACTATTCGCTATTCGCTATTCGCTCCCCCTCATCCGCCGCAGCAGCTCCTCGCTCGGATTGCCGTCCATCGTCATCCCCAGCGACTTCTGCGCCTGCCGGATCACCTCGCGCTCCTCGAGGTCGATGCGCGCTTCCTTCTCGGGGATCTGGTAGCCCCGCGCCCGGAGCCGCTTCAGGAGCTCGAGCCTTTGCGCCTTGTTGAGCGGCTTGGCGCTCGGCGGCCAGGCCGGCATCGCCGTGTCGCCGCTCGCGATGCGGTTGGCGATGAGGCCGATCGAGATCGCATAGAGGTCGGAGTGGTTGTACTCCTTCAGCACCTGATAATTCGCCGACACCAGGAAGGCCGGCCCGCGCGCGCCGCTCAGCAGCAGCAGATAGAAATCGTCCGCCGGCGGAATCGGCTGCCCGTCTCGCCGCCTGACGCCGGCGCTCGACCATCTCGCACCGGGCTGGAAGCCGGTGCCGAACCGGAAACCCTCGGGCAGAATCACCTCGGCCCCCCATTGGTGCCCCGCCTGCCAGCCATGCGCCTTCAGGAAATTGGCGATCGAGGCGAGCGAGTCCGGGACATTGGTCCAGATGTCGTGCAGGCCGTCGCGGTCGTGATCGACGCTGAATTTGAGATAACTCGTCGGCATGAACTGGGTCGAGCCCATCGCGCCCGCCCACGATCCCTTCATCAGCTCGGGATTGGCCTCCTTCTGGGCAATGATCTTGAGGCATGCGATCAGCTCCTGGCGGAAGAACTCCTCGCGGTAGCCCATCGCCGCCAGCGTCAGCAACGAGCGCAGCACGTTGCGCTTGCCTTGCCGGGTGCCGAAATTCGACTCGACCCCATAGATCGCCAGGATGATTTCTGGATCGACGCCATAGCGCCGCTCGAGCGTCTGCAGCAGCGCCGCATGGCGCTCCTCGAGCTTGCGGCCCTGGGCGACCCGCGACTCGGCGACGAGGTTCTTCACATAGGCGGCGATCGTCGTCTGCGCCTCCGGCTGGCTGACCAGGAAGCCCGGAATGTCCGGATCGGCCTCGAGATCGCCGATGACCTTGAGCACGAACGACCGCTCGAGCCCCTCCTTGGCGGCGGCCGCGGCGACCCGCTGCTTGTACTGCGTCATCTGGGTGGCGCTCGGCAGGTCCCAGGCCGCCGCCGCGGCGCCGAAGCACAGGAAGGCGACAATGGCGATCAAACCACGGATCATGGCTTGGCCTTGCTGGCGGTGACCGACAGCTTGCGATAGCCGAGATTGCCGAACAGCAGATCGGCCATCCTCTTCTGCGTCTGCTCGTCGTTCTTGGCAACCATGATGTTGAAATATTTGCCGACGCCGGCCAGACGGTGGATCACCAGATAATTCGACATCGAGCAATCATTCGTGCCCGCATCGACCTCCTCATAGATGACGTTCATGCCCAGCGTCTGCAGCCGGTTGCGCCAGCCGGTCGGCCCCGGCTCGGTCGGCTTGTCGGAGCCGGCGATGACCACCACGTTCTGCGGGTCGGCCAAGGCGCCGGCCGCCTCCGGATTGACATAGCCGGTCATCTGCCCCGCGGTGGTGCTGGCCGACAGCCCCCCTTCATTGTCGTGGAAGGAGAACCAGTGGCGGCCGCCCTTGAGGAGCCCGATCATCCGCTCGGTGTAGCGCGGCGCCGGCTGCTTGAGCCCGCTGCAGCTCTTGCCGGTGCCGAAGGCGCGATTGGGATCCTGGGTCCGCGAGCGCTTCGACTCGGCCGTCTGCACCGCCACCATCCTGCCGCCATAGCTCGCCACCGCATAGACCGCCGTGTCGAAGGCCGAGCCCTCATTGTCGCGCGGAATGGCGATCCGCGGGCCCTGCGGCTGCGCCCGGTTCTCGATGATCGCCAAGGTCCAGCCAAGCCCCTTGTCGCCGAGCTTCTCCTCGCGATAGCACAGCTTCGCCTTGCGGATGCGCGCGGCATTGCGGGCAATGTCGGGATCCTTGACGCTCGCCAGGTCGTCCCGGCAGTCGCCGGCCGCCGGCTTGTCGGCCTGCGGCGGCGTCAGCTCGTTGACCGCCTTCTTCGACAGGTCGACCAGCCGCGACGTCGCCAGCGCCTTGCCGGTGGCCTCGCTCTCGGCGCGCACCGCTTCCTCGAGCCGCGCGATATGGTGGGGGAAGGTCGCGCTGTCGCGATTGGCGCGGGCCCGGTCGAGCCACTTGGTGGCGCCCGGAAAATCCTTGTGCGACAGCGCCGTCTGGGCGAGCACCAGCTGGGCGCGGATATAGTCCTTGTCGGCCGACTTCTCGAGCAGGCTCAAGCCGGTTTCCCATTGGTTCCGCTTCAGCCGGTACCAGCCGAGAATATACATGGCCATCGGATTCTCGCGGTCGGCCTCGGCTTGCAGATAGACGAGCGGGCCCGGCTCGAGCACATCGCCCGCCTCGACCGATTTGAGGATGCCCTCCAGCATGATCGTCGACTTGTCGATCATGTCGCCCTTGCCGCCGGCCAGCGACGGCGCCGCAGCGCCCGCCGCAGCCAGCCCAGCCGCGATGCACCAAGCCACCCGACTCCGCGCCCGTCCGCGCATCAAGCTCCCCGCTCGAGAACTGCCCCAAAACCACCCCAGAACCAGCCCCGAAACCATCACCATGCGATAGGCGACATTGTGGCCGTTTTTGGGATCACCCGCGCGCGGCTTCCTCTTTCCGGTTGGCAATGGCGCTCGACGTCACGCCCGTGACACAGAGGAGCAGCGCCGGGATGCCGCTTGCGGCCGAAAGCAGGAAGAAAAGCGGATAGCCTATGGCATCGACTACGATCCCGGACAGCCCCCCGAGGAACCGGCCGGCCAGGCTGTAGAGTGACGACAGCAGCGCATATTGGCTCGCCGCGAAGGTCAGCGAGGTCAGGCGCGAGAGATAAGCGATGAAAATGGTTCCGGCGAAGCCGGCGGCGAAATTATCGGCCGTGATGGCCGCGGCCAGCATCATCAGCCCCTTTTGGCCGAGCGCCATGGCGGCAAAGGCGAGATTGGACGCCGAGGCGAGCGCGACGCCGAGGATCAGCGCCGTCCTGAGCGGGACCTTGGCGACCACGACGCCGCCCGCCATCGCGCCGGCGATCGACATCAGCACGCCATACACCTTGGAGACCCCGGCGATCTCGAGCTTGCTGTAGCCCATGTCGATATAGAAGGGCGCCGAGATCGAGGAGAACAGGAAGTCCGGCAGGCGGTAGAGCAGGATGAAGGCGACGAGCGGCACGACGACCGGCGCCGTTCGCGAGAAGAACTCGCGCAACGGCTCGAGGAATGTGTCGACCAGGCCGGCGGTCTGCGCCGGCTTCTCCGCCACCGCCGGCGCGATGAGGACGCCGAGCGTCGCCACCAACATCAGCCCCGCCATGATCCGGTAGGCGCTCTCCCAGCTCATCAGCTCGGCAATGGCGAGCGCCCCGGCGCCGGCGGCGATCAGCGCGACCCGGTAGCCGATCTGGTAGATCGCAGTCAGCACGCCCTGCTGCTCCGGCGGCGCCGCCTCGATCCGCCAGGAATCGACGGCGATGTCCTGGGTGGCGCCGAGAAAGGCGGTGATCAGCGCCACCAGCGCCAGCGTCTCGGCGGCGCGGCCGACATCGATCATCGGAATGACGAGAAGCGTTGCCGCCACCCCGAGCTGCATCACCAGGATCCACGACCGCCGCAGCCCGAGCAGCGCGCTCAACCCCGGCACCGGGTAGGAATCGAGGATCGGCGCCCACAGGAACTTCACCGCATAAGGGGTCAGCACGTAGGAGTAGAGGCCGATCGCGGTCAGCGTCATGCCATGCTCGCGCAGATAGATGGCGAGCGTGTTGGAGACCATCAGCAGCGGCAGCCCCGAGCCGAAGCCCAAAAGCCCCATCGCCACATAGTTGCGGATCGTCGTGCCCCTCATTGGGGGGAGGCTATAGCGCGTTGGAAAGGAAAAAGGCAGTAGGCATTAGGCAATGGGCAGTCGGGAAGAGCACCGCTCACTGCCTACTGCCTATCTGCCTACTGCCCCACCTTGCATCCCGCTTCCCGCCCCACTAAACCGGCGCCATGACCCTACGGGACATCTCTGCCGCCGATCTCCTCGCCACGGCTTTCGCGCCGGTGAAGGCCTCGGTTCTGAGCGGCCTCATTCCCGGGGCGGCGCTCGGCATTGCGCTCAAGGACGGCGGCGAGGCCATGGCGGGTTTGGGCTATGCGGTGAAGGAGCCCGCGCCGGAGCTGCTCGACCTCGACACGGTCTTCGACCTCGCCTCCCTGACCAAGGTCATGCTGACCACCCCGGCCATTCTGGCGCTGGTCGACCGGGGCGCGATCAGCCTCGACGACACGCTGGGCGCGCTCCTTCCCGGCATTCCGGCCGGCGCCGACCATGGCCGGCTGACCGTTGCCCAATGTCTCGGCCACCAGACCTTCCTGCCCTGGCACGAGCCGCTCTTCCGGCTTGGCCTCGATCGTGACGCGCTGCGGCGCTACGTCCTCGAGCGCGACTGGCCGCATGGCGCGAGCGTCTATTCCGACATCAATTTCATCCTGCTCGGCATGGTGATCGAGGCGGTGACCGGCCGCCCGCTCGGCGCATGGCCATTGCCACCGGGGCTCTACGCCGAGCCGCCGCCGGACCGCACCGCCGCCACCGAGCTCGATCCGTGGCGCGGGCGCCTGCTGCGCGGCGAGGTGCATGACGAGAACGCCTTCGCGCTGGGACCGCCGGCGGGTCACGCCGGCCTGTTCGGCACGCTCCCGGCGACGTTGCGCTTCGCGGCCGGCCTGCTCGACGGCACGGGCCTCTCGCCCCAGGGGCTCGCGGCGGTGCGCCGGCCGGTGTCGGCGACCCGGACCCTGGGGTTCGAGCGCCGCCATGACGGCTGGGCCGGCGGCGACCGGGCGAGCCCCGGCGCGATCGGCCATACCGGCTTCACCGGCACCGGCCTTTGGGTCGATTTCGAGCGCGAGGTCGCCTGGGTCCTGCTGACCAACCGCGTCCACCCCTCGCGCCACGTCGACAGCGGGATCGTGCGGCTGCGGCGCGCCTTCAACCACGCCGCCTTCGCCTCGCTACACTGACCGCCGAGCAGGAGGAGCCCGATGAGCGCCAAGGCCTACACCGTCCGCGCGGCGCGCTGCGACCA
>JBEVJH010000028.1:0-15768 GCA_040510355.1 Aestuariivirgaceae bacterium
CCGATCGGATGAGCGCGTTAACCCTCGAAGGGAATAGTGGTGGTCGACATGAGCGGTGAGACCATCGTTCTCGTCGTTGCGTGCGCCCTGGTCGACAAGGATGGGAGAGTCCTGATCAGCCAGCGCCCGGAAGGCAAGGCCATGGCCGGCATGTGGGAGTTCCCCGGCGGCAAGGTCGAACCTGGCGAGCGTCCCGAACAGGCGCTCATCCGCGAGCTCAAGGAAGAGCTCGGCATCGACGTGACGGCGGCCTGCCTCGCGCCGTTGACTTTCGCCAGTCACGGGTATCCCTCGTTCCATCTGTTGATGCCACTCTATGTGTGCCGGCGGTGGAAAGGGGAGATCAGGCCAGGCGAAGGCCAGAAGATAGCGTGGGTGAGGCCGAAAGGGCTGCGTGCCTATCCGATGCCGCCGGCGGACGTTCCGCTGGTGGCGCATCTGATCGACACGCTGTGATCGCTCCTGTCGGTGGGTTCGTCCCCGCGGAGGGGCAGGGCAACGAGGGAGAGCGTCAACAATGCATCGCAGCAAGACGGCAAATGCCGCGGCATGCGCGCGCAGAGATGGACAGGGGCCGTTCACGATCGAGTATTCGCTGATCGCATCGGGAATCGCCTTCGGAATTCTCACCGCCATTGGCGTGATCAGCAACAGTCTGGGCAGCGTTTTCTAAGTCGGGCGGCGTAGAGCATCGGCAAGCCGCATCCTGGCGGAGCCGGGCTTCAGCGGCTGCTGCTGGTCCGGATGCGGGGCAAAACCCGTGAGATAGGCGATCTCGAAGGTCGCGCGGATTCGTCCGTCGCCGTCGGCAAAACGATCGCGATAGTGCTCGACCATCCTGGCCAGGAGACGCCTGGACGGTCCGCGACGCGTCCGCTCGATCAACGCGTTGGACCAGCCGAGCGCCTTGAGCTCGCGCAGCAGTGCGATGGGATCGGCATAGCGAACGACCAGCCGCTCGCTGTCCACGACCGGCAGCGCCATGCCTGATCGCAGCATGAGATCTCCGAGATCGCGCAGGCTGGCAAAGGGCGTGACGCGAGGCGTCGCGCCGCCGGTCACCTCGGCCTCGGACAGGCTCCAGGATTCGCGCAGCTCCGTCAGGGTCGCGCCGGCGAGGGCGGCGCCCAGGAACAAGCCGTCAGGCCGCAGGGAACGGCGAACTTCGGCAAAGAGGCGAGCGATGTCGTTCGCGGTCTCGGGGCCGAAGAGCATCAGCAGGCAATCCAGGCTTCCGGCTCGGACGGGGACATCGCCGGCGGCGACCACCAGATCGGCCAAGCGAGATCGGACCGTGGCCGCGCGGATCGTCCGCACCTGTGGCGGCGATAGGAGGTCTGGACGGGTGCCATGGGCCAAGACCTGATCGAAGCGCTGCCGCGAGGATGCAAGGCGCGACAGGATCTCGCCGGCAGCATGTTCGTGCAGGAAGGCGGGGAAGCCCGGCGCCGCCACCGCCCTCGTCAAGCGTTGACGCAGTCGTTGCTCATCGAATAAGGGGATTGGCGGCTGCACTGCGAGCCTCAGGTCCTCAGAATCCGGCAATGTCGATCGTCATCTCGCTCATTCGGTCAGCGGGCCAGGAGCTCCTGGACACGCTGCTGCCGCCGCGCTGCGTGATTTGCCGAACCGTCACCATGAGCCAGGCGGGTCTTTGCCCAAACTGCTGGAGCGGCCTGACGCTGATCGATGCTCCGCGCTGCGCGGTGACCGGCGTGCCGTTCCCTTATGGCGGCGACGGCGACGACCTGATCAGCCCGGCAGCGCTCAAATCGCCTCCGCTCTATCACCGGGCGCGTGGTGCTGTCATCTACGATAAGAAGTCGCGATTGTTGGTGCAGGGGCTTAAATATCAGGATCGCTACGAAGCTGCCCTGCCGATGGCGCGGCTCATGACGATGGCCGGACGGGACGTGATCGCGGCGAGCGATCTGCTGATTCCGGTGCCGCTTCATCGCTGGCGCTTGTGGCGCCGGCGATACAACCAGGCCGCGTTGCTGGCGATGCGGATCGCTCGGCTTGCGGCAAAACCTTGCCAGTTTCAGGGGCTCGTCCGCGTTCGGGCGACTGCGACGCAGGTCAGTCTCGATGCCAAGCGGCGCGCCCGGAACGTCCGGGGCGCTTTCGCCTTGGCGCCGGAGGCTCGCGACCAGATCAGGGGGCGCCGGGTGTTGCTCATCGATGATGTGCTGACCACAGGCGCAACGAGCAATGCCTGCGCAGAAGCGCTCCTCAATAGCGTGCGGCAAGCGTCAATGTTCTGGTGTTCGCACTTGCCGCCGGCCCTCAGCGGTTACATATATGACAATTATAAGCGAATCGAAGATTTGCGGACACCCGATGGCGGATGTGACGATATATACGACGCAATTCTGCCCCTATTGCGTGGCCGCCAAGAATCTACTGCGTAACAAGGGGGCGACATTCCAGGAGATCGATGTTTCCGGTGATCCATTGCGACGGAAGACCATGAGCGACCGGGCCGGTGGGCGGCGCACTGTGCCGCAGATCTTCATCGGCGAGCAGCATATTGGCGGCTGTGACGACCTTTTTGCGCTCGACCGGCGGGGCGGTCTTGATCCACTGCTTGGTGTGTGACTCCGGCAATGTCCAGCGTGTTGCGTGTCGGTCTTGTCCAGATGTGCTCGGGTCTCGAGACCGCGGCCAATGTCGCGGAGGCAAGGCGGCTGGTCCGCCGCGCGGCGGGCGACGGCGCCGAATTCATAGCGACGCCGGAGATGACCAATGTGATCGAGCCGCGGCGGGCGGTGCTGTGGGAGAAGGTCCGGGAAGAGGCTGAGGATCCCTCGGTTGCCGCGCTTTCAGCGCTGGCGCATGAACTCGGAATCTGGCTGTCGGCCGGATCGCTGGCGCTCAGGTCAGGCGATCGGTTGGTCAATCGCTCGCTGCTCTACGCGCCGGACGGGCGGGTCGCGGCGCGCTACGACAAGGTGCATCTGTTCGATGTGGCATTGGCCAATGGCGAGAGCTACCGCGAGTCTGGAAGCTATGATGGCGGGGCCCGAGCTGTCAGCGTCGATATCGGATCGATCCGGCTCGGACTGACCATTTGCTACGATCTGAGATTTCCGCAGCTCTATCTCGCCTTGGCCAACGCCGGTGCCAGCGTGCTCGCGGTTCCATCGGCGTTCACCAGGGTGACCGGCGAGGCTCACTGGCACGTGCTGCTCAGGGCGCGGGCGATCGAAACGGGCAGCTTCGTGCTGGCGGCGGCACAGGGAGGGCGCCACGAGAGCGGGCGTGAGACCTACGGCCATAGCCTCGTCATCGATCCCTGGGGACGGATCCTTGCCGAGGCGCTGGACGAGCCCGGCATCATCGTGACCGAGATCGATGCACAGCAGGCGGTGGAGGCGCGGCGAAGAATTCCCGCCCTGCGGCATCAGCGCGCCATTGCGATCGGCGCGGCGGGAGACGCCCGATGATCCGATACGATCTCGTCTGCGACAAGGAGCACGCTTTCGACGGATGGTTTCGCGACAGCGCAGCCTATGAGGCGCAAGCGGCGGCCGGCCAGGTGGTGTGTCCGGTCTGCCATTCAACGATCGTCGCCAAGCAGCTGATGACGCCGGGCATTCAGGCGAAGGCCAACCAGCGCGGCGAAGGCCGCATGCCGGTTTATGCCGGACGGAAGGATGAGAAAGTCTCGGCGCTGGTCGAAGCGGTGCGCGAGCTCAGGCGTCAGGTCAAGGCGAATGCCGACTATGTCGGTGACCGTTTCGCCGAGGAGGCGCGACGCATCCATTACAAGGAAGCCGAGCCGCGGGGCATTTATGGCGAGGCCTCCTTGGAGGAGGCGAAGTCGCTGCTCGACGAAGGGGTGGATGTCCACCCATTGCCGCCATTGCCGGAGGATTCGAACTAGAACCTGCGGCTCTAGGCGGCGCTCGGGGCCTGCGACACGAGCATGTAGTTCACAGCGAGATCGGACGAGCGCGACCACCCCATGGTGAGCGGGTTGAAGACGACTCCATCGGTCGCCCGCACCGCAAGGCCGGCGGCCTCGACAAAGGCCGCCAGCTCGTCCGGGCTGATGAACTTCTCCCATTGGTGGGTCCCCCTTGGCAGCCAGCCGAGGACATATTCGGCGCCGATGATCGCCAGGGCGAAGGACCGGAAGGTTCGGTTGATCGTCGCCACCACCATGACGCCGCGCGGTCTCAGCAACCGACCGCAATCGGCGACGAAGCGCCGGGGATCCCTGACATGCTCGATAACCTCCATGTTGAGGACGATGTCGAATCGTTCGCCGCGGTCGGCGAGATCCTCGGCGGTGGCGACTCGGTAATCGATCGCAAGCTCCTGCCCGGCGGCATGGATGCGGGCGGTCTTGATGTTGCGCTCGGCGGGGTCGATGCCGACAACCTTCGCCCCGAGGCGGGCCATCGGCTCGGACAACAGCCCGCCGCCGCAGCCAATGTCGAGAAGGCGGAGGCCGTTGAAGGGCCGAAGCGCCACCGGGTCGAGGCCAAGCCAGGCAGTTGCCTGCTCGCGAATATAGGCCAGGCGAACGGGATTGAACTTATGCAGCACGGCGAATTTGCCCGCCGGATCCCACCATTGTGCGGCAATTGCTGAAAATTTGGCCACTTCGGCGTCTTCTACCGAGCTTCTCAGGGGCGTCGACATGATCTCCGGCCGAACCTCCGACGGAATGTATTCAACAATGCGCTGCAGGGATTGCAGGCGGCCACTATTGCATATATGACGCGGCGGAGAACCGTTCTCGCGCGTCTTTCTGGCGTGCTGCTCCGGGAACCCGCTTTCGGTTTTTTTCGACCGGTCCCTCGCAAGGCAAGAGACAGGGCATGGCTCGATTGGTGATGAAGTTCGGGGGAACCTCGGTCGCCGATATCGCGCGAATCCGCAATGTCGCGCGCCATGTCGAGCGGGAGCTCAGGTGCGGCCATCAGGTGGCCGTGGTGGTCTCGGCCATGGCCGGGACGACAGATCAGCTGGTGGGATGGTGCCGCGAGGCGGCGCTCAAGCACGATGCCCGCGAGTATGATGCGGTGGTGGCCTCGGGCGAGCAGGTCACTGCCGGGCTCCTTGCCATCGTGCTGCAGGACATGGGAATTCCTGCCCGGTCGTGGATGGGTTGGCAGGTGGCAGTGCGCACCGACGGTGTCCATGGCGCCGCGCGCATCCTCGAGATCGACGATCAGGAGGTCCGCAAGCGCCTGGAGCAGGGCCAGGTCGTCGTGATGGCCGGTTTTCAGGGGGTTGGTCCGGATCGGCGCATCACCACGCTGGGCCGCGGCGGCTCGGATACAAGCGCGGTGGCGCTGGCGGCCGCCCTCGATGCGCGATGCGATATCTATTCCGATGTGGACGGGGTCTACACGACCGATCCGCGCATTGTCGAAACGGCGCGGCGGGTCGACCGCATCACCTATGAAGAGATGCTGGAAATGGCCTCTCTCGGCTCCAAGGTGCTGCAGACCCGATCGGTCGAGCTGGCGATGGTGTATAAGGTGCCCCTCCAGGTGCGCTCCAGCTTCGACCCGCCGGATTCAGCCAGCCAGAACCGGCCGGACGGCACCGGGCCGGGCACCATCGTATGCGACGAGGACAAGATCGTGGAACAGCAGGTTGTCAGCGGAATCGCCTATGCCAAGGACGAGGCGAAGGTGTCGATCCGCGGCGTGCCCGATCGTCCGGGCGTGTCGGCGGGCATCTTCGGTCCGCTGGCCGAGGCCAATATCAGCGTCGATGTGATCGTCCAGAACGTCTCGCCCGATGGAAAGATGGCCAATATCACCTTCACCATCGCAACCAAGGATCTGAGGCGCACGCTCGAGGTGCTCGAGGCGGCGCGCGACAAGATCGGCTATGCGGAGTTGTCGCATGCCACCGGCATCGCCAAGATATCGATCATCGGCATCGGCATGCGCAGCCATGCGGGAGTGGCGGCGAAGATGTTCAAGGCGCTCGCCGAGAAGGGCATCAACATCCAGGCGATCACCACCTCCGAGATCAAGGTGTCGGTGCTGATCGATGCTGCCTATACGGAGCTCGCCGTCAGGGCGCTGCACAGCGCCTACGGGCTCGATGCGGTCTGAGCAGGAAGGATAGGATGATCGCCAAGCCCCGTGCCAAACCGCCGAGAAGGCTCTAAGGACGCACGCCGATGGTTCCACCCGCCTTAGGCCCGCGCGTCCTGCTGCGAAGGCTGCGCGAGGTCATGGCGGAGCCGGTCGCAGCGCAGCAGAGGCTCGATCGGATCGTGACCTTGATCGCCGCCAACATGGTGGCCGAGGTGTGCTCGATCTATGTGCTGCGGCCGGGCGGCGATCTCGAGCTCTTCGCGACCGAGGGCCTCAACCGGGCGGCCGTGCATAAGAGCCGGCTGAAGCTCGGCGAAGGTCTGGTCGGGAAGATCGCGCTCGATGGCGCCCCCCTCAACCTCGCCGAGGCGCAGTCGCATCCCGACTTCAAATACCTGCCCGAGACCGGCGAGGAGATCTATTCGTCGTTCCTCGGCGTGCCGTTGTTGCGGCTCGGCCGCTCGATCGGCGTGCTGGTCGTTCAGAACCGCACCAAGCGGCAATATATCGAGGAGGAGGAAGAAGCGCTGCAGACGGCGGCGATGGTGCTGGCCGAGGTCATCGCCTCGGGCGACATGAAGGAGCTGGCGCAGGCAGGCGAGGCAGAAGCGGCGCGCCAGCGCAGCCATCATCTGCGCGGCGAAACCATTGCCGAGGGGCTGGCGCTCGGCCATGTCGTCCTGCATGAGCCACGGGTCGTCATCACCAATCTGATTGCGGAGAGCATTCCCGACGAGAAGCGGCGGCTCGAGGAGGGGATCGCGGCGCTGCGTCAGCAAGTCGATACGCTGATCGGCCGGATTAGCCTTGGCGAGGGGGGCGAGCATGACGAGGTGCTGGAGACCTTCCGGATGTTCGCCCATGACCGCGGCTGGGTTCGGCGCATCCGCGAGGCGGTCGAGACCGGCCTGACCGCCGAGGCAGCAGTCGAGCGGGTGCAGGGGGAGAATCGCGCCCGCATGATGCGTCAGAGCGATAGCTATCTGCGCGACCGCTTGCATGATCTCGATGATCTGGCAAACCGGTTGCTGCGAATCCTGACGGGTCAGACCGGCACGGCGGCGCAGGGCCAGCTGCCGCGCGACGCCATCGTGGTGGCGCGCACCATGGGTCCTGCCGAGCTTCTCGACTATGACCGGACGCGGCTGCGCGGCTTGGTGCTCGCCGAAGCCGGGACCAACAGCCATGTGGCGATCGTGGCGCGGGCGCTCGGCGTCCCGGCGGTCGGGCATGTTGTCGACATCATCGAGCTCGTCGAGACCGGCGATCCGATCATCGTCGATGGCGGTCTCGGCGAGATCCATGTCCGGCCGTCGCCCGGGATCGAGCAAGCCTATGCCGAGAAGGTCAGGTTCTATGCCCGTCGGCAGGCGAAATACGCCGAGCTCAAACATCTGCCGGCAGTGACGCTGGATGGCCGGCGGATCGCGCTCAACATCAATGCCGGGCTGATCGTCGATCTGCCGCACCTTTCCGAATCCGGCGCCGACGGCATCGGGCTGTTCCGGACCGAGCTGCAATTCATGCTGTCGCGGCGGTTTCCGCGGCTGGAGCAGCAGTCGGGGTTCTATGCTGCGGTTCTGGCGGCGGCAGGAGAGAAGCCGGTGGTCTTCCGAACCCTCGATATCGGCTCCGACAAAACCCTGCCCTATCTTCATGTGGCGCGCGAGGACAATCCGGCGCTTGGCTGGCGGGCAATCCGTTACGCACTCGAGCGTCCGGCGCTGCTCCGGCTGCAGGCGCGGGCGCTGCTCAGGGCGGGCTCGGGCCGCGACATCAGGATCATGTTTCCGATGGTGGCTGAGGTTGCCGAGTTCATCAATGCGCGGGCGGCAGTGCTGGAGGAGCAGGCGTTTCTCGAGAGGCAGGGCCATCCGCCGCCACGCACCCTGATGCTCGGCGCGATGATCGAGGTGCCGTCGCTGCTGTTTCAGCTCGATGCGTTTCTTGCCGAGGTGGATTTCGTATCGATCGGGTCGAACGACCTCATGCAGTTCTTGTTCGCCTCCGACCGCAGTCACCCGAAGCTCGCGGGCCGCTATGATCCGCTGAGCCCGCCGGGGCTCAACGCGCTCAGGTTCGTGGTCGAGCGGGCGCGCGCCTTCGACGTGCCGATCAATCTTTGCGGCGAGATGGCAGGGCGGCCGCTCGAGGCGATGGCGCTCGTCGGGCTCGGCTATCGCTCGATCTCGATGGCGCCCGCCGCCATCGGGCCGGTGAAGTCGATGACGCTGATGCTCGATGCCGGCAAGCTCGAAAGCTTCCTCATGCCATTGCTCGGCAGCGGCGACCACAGCGTGAGGGCCGAGCTCATGGGCTTTGCGGCCGACAACAACATACCCGTCTGAGCGTAACCTGATGGTTACCATTTTGAACCATCGTAAGCCCTGACAGGCGCGAGAAAACCCTCCCGCGCCTGATGGTTCAGCGGATCGGCATTGATGAGCAGCGACAGCCAGGTCCATATGGGGAAGCCTCGCGCTTCCGTGTTCTTCCGGCCGAAACCCGATGGTGAGATCGATCCGGCAGGCGAGGTCGGCTGGTTCCTGCAGCGTGAAAGAGAAAGGCGGCGCGAGCGGCTTCAGGATGCCGGACGGGCCTGCCAGGTGCATCCGCATCATCTCGAAGCGATCGAAGCCGGTGACCTGACGCGGTTGCCGCCGCGGCGCGATACGTTGCGGATGCTCGAAGCCTACGCCCATCATCTTGGCTTCGATCCCACGCCCTTGCTCCAGCACTATGCCCGGTTCCTGCCACAGCAGGGCAGCCAGATGCGACGTCCGGCGGGGGCCGCTCGGCCCTTTGGAAGTGCAGAGATCATTGCTTTCCCAGTCATCAATCGGCTGATCGACGCGGCCAAAGGCAATGGCGGGATCGTTGCCGGCATTTGCGGGGCGATGCTGTTGTTTGCAGCGGCCAGCTATGTGTTGAGCCCGGGAGGGGACCCGGCGGGAGTCACCGCGCACAGCAACCCGACAAATGTCAGGGTTGAAGGACCGGCGAGCGAAGTCTCGTCGATCACATCGCTGACGGAAGAATTCATGAACGGGGACTCCGCGGAGGTCCGCGAGGCCGAGGCAGGGGCGTCAGGCCCGGATCTGCCAGAGCCCGAGACGGATGGAGCGGCGAGCGAGCCGGTCGGCGGCATTGCCGAGCTTATCCAACGGGAAACCGGCGGCGGCGGCACGCTCAAGCGCAAGAACACGCATCGGGCACCTTCGGAAGACGAGGCGGAAACTGGAGCCGGCCGGATCTACGGCTCGGAAAATATCGATTCCCGGCTGGTGCTGCATGCCAAGGCCAAGGTGTGGATCCGCATCGAAGATGCTCAGGGGCGCGTGGTGCTCACCCAGACCTTGATGGCCGGCGACAGCTATCGTGTGCCCAACCGCGACGGACTCATGGTCATCGCCCGCGATGGCGGCCTGCTCAGCTATTCGATCGACGGGGTGGATAGGGGCCAGCTTGGCAACCCGGGCGAGATCCTGGTCGGGCGCTCGCTCGATCTCGGGCGATTGACCGAGGGCTAGATGCTGGCGCTTGGCGCAAACGAGAGTCTCGGCTAGAACGCGCGACCTGACCTGTGGCGGACGCTGTCCGGTCCGCGCCGAGGAACTATGATCTCGATCGAAAGTGAAAAGATTGCGCGACTCAACGATCGCTTCGCCGTGATCGAAGCCGAATTGGCGAGCGGGGCAACCGGCGATGCCTTCGTCAAGCTGTCGAAGGAATATGCCGAACTCGAGCCGGTGATACGGGCTGCCCGCTCGCTTGCAACCCTCAGGCGCGAGCGGGCGGAGGTCGAGGAGATGCTTGCTCAGGCGAGCGACGGCGAGCTGAAGTCGCTGGCGGAGGACGAGCGCTTATCGCTCGATGCGCGAATCCGGGAGGCCGAGCAGAATTTTCGCCTGATGCTGCTGCCCAAGGACGCCGCCGACGAGCGCAACGTCATCATCGAGGTCAGGGCCGGCACCGGGGGCGACGAAGCGGCGCTGTTCGCTGGAGACCTGTTCCGAATGTACCAGCGATATGCCGGCTTCAAGGGGTGGCGGGTCGAGATCCTGTCGACGAGCGAGGCCGAGCTCGGCGGCTATCGCGAGATCGTGGCGCAGATCTCCGGCGCCGGCGCCTACGCTCATCTCAAGTTCGAGTCGGGCGTGCACCGGGTCCAGAGGGTGCCGGCAACTGAAGCGCAGGGTCGCATCCATACCTCGGCCGCCACCGTAGCGGTGCTTCCCGAAGCGGAGGAGGTCGATGTCCAGATCGAGGATAAGGACCTGCGCATCGATGTGTTCCGTTCCTCGGGGCCGGGTGGGCAGTCGGTCAACACCACCGACAGCGCGGTGCGGATCACCCATCTGCCGACCGGAATCGTGGTCAGCCAGCAAGACGAGAAATCGCAGCACAAGAACAAGGCAAAGGCGCTGAAAATCCTTCGCGCCAAGCTCTATGAGCGCGAGCGGGAGCGGCTCGATGCCGAACGATCGGCGGTCCGTCGCGGTCAGGTCGGCTCGGGCGATCGGTCGGAGCGCATCAGGACCTACAATTACCCCCAAGGACGGGTGACCGATCACCGGATCAATCTCACGCTCTACAAGCTCGATCTGGTGCTGGAAGGGCCCGCGCTCGAGGAGCTCGTCCAGGCGCTGATCATGCAGCATCACGCCGAACTGCTTGCCGGCAGCGACGGGAATGCCGGCTGACACGGTGGAAAGCCTGATCGGTGAATCCAGGGCACGGCTGGCGGCGGCCGGCATCGCGAGCGCCGCACTCGATGCGCGGGTGCTGGTGCTCGACGCGCTCGGCCTCGACCGGGCGGCCGCCATGGCAGAACCGGAACGCGCGGTCGGGGCCGGCGCGGCGCAACGGGTGCGCGACCAGCTAGCGCGCCGCCTGCGCCGAGAGCCGGTGTCGCGGATCCTCGGCCGGCGAGAGTTCTATGGCCGGGACTTCATCGTCACGCCGGCGGTCCTCGACCCCAGGCCCGACACCGAGACGGTTGTGGAGACGGCTTTGCAGCTTCTGTCCGGCGTGGCGGCGCCACGGATCCTCGATCTCGGGACCGGCAGCGGCGCCATTCTGGTGACGATGCTGTGCGAGTTGGCCTCGGCAACGGGGAGCGGCATCGACCGGAGCGCGGCGGCGCTTGCGGTGGCCCGCGACAATGCCCGGCGGCTCGGCGTCGGCGAACGGGCGACGTTCATCGTGGCAGATTGGCTTGCCGGGATCGATGGCCGGTTCGATCTCATCGTGTCGAACCCGCCCTATATCCGGCGTGGAGAGATCGCGACGCTTGAAATCGAGGTCAGGGATCACGATCCTATGGAGGCGCTGGATGGCGGTCCCGACGGACTTGATGCCTATCGGCGGATTGCCGCGGGCGCCGTTTCGCTGTTGGCGCCCAACGGGTTCCTGGCTCTCGAAATCGGCAGCGACCAGGCAAGCATGGTCATCACATTGTTTAAGGATCATGGTTACTCCTGCGTGAGCATCGCCAGGGATCTCGCGGGCCGTGACAGGGTGGTGGTGCTGAAGCGCCACGGTGCATAACAGATCTTCAATTTTGGGCATTCCGATCAGGAAAAAAGCAGTTGGAAAGCCGGCGTCAAACGGGTAGTGTGCCCGGCAATAGAAGCGTCCCTACATGGGCA
Organism: Aestuariivirgaceae bacterium; assembly: GCA_040510355.1. GTDB lineage: Bacteria > Pseudomonadota > Alphaproteobacteria > Rhizobiales > Aestuariivirgaceae > DATAFF01. The sequence goes on from JBEVJH010000028.1 coordinate 11,720, forward strand.
TTCTGCACTCATCGCTGGTAGCGACGGCGGGGCCGGGGAGGGCCGAGGGGAGTGCGGAGATGTCAGTTCAAGCTGGCGGCGTTCTGCGCCTAAGGTTGAACCCCTTGAGGGTGGACAGCTTCCGGAATCCGTGAGCACTAGACCTGCTTTGGCGGAGATTGCCACGCAAATCGGCTTTCTTGGACATTAGCGTTTCGGATACCGGGTTCCTTGGAACCCGGTGAACAGGACGCGGCTGCGCGGCTGGATCAAGGTCGCGGGTCGCATTTTCGGGTGTAAATGGCAGAATGAGACAGGGTCAACACAAGAACAGATCGCGCGGCCGCGGCCGTCGCCAAGGAAGTCCGGTCAACCGGGTGTTCGAAAGCAACGGGCCGGACGTCAAGGTCCGCGGCAATGCCCAGCATGTCGCTGAGAAGTATCTGCAGCTGGCGCGTGATGCCCAGTCGTCGGGCGACTCGGTGATGGCCGAGAATTATTACCAGCATGCCGAGCATTATTTACGGATTGTCGCGGCCGCTCAGAGCTTCGCTCAGCAGAACGGCCCGCCCGGCGGAATTCGGCGACCGTTCGGCAGCGAGGACATGGATGACGACGAGGGCGAGGGGCCGGAAGAGGATGAGCTCGTGCCAGCCGGCCACGGGCCCCAGCCCGACATCGTCGATCTGCAGTCGCAGCGTCCGGTGCGGGAGATGCCCAGCCGGGACAGTGAGACCGAAGGCGAGCAGCCGCGGGAATTCCGCCGGCCGCGCGAGCGTGATTTCCGCGACCGCGACAGCCGAGACAACCGCGAAGGTCGTGAGAACCGCGAAGGTCGTGAGAACCGCGACAGCCGCCCGCCGCGGGAAAGCCGCGACTTCCGGGAGAACCGGGAGGGGCGTGACTTCCGCGATGCCGGTGCCGGCGAGGAAGGGCAAGGCAATGGCTGGAGCGGTCATCAGCCGGATTTCCTGCGCCGCGCCGCGGGAACCGGCTCATCGGGCAATGGGCGGCTCAGGCGCGACGGCCGGACACGGGGCGAGCGCAAGAGCGAAACCGCCGGGGAGAACCAGGCTGCCGACAACGAGCCGCCGGCCGAAAGCTCGGAAGACTTCGCTTCCAATTAATCCGATTGGGCCTTGACAGGCATCAACGGCATGTTGGCAAGTTTTTGCCATTGTTGATGCTTGCGTGACTTTCGCGCAACACCATATCCGTTGCTGGACCGTGCAGGCTTCCGGGGCCGGCGCCTCTCGAGGGCTGGACGCAATCGGGCACGGGGCCGAGGAGGTTCAAAATGGATTTTGAGAAATACACCGAGCGCGCGCGGGGGTTCATTCAGGCGGCTCAATCATTGGCGCTGCGCGAGGGAAATCAGCGGTTCACCCCCGAGCACCTGTTGAAGGTGCTGCTCGATGACGAGCAGGGTTTGGCGGCGGGTCTGATCAGCGCGGCCGGCGGCAATCCCAAGGCGGCGCTGGCGGCCGACGAGGCGGCGCTCAAGCGCATGCCGAAGGTCGAGGGATCGGGTGCGGGACAGCTCTATATGGCGCCGGAGACGGCGCGGGTGTTCGAGGCCGCGAGCAAGCTCGCCCAGAAGGCCGGCGACAGTTTCGTCACGGCCGAGCGCCTGCTGCAGGCACTGGCGATCGAGCCGTCAGAGGCGCAGAAGGCCCTGAAATCGGCCGGCGTCACGCCGCATGGGCTGGAGCAGGCGATTGCCGCCCTGCGCAAGGGCCGCACCGCCGACAGCGCCTCGGCGGAGGAAAGCTACGATGCGCTCAAGAAATACGCGCGCGACCTCACCGAGGCGGCGCGCGCCGGCAAGCTCGATCCGGTGATCGGCCGCGACGAGGAGATCCGGCGCACCATTCAGGTGCTGTCGCGGCGCACCAAGAACAATCCGGTGCTGATCGGCGAGCCGGGCGTCGGCAAGACGGCCATCGCGGAGGGCCTGGCGCTGCGCATCGTGAATGGCGACGTGCCGGAGAGCCTGAAGGACAAGCAGCTGATGGCGCTCGACATGGGGGCGCTGATTGCGGGGGCGAAATATCGCGGCGAATTCGAGGAACGCCTCAAGGCGGTGCTCAACGAGATCCAGTCGGCGGCCGGTCGCATCATCGTATTCATCGACGAGATGCACACGCTGGTCGGAGCCGGCAAGGCGGATGGGGCGATGGACGCCTCCAATTTGCTCAAGCCGGCGCTGGCGCGCGGCGAGCTTCATTGCGTTGGCGCGACCACGCTCGACGAGTATCGCAAGCATGTCGAGAAGGACGCGGCGCTGGCGCGGCGCTTCCAGCCGGTGTTCGTCAGCGAGCCGACGGTCGAGGACACGATCTCGATCCTGCGCGGCCTCAAGGAGAAGTACGAGCTTCATCACGGCGTCAGGATCACCGACTCGGCGATCGTCGCGGCGGCCAATCTGTCCAACCGCTACATCACCGACCGGTTCCTGCCCGACAAGGCGATCGATCTGATGGACGAGGCCGCCTCGCGCCTTCGAATGCAGGTCGACTCGAAGCCCGAGGAGCTCGACGAGCTCGACCGGCGGATCATCCAGATGAAGATCGAGCGTGAGGCCCTCAAGAAGGAGACAGATGCGGCCTCGCGCGAGCGCTTGTCGCGGATCGAAAAGGAGCTCGCCGATCTCGAGGAGCGGGCATCCGAGCTCACCGCCATGTGGCGGGCCGAAAAGGAGAAGCTCGGCCACGCACAGAAGATCAAGGAGGAGCTCGATCAAGCCCGGGTCGAGCTCGAGCAGGCGCAGCGCCGGGGCGATCTGGCGCGGGCCGGCGAGCTCGCCTATGGGCGGATACCCGAGCTCGAGAAGCGGTTGCGCGATGTCGAGCAGGGATCACGGCAGTCGCTGGTCGATGAGGCGGTGACCGAGAACCACGTGGCGCAGGTCGTTTCGCGCTGGACCGGCATCCCGGTCGACAAGATGCTCGAGGGCGAGCGCGACAAGCTGCTCAAGATGGAGGAGGCACTGGCGCAGCGCGTGGTCGGGCAGGCGGAAGCGGTGCATGCGGTTTCGACGGCGGTCCGGCGGGCACGGGCGGGTCTGCAGGATCCAAACCGGCCGATCGGCTCATTCATGTTCCTCGGCCCGACCGGCGTCGGCAAGACCGAGCTCACCAAGGCGCTGGCCGATTTTCTGTTCGACGACGAGCATGCGCTGATCCGCATCGACATGTCGGAGTATATGGAGAAGCATTCGGTGGCGCGGCTGATCGGGGCGCCGCCGGGCTATGTCGGCTATGACGAGGGCGGCGCGCTGACCGAGGCGGTGCGGCGCCGTCCCTATCAGGTGGTGCTGTTCGACGAGATCGAGAAGGCCCATCCGGACGTATTCAACGTGCTGCTGCAGGTTCTCGATGACGGGCGGCTCACCGACGGGCAGGGGCGGACGGTCGATTTCCGCAACACGCTGATCATCATGACGTCCAATCTCGGCTCGGAATATCTGGTCAGCCTGGCCGAGGACCAGGATGTCGACGTGGTGCGCAACCAGGTGATGAACGTGGTGCGCCAGCATTTCCGGCCGGAGTTCCTCAACCGGCTGGACGACCTCATCCTGTTCCACCGACTGAAGCGCGAGCAGATGGGCCAGATCGTGACGATCCAGCTGAAGCGCCTCGAGAAGCTGCTCGCGGAACGCAACATCACGCTCAAGCTCGATCCGGCGGCGAAGACCTGGCTCGCCGACAAGGGCTATGATCCGGCTTATGGGGCACGGCCGCTCAAGCGGGTGATCCAGCGATACCTGCAGGATCCGCTGGCCGAGGCAATCCTCGCCGGCAGGATCAGCGACGGACAGGAAGTCGAGATCGGAGTCGGCGCCGACGGGCTCACCATCAATGGCGAGAGCGGCTTCGGTGACGGGCGCGGCTTCGGCCACCGGCCGGAACCGCCCGAGAGCCGGTCACAGACGGTGCATTAGCGAGGCAGTAGGCAGTAGGCAGTAGGCAGTAGGCAGTAGGGAAGAGCTCCCGTCATTGCCTATTTGCCTATTGCCTACTGCCTGACTTCTCGCCTACTGCCTCAATTGTCCACCTGCGCGACCCGGG
>JBEVJH010000029.1:0-3311 GCA_040510355.1 Aestuariivirgaceae bacterium
TGTCGGCATTGTCGCGGCGATCGAGGATGCCGCCGCAAAGATGGCGGGGAGCTGAGCGATGCGACCCTTCACCTACAGCAGGGCGGAAACCCCGGCGGCAGCCGTTGCGGCTGCTGTGGCGGGCGGGGCGGCGGCGCGCTATCTCGCAGGCGGAACCACGCTCTACGACCTGATGAAGCTCGATATCGAGACGCCGCAGCATGTCATCGACGTCACCGGTCTCGGCGAGCTCACCGCCATCGACACTGGCGGGCCGTCGGAATTGGTCTTCGGAGCCTTGGCGCGGATGAGCGACGTCGCCGCCGATCGCCGCCTCGTGGCGGAATATCCGGCCCTGTCGGAGTCGTTGTGGCGGGCGGCGTCGCAGCAGCTGCGCAACATGGCGACGGTTGCCGGTAACCTTCTGCAGCGCACCCGCTGCGCCTATTTCCGCGGCGGCGAGCCGTTCGCTTGCAACAAGCGCAACCCCGGCAGCGGCTGCGCGGCTCAGGACGGTATCGACCGCGGTCATGCGCTGTTGGGTGGAAGCAAGGATTGCATCGCCGTCTATCCCGGCGACTGGCCCGTTGCTCTCGTCGCTTTCGATGCGGCGATCGACGTGCTCGGCCCCGGCGGCCAGCGCACCATCGCGGTCGAGGCGCTTCACCGCGAGCCGGCGGACACCCCCGATATCGAGACCACGCTTCAGCCCGGCGAGCTGGTCCTGCGGATTCGCGTGCCGGTCACGCCGTTGGGCATGAAATCGACCTACCACAAGATCCGTGACCGCGAGTCCTATGCCTTCGCCCTCGCATCGGCGGCGGTGGCGCTCGACATGGATGGCGACGTGGTGCGCGCGGCGCGCATCGCCCTTGGCGGGCTTGCCACCCGTCCGTGGCGGGCCCGCAAGGCGGAGCAGCTCCTGGCCGGCCGCCGGCTGACGCCCCAAGCGGCGCGCGCCGCCGGCGATGCCGCTCTCGAAGGAGCGAAGCGGGGCCATGACAACGGGTTCCGCATCGAGCTCGGCGCCCGCACCGTTGCCGACGCCGTGATGATCGCGAGCCAAAGAGGGTAGCTCCATGACCGACATGGCATTTCCCGATACCCCGCGGATCGATGCCCATGACAAGGTGCGCGGCGCGGCGATCTTCGGAGCCGACGATGCGCGCCCGACGCTGCTTCATGCCGCCCTGGCGGTCGCCACCATCGCCAAGGGGCGCATCACCAAGCTCGACATCGCGGCAGCGCAAGCCGTTGCCGGCGTGCAGCTGGTCCTGACGCATGAGACGATCGGCGATGTGAAGTCGGCGGGCTTCATCATGGGCGGCGGCTATGGCTTCCAGAGCTTCCAGCCGATGCTGTCGCCGGCGATTGCCTATCGCGGTCAGCCAATTGCGCTGGTCGCTGCGGAGAGCATCGAAGCGGCAATCGAGGCGGCGGCGCTGGTGCAGGCGACCTATGCGCCGGTGTCGTTCAGCGTCACCCTCGATGCCGCCGGCACCGAGACGATCAACCAGGCCGATACGCCGCTCAGCCACTTCATTCCCGAGATCGCCGCCGGCGATGCCGATGCCGCCTATGACGCGGCGGAGGTCAAGATCGACACCGTCTTCACCTGCCCGCCGCAACACCAGAACCCGATCGAGCTGATCGCGACGGTTGCTGAATGGAGCGCCGGCAAGCTCACCATCCACGAAGGCACCCAGAATGCCGAGGCCATCCGCCATGGGCTTGCCAAGGCCCTTGGCATCCCGCCCGAGCAGGTGGAGGTGATCTCGCCCTTCGCCGGCGGCGGCTTCGGTCAGAAGAATTCCTTGCAGATGCAGACGGTCTTGGCGGCGGTTGCGGCCCGCCTGCTTGACCGTCCGGTGAAGCTGGTGGTGCCGCGCGCCCAGGTCTTCCACGACGCGAGCTTCCGCCCGGCCAGCCGTCACCGCGTCCGCCTTGGCGCCGACCGCAGCGGCAGGATGGTGGCGGCGATCCACGAGGTCGACGCCCAGACCTCGCGCCATGACCTGTTTCCCGGGGAATACACTGCGGCCAGCGCGCGCCTTCATGGTTTTGCCAGTTTCCGCGGGCATGAGCGCCTGGTGCGTACCGACGTTCAGACGCCGGGCTACATGCGCGCGCCCTTCGAGCACCCGGGCTGCTTCGTCATGGAATGCAGCGTCGACGAATTGGCCTATGCGGTGGGACAGGATCCCGTGGCGCTGCGGCTTGCCAACGACACCGAGATCGATCCCGCGACCAAGCTGCCATTCTCATCCCGCCATGTTGGCGAATGCCTCACGCGCGGTGCCGCGCTGTTCGGCTGGAGCAAGCGCAGCATGGCGCCGCAATCGATGCGCGCCGCCGACGGCTCGCACATCGGCTGGGGCGTGGCGCTCGGCACCTATCCCGGCATCATCGTGCCGACCGTCGCCAAGCTCCTGGTGACCGCCGATGGCGCAGTGCGCCTCAGCATCGGCGGCCATGAAATGGGGCAGGGCATTCGCACGGCTCTCGCCAACGCTGTCGCCCGCAAGCTCGGTGTCAGCCCCGACCAGGTGGTCGCCAACATCGGCGACACGCGCGCCGCCCCGCAGCATCTCACGGCCGGCTCCTGGGGCACGGCATCGGCCGTTCCGACCGCCAACGATGCCGCCGACGCGATGCTGCGGGCGCTGTCCGAGCTGGCACCCGGCGGGATCTCCAACCGCACGCCGGCTCAGATCCTGAAGGATGCCGGACGTCCCTCCCTCGAGGTGGAGGTTCAAAGGAAGGCGCCGGGACAACCCGATCAGATCTTCGATCGCCTGCGCGCCGGTCTCCCCGCCATCGGCGGCCCGGTCTATCAGGATCATGTGACGTTCAGCTTCATCGCCCATTTCATCGAGGTGCGGGTCGAGCCGACCACCTGTCGCATCCGCGTGCCGCGGGTGGTCAGCGTCGTCGATTGCGGCCGGGTGGTCAGCCCGCGCACAGCGGCGAGCCAGGTGAGAGGCGGCGTGGTGTGGGGCATCGGCGCCGCACTGCGGGAGGCCAGCGAAGTCGATCCGCGCTATGGCGGGTTCCTCAATGCCGATCTCGCCGAATATGTCCTGCCGGTGAATGCCGATATCGGCTCGATCGAGGTCGCCTTCATCGACAAGCCGGACCTTGCCTTCAACGATGCCGGCGTCAAGGGCCTGGGGGAGGTCTCGATGACAGGCGTGGCGCCCGCCATTGCCAATGCCGTGTTTCATGCCACCGGCCGGCGCCTGCGTCAGTTGCCGATCCGCATCGAGCATCTTTTATGAGCGAGGCCGAGCAGGCGCGGCGGCTGATTGCCAGGCTCGGGCTCGAGCCGCATC
>JBEVJH010000030.1:0-18931 GCA_040510355.1 Aestuariivirgaceae bacterium
GTCAGCATGTAGTGGCCACAAGTGCCGAAGATGGCGGCAAGCCCGAGCAGCCCCCATTGCCAGGCCAGCGGGGTCTGCCAGTCGACCAGCGCCAGCGGCACGGCGCCGAGCGCACCGGTCAGCGTCATGTAGAACAGCGAGGTCAGGGCCTGGTCGTGAAGCCCGACATGGCGGGTGGCGATCTGGTAGAGGGCGCCGCAGAGCGCGCTCAGAACAGAGGCGGCCATCGCCCAATGGAAGCCCGCCGTGCCCGGGCGGATGATGATGAGGACGCCGATGAAGCCGACGATCACCGCGATCCAGCGCCGCAGCCCCACCCGTTCGCCGAGCAGCCAGGGCGAGAGCACGCAGACGATGAGCGGGTTGGAGAAGGTGATGGCCGAGGTCTGCGCCAGCTGGAGGTAGTTCAGCGCGAAGAAGTTGAGTCCGGTCGAGCCGAGGAGAAGCAGACCCCGCATGGCATGCAGCTTGCGGTGGCGGGTGACGAGGAGCCGCGCGCCACCCATGCGCCAGAGAAGGATCGTCACATAGGCGCTGGCAATGCCGTAGCGAAAGCACACCACCATTGCGGTCGACAATGATTTAACGGTGTATTTGGCTGTCGCATCCAGCATGGCGAAGGTCGTGACCGCCGCGACCATCAACAGGATGCCGGTGACGATATGGCCCGGCTTGTCCGAATCTCTTTTGTCGGTCATATGTTTGGGGAGGAAATGTTTCTCACGCCATGAAGCGCGACCTGCGCCAATCCCGAGACGGTGAGCTTGTCATAGAAGGCAAAAGCCTGCCCGTCACCTTCCGTCGTCGCACCAATGCCCGTCGTATCATCCTGCGGATCGACCGGTCCGGCCTCGGGATCGTCCTGACATTGCCGCATCACACCTCGCAGCGGGCGGCGCTGACCTTCGCGGCATCGGAGAAGGACTGGATCCTCCAGCGGATCGGCTGCGGTCCCGAGCGGGTGCCGTTCGCGGCCGGCCGGCGCATTCCGCTGCGCGGGCGCAGCCATTCGATCGAAGCGACCGGCGGGCGCGGCACGGTGCGGCTCGCAGCGATGGGCGAGCCGACCATTCTGGTGCCGGGCGCGGCGGCGCATGTCGGGCGGCGGCTTGCCGACTGGCTGAAGCGCCAGGCGGCCCTCGATCTCGCCAAGTCGTCGCATCACCATGCGGCGCGGCTCGGCGTGCGCTTCACCCGGGTCACGATACGGGACACGGCAAGCCGCTGGGGATCGTGCTCAGCGGCGGGCACGTTATCCTATTCCTGGCGGCTGATCCTGGCGCCGCCTTTCGTGCTCGACTATGTGGCGGCCCATGAGGTGGCGCATCTCGAGGAGATGAACCATGGCCGGCGATTCTGGTCGCTGGTGCATTGGCTGTGCCCCGAGGCGGACATGGCGCGAAGCTGGCTGAAGACGCATGGCAACGGGCTGCATCTCTACGGTGCTTAGGCAGTCGGGAAGGGCACTGCTCACGGCCTGCTGCCGTCAATCTAGCTGGTCGATCATCTCGCGGCGCTGGCGGAGCCGTTCGCGGCGCTGGGCCTCGGTCAGGGGATAGGGGCCGTCGCCATACATCTCGCTGTCGGGGTAGATCGGCTCGCGACGCGGCGCCGAGCGGGCGCGGCCGCCGAACAGATTCTCCAAGGCCTCGAAGAATCCGCCGACGCGGCCGCCACCACCGCCGCCACCATTGTCGAAATGCTCGCTCTCGGCCATCGGGCCGCCGGGGCCCGGGCCATAGGTCGGCCGGTAGTCGCCGGGAAGCGGCTCGGACGGGAGACTGGCGTGGAGGGGTCCCATGATGTCGACCCAGATGGCGGCGGGAATGCTGCCGCCGGTCACCTTCTTGGTCGGCGAATTGTCGTCATTGCCGACCCAGACGCCGGTGAGGAACTGGGCGGAATAGCCGATGTACCAGGCGTCGCGATAATCCTGGCTGGTACCGGTCTTGCCGGCGACGTCATGGCCGGGAAGCGCCGCCCGGCGGGCGGTGCCGTTGAGGACGACCTCGCGCAGCATGGTGTTCATGGCGCCGAGCTCGTAGAGGTTGACGACCTTGCCGGGACCACCGCCATGGCGCTGGTAAAGCACCTTGCCGTCGCGGGTGGTGACGCGGCTCACCACATGGGGGATGACGGCAAAGCCGCCATTGGAGAACGGCACATGGGCGCTGGCGAGCTCGAGGAGGGTGACCTCGGAGGTGCCGAGCGCGATCGACGCATTGGCCTGGAGCGGCGACAGGATGCCGAGGCGCTTGGCGGTGGCGGCGACGTTGTCCGGCCCGGCCGCCTGCGCCACCTTGGCGGCAACGGTGTTGAGGGAGAGCGCCAGGGCTCGCGTCAGGCTCACCGGGCCGAGATATTGCCGGCGGTAGTTCTCGGGCGACCAGGTGCCGATCTGCACCGGCTCGTCGACCTCGACCGATTCGGGCGTGGCGCCCTGCTCGATGGCGGTGAGATAGACGAAGGCCTTGAAGGCGGAGCCCGGCTGGCGCTTGGCTTTGACGGCGCGGTTGAACTGACTCTTGGCATAGGAGCGGCCGCCGACCATCGCCTTGATGTCGCCAAGCCCGTTCATGGTCACCACCGCCGCCTGGGTGGCGTTGAGCTTGGCGCCCTCGCGCTCGAGATGGCGGCGCACCGAGCGCTCGGCGGCGGTCTGGAGCTTGCGGTCGATGGTGGTCTCGACGACGATCGACTGGTCGTACTTGCCGATGAGGTCGGGCAGCTGCTCGCTGACATAGTCGACGATATATTGCGTGGCCGGCAGGTAGTTCGACACTTTCACGGCGGTCTTGAGGGTGGCCGAGCGGTCGGCCTCGCTCCGGGTGATGAAGCCGGCTTCCACCATGCCGTTGACGACCAGGCGGGCCCGCGCGGTGGCGCGGTCGGGATGGTTGATCGGATTGTAGGCCGAGGGCGCCTTCAGCACCGCCGCCAGGATCGCCGCCTGGGCGAGATTGACGTCGCGGGCGGAGCGGGAAAAGAAGCGCTGGGCGGCGCGCTCGATGCCGACCGCGCCGGCGCCGTAATAGACCCGGTTCAGATAAAGCTGCAGGATCTCGTCCTTGGTGAATTTGCTCTCGAGCCAGAAAGCGAGGATCATCTCCTGGAACTTGCGCTCGATGGTGCGGTCGGGCTGGAGGAACAGGTTCTTGGCGAGCTGCTGGGTGATGGTCGAGCCGCCCTCGACGACCCGGCGGGCCTGGAGGTTGGTGAACCCGGCGCGCAGCAGGCCGAGTAAGTCGACGCCGAAATGCTGGTAGAAGCGGCGGTCCTCGATGGCGATCACCGCCTGCGGCACATAGGCTGGGAGCTCGTCGAGGCGCACCTCGTCGCCGAAGAACGAGCCGCGCTCGGCCAGGACGTTGCCGTCGTCGGCAAGCAGGATCATGCCGGGCTCGCGCTCCGGGATCCTGAACAGGCCCTGCTTGTCGAGGCTGAGGAACGCGTAGCCAATCACCGCTGCGGCAACCAACGTGCCCCACAGACCGAGCGTCATGAGCCAGGAGAGAGCGGTGAAGATCGCCGGACGGGGGCTGCGCCGGTCGCGGGTGCGGCCTGCGCCGTCGCGCCAGGACGAGCGGCGATCGGCAAACAGCTTCGGCTCGGCGCGCTCGTCGCCGCGCCTGCCGTTCCTACCGCTCCTGCCGAACAAGCCCATCGTCTCGGTTGAACGTTAAACCCAATGATGACCGCAGAATGTTCTAAAGCATAATGTGTTTAGGAATAACCACCTCTGGTGCCTCAGACATCGAGATTTGCCACGCTCAGGGCGTTCTCGCGGATGAATTCGCGCCGCGGGTCGACGTCGTCGCCCATCAGCTTGGAAAACAGGTCGCCGGCCTCGTCGGCCTGGCGGATCTGGACCCTGAGGAGCGAGCGGGCGTTGACGTCCAGCGTGGTCTCCCAGAGCTGCTCGGGATTCATCTCGCCGAGCCCCTTGTAGCGCTGCAGCGTCACCCCCTTGCGACCGTGGGCCAGCACCGCCTCGAGGAGCGCGACCGGCCCGCGGATCAGGGTTTCGCTGTCCTTGCGCTTGAGGCGCGCCGCCTTGCCGTAGATCTCCTGAAGCTCGTTCTTGCGTCGGTCGAGCCGCAGCGCGTCGGCGGAGGAGATGAGCTTGCCGTCGATCACCCTGACCTCGCGCACGCCGCGCACCTCGCGGGTGAAGATCAGCCCGCCATCGGGCGTCGGCTCGCCATGCCAGCCACGCTCGGTCTCCTCGGACAGAAGGTCGAGGCGGCGGGCAATATAGGCGACGGCGGCCTCGGCCTGCTTCGGGTCGCTCAGCACCTCAGGCGAAAGAGCACCGGCAATGGCCGCCTGCTCGACGACGAATTGCGGATAGCGGGAGTGAAGCCCGTCCAGCGCCGCCCGGACGGCGATCGCCTCGGAGACGATCGCCTTGAGATCGGTCCTGGCGCGCTCCTCGCCATTCGCCAGGATCAGCACCGCATCATCGAGACCCTGATCGATCAGGAACTCCTCCAGCGCCTTGGTGTCCTTCAGATAGCGCTCGGAGCTGCCGCGCTTGACCTTGTAGAGCGGCGGCTGGGCGATGAAGAGGTGCCCCTCGGTGATGATCTCCGGCATCTGGCGGTAGAAGAAGGTCAGCAACAAGGTCCGGATATGGGCACCATCGACATCGGCGTCAGTCATGATCACGATCTTGTGGTAGCGCAGCTTGCCAACGTCGAAATCATCGCGACCGATGCCGGTTCCAAGCGCGGTGATCAAGGTGCCGATCTCGGAGGATGACAGCATCTTGTCGAAGCGGGCACGCTCGACATTGAGGATCTTGCCGCGCAATGGCAGCACCGCCTGGTTCTCGCGGTTGCGCGCCTGCTTGGCGGAGCCGCCGGCCGAGTCGCCCTCGACAATGAAGAGCTCGGCCTTGGCGGGGTCGCGCTCCTGGCAGTCGGCGAGCTTGCCGGGCAGGGAGGCGACGTCGAGGGCGCCCTTGCGGCGGGTCAGCTCGCGGGCCTTGCGCGCCGCCTCGCGGGCGGCGGCGGCCTCGATCACTTTGCCGACGATCAAGCGGGCTTCGGCAGGATGCTCCTCGAACCAGGTGCCGAGGTTTTCGCTGATGATGCCCTCGACCGCCGGGCGGACCTCGGAGGAGACCAGCTTGTCCTTGGTCTGGGAGGAGAATTTGGGGTCCGGCACCTTGACCGACAGCACCGCGGTGAGGCCCTCCCTGGCATCGTCGCCGGTCAGCGCCACCTTCTCCTTGCGGGCGAGGCCGCTTTCACTGGCATAGCCGTTGACGACGCGGGTCAGGGCGGCGCGGAAGCCGGCGAGATGGGTGCCACCATCGCGCTGGGGGATGTTGTTGGTGAAGCACAGCACGGTCTCGTGATAGCTGTCGTTCCACCACAGGGCGCATTCGATGGCGATGCCGTCGCGCTCGGCGCGGATGGGGATCGGCTTCTCGATCAGCGGGCTCTTGGCGCGGTCGAGCCAGCGGACGAAGGCTTCGACGCCCCCTTTGAAATACATGGTCTGCTCGCGCGGCTCGACGCCGCGCAGGTCGGAGAGCGTGATGGAGACGCCGGAATTGAGATAGGCGAGCTCGCGCAGGCGGTGCTCCAGCGTCGGATAGTCGAACTCGGTCTTGCTGAAGGTCTGGGTCGAGGGCAGAAAGGTCACCTCGGTGCCCTTGCGCCCGTGTGCATCGCCCACCACCCGCAGCGGCGCATCCGGATCGCCATTGGTGAAGCTCATCGCGTGCTCCCGGCCATCGCGGAAGATCCTGAGCTTCAGGACCGACGACAGGGCATTGACCACCGACACGCCGACACCGTGCAGGCCGCCCGAGACCTTGTAGGAGTTCTGGTCGAATTTGCCGCCGGCATGGAGCTGGGTCATGATGACCTCGGCGGCGGAGACGCCCTCGCTCGGATGAATGTCGGTCGGGATGCCGCGGCCATTGTCGCAGACGGTGCAGGAGCCATCGGCATTGAGGGTGACGGTGACGCGATCGGCATGGCCGGCGAGCGCCTCGTCGATGGCATTGTCGACGACCTCATACACCATGTGGTGAAGCCCCGAGCCGTCATCGGTGTCGCCGATATACATGCCGGGACGCTTGCGCACCGCATCGAGGCCCTTCAGGACCTTGATGGCGTCGGCGCCATAGCCGCCGGATGTGCTCAGGGAGGATGGTTCGCTGTCGGTCATTCGATCGGTCACGGGCAGCTCACTGGAAATTTGGCGAAGGGGACAGCTGGCCTGCCTCGATGTGCAGGAATGCGGCATCGGAGCCGGCGGCGGCGAACAGCAGCTCGTCGGTGCCGGTCATGAAGGCCTGGGCACCGAGCTCGCGAAGCTCGGCGAAGAGCCCGGCGCGGCGCTCGGCATCGAGATGAGCGGCGACCTCGTCGAGCAGGAGCAGCGGGGAAAAGCCCTGGAAATTGTCGCGCACCGCCCGGGCGTGGGCGAGGATCATGCCGATGAGCAGTGCCTTCTGCTCGCCGGTGGAGCAGCTCTCGGCGGCGATGCTCTTGGGTCCGTGGGTCACCAGGAACTCGCTACGATGGGGCCCGGCAAGGGTGCGGCCGGCGGCCTGATCGAGCCGGCGGCCATCGTGAAGGACCTGGCGATAGGCATCCTCGGCCTGGACGGCCGGGCCGTTCCTGACATCGTCCTCGATGCGCCCGCCGACGGCGACCTTGACCCAGGGAAATGACCCGCCGAACCGCGCCGTCAGGGTCTGCCCGACATAGGCGGTGAGGGCCTCAAGGGCGCTGACCCGGGCGGCGGCGACCGCCACCGCGGACTCGGCCATCTGAGTCTCCACCGCGGCGAGCCAGCGGGGATCGGGCGGCAGAGCGGCGAGCAGCCGGTTGCGCTCGCGCATGGCGCGCTCGAACTGGCCGACCCGCATCGAATGGGACGGGTCGAAAGCGGCGACCAACCCGTCGAGGAAGCGCCGCCGATCGCCGGGAGGGCCGGAGAACAGACGGTCCATCGCCGGCGTCAGCCACAGGATCCTGGCATGCCGGGCGAGCGCGCCCGAGCCCTTGCAGGGGCGGCCGGCGAGCTTGACGTGGCGCTGCCCCGGCGCGGGATCGCTCGCCGGCTCGCGCTCGAACGCGGTGCCGGCAGGGATGCGACCTTCCGGGCCGTCAATTTCGGCCGCGACGGCAAAGCCGGCGGCGCCATGGCGGATCAGCTCGTCGAACGACGCGCCGCGCAAGCCGCGGCCGGGAACCAGCAGCGACACGGCCTCGAGCAGGTTGGTCTTGCCGGCCCCGTTCGGGCCGGTCAGAACCACTGATCTGCCATCGGTGTCGAGCCGCAGCGCGGCATAGTTCCGAAAGTCCGTCAGGGTCAAACGGCCGACCCGAACGGCGGGCCGCGCGCCGTCGGCCCGAGCGCTGCCGCCAGAGGCTTCAAAACGATAGCCGGAGATCGCTGTCACACCACGAGATATGGCCTTCAAACCGCTGTCGGGCAAGCAAAATAGGCATCTTTTGGGGGTGTTGCGACAGCACCACGCAAGATTGGCAGCGGCGGAGAGGCTCAGACCCGCATCGGCATTAGAACATAGAGGGCGCGATCGTCCTCGCGGTCGCTGATGATGGTGGGAGAACCGGGATCCGCCAGGAGGAAACTCGCCGATTCGCCCTTGAACTGGCCGGCAATGTCGAGGAGGTAGCGCGAATTGAAGCCGATATCGAGCGGGTCGGCCTGGTAGTCGGCGACGATCTCCTCCTCGGCGGACCCCGATTCGGGATTGTTGACCGACAATATCAGGCGGCCGCTCGCGATGTTGAGCTTCACGGCGCGGCCCTTTTCGCTGGAAATGGTGGAAACGCGGTCCACCGCTTCGGCGAAGAGCTTGGTGTCGACCGCGAGCACCTTGTCGTTGTGGCGCGGGATCACCCGCTCATAATCCGGGAAGGTCCCGTCAATCAGCTTCGAGGTGAGCACCAGGCTGTCGAAGCGGAACTGGATCTTGGCGCTCGACAGGGCGATCTCGACCTCACCGGAGAGATCCTCGATGAGCTTGGAAAGCTCCAGAACCGTCTTACGGGGAACGATCACGCCGGGGATGCCGGCAGCCCCGTCGGGCCGCGGAATCTCGGCCTGGGCCAGGCGGTGGCCGTCGGTCGCGACCGCGCGCAGGCGCTCGCCGCCGGGACTTCCGACCTCGTGCAGATATATGCCATTGAGATAGTAGCGGGTCTCCTCGGTGGAGATGGCGAATTTGGTCTTCTCGATGAGGCCCTTGAGATCGCTGGCGCCGATCGAGAAGCGGTGCGACAGATCGCCCGCCGTCATATCGGGGAAATCCTCGGCCGGCAGCGACTGGAGGGTGAAGCGCGAGCGGCCGGAATTGAGCGACAGGCGCTTGTCGTCCGGGCCCTGGACGATCTCGATCTGGGTGCCGTCGGGGAGCTTGCGGACGATGTCGTGCAGCATGTGTGCCGGCACGGTTGTGGCGCCCTCGCGGGCGATGTCGCCGTCGAGGGACTCGACGACCTCGACGTCGAGGTCGGTGGCGGTCAGCCTGATCTTGCCGCCCTTCGCCTGCAGCAGGATGTTGGACAGAATCGGAATGGTGTTGCGGCGCTCGACCACTGACTGGACATGGTTGAGCGACTTCAAGAACTGGGAACGCTCGACGACTACTCGCATCCTCACCCTCGGTGCCTACAACGCAAGATTGGCGCGGAAAGACCCCGGAAGCAAGGACTTCCGGGGCAAGTCAGGGAGGATCCATGACCGATGGATGACGTAAGGACAGCATCGCGCCGGGAGCGGCAGCTTATTGGTGCTCGATCAGGCGCATGAGCAGCGCGACCTCGCGGGCGAGCCGGTCGTCCGACTGCATCAGCTCCTCGATCTTGCGCACCGCATGCAGGACGGTGGAATGGTCCCGGCCGCCGAAGCGCCGGCCGATTTCCGGCAGCGAGCGCGAGGTCAGCTTCTTGGCGAGATACATGCCGACCTGGCGCGGCCTGACGATCGACTGGGCGCGGCGCGGCGACAGGAGATCGGCGCGAGCGACATTGTAGTGGCGCCCCACCACCTTGAGGATGTCGTCGATGCGCACGCGCGCCGGCTCGGCTGCCTGGGCGAGATCGCGCAGCGCCAGCGCGGCCAGCTCGATGGTGACGGGCGAGCGGGTCAGCTCATGACGGGCGATGACCCGGTTCAGCGCACCTTCGAGCTCGCGGCCGCCGCCATTGATGCGGTTGGCGATGAACTCGACGACGTCGTCGCTGAGGTGGAGCGAGGTGTCCTTGCGGCGGGCATCGGCGAGGCGCGTCTTGAGGATGTCGCGGCGCAGCTCGAGCTCCGGGCCCTCGATGTCGACGACCAGGCCGCCGGCAAGGCGCGAGCGCATGCGCTGGTCGATGCTCTCGAGCTGGGCCGGCGGAACGTCGGCGGCGACGATCACCTGCCGCTTGGAGTCAACGAGCGAGTTGAAGGTGTGATAGAACTCCTGCTGCATCGACTTGCCCTGCAGGAACTGCAGATCGTCGATGATCAGCACGTCGACGCTCTGGAAGTAGTCCTTGAAGCTCAGCACGTCGCGCGCCTTGAGGGCAGCGAGGAAGTGATACATGAAGCGCTCGGCGGTGATGAACACCACATTGCGACCGGGTGCACGCTGGCGGACACGCCACGACACGGCATTGAGCAGGTGGGTCTTGCCGAGACCGGCGGCGGAATGGATGAACAGCGGGTTGAAGTTGAGCGGCTGGCCGCCGGGCGCTTCGGCAATCCGCATGGCGGCGGCATGGGCGAGCGCGTTGGAGCGGCCGACCACGAAGGTCTCGAAGGTCAGCGAATGATCGAGCGGCGAGCCGCGGTCGCCGGTCCGGTCGCTGCCGCGGTCGGTGCGGTCGCGATGGGCGCCGAAGCCGTGGTCGGCGCCGTCATGACGCGCAACGCTGTCGCGACCGAAGCTGCGCGTGGCATTGCCGAAGGCCGCCTGCGGCCGCTCCTGCGGCAGGGCGCGGACCGGCAGGCCGCGGGTGCGGACCTGAACGCAAAGCGCCGTGATGGTCCCGAGCTCGGCCTCGCAGGCATGGGCGAGCGTGTCGGAATAGTGGGTGACGATCCAGTTGCGCAGGAAGCGCGTCGGCAGCGACACGACGAGCCGTCCGTCCTGGAACTGCTCGATATCCATGCGGGCAAACCAGCTCGAATAGAGATCCTCGCCGAGGCTCGAGCGCAGGCGCTGAGCAATCCGCTCCCACTGCGCTGAGAATTCGGTCGGTGCGGTTCGGACCGCCGCGGCGGCGGCCGAACCATCTCGCTGCACCGCCTCGTTCTGGAAGTATACGCCATCCATTCTTGTTGTCTCCCGTCCCATAAGAGCTCCGAGTTTCCGGTGTGCGACCGGCAAGGCGCCGGACTGCCCGACTCAAGCTCACAGACACCCCTGCACGACCCTTGGAGCGCAACTGCCTCCAAGCGTACTTCGCCCCCTCCCCGTGCCTCGCAGGAGACGCGTCACCCTGCCTCGGCTTGGGCGAAGGACAAGACTTGCCCCTCACCGCGCGCGAGCGCAGTGCAACGAGTTACGCCGAACCAACCAGGAGAAACGCGCCCGGCTTGTTGATGCTATTTGCTGATTGCGCGGTCGCTTGAGCGGATGTCCAAGGAAGCCCCGATCCGCCTGCTACACTGACCCACGCTGTACGCCAAACGCCCCGTTACCCGTGCAGCCATCTTGTTGCCGTCTTGATGCTGCTTGTCGTTATGGCATCGCCTCTCCGGTCGATGCCCAAAGACCTTACACAGGCGCTTTCCGGGGCACAACAGTCTCGCCATAGTTCCTCCGTATACGGAGCTTTCTTCCGTTGCAGAAAAACCCCAGCGCTCCGAGGCCCCATAGCCAACCCGTTGAAGCACCAACACGATTTCATCGAGGCGAATGTGACGCCCGGCGCAACCGTTAGACGATTATGGAAGAGTGATGGAAAAGCCTTGTCGGCAGCCGGTCGTTGCGGCCGCCCGGCTTTTGACAGGTCCGAGACAAGCCCCTGAATCTGCCCGAAATTTTCTGCCAGATTTTTGCTCAAACAGCATCTGGGCAAGAAGAAGCCCGCCCCTTGCGTAAGGGGCGGGCTTGCGGAAGCTGTGGCTATCCGGTGGGTCGTCGTCAACCAGACATGGATTTGACACGTTTGCTGAGCCGCGAGACCTTGCGCGCGGCGGCATTCTTGTGAAGCACCTTCTTCTGCGCGCCGCGCATCAACTCGGGCTGCGCATCCTTCAGAGCGGCGCTGGCGGCCGCCCGATCGCCCTTGGCAATCGCCTCCTCGACCTTGCGGACATAGCTCCGCACGCGGCTCCGGCGGGTCTTGTTGACCTCGGTTCGCCGCACCGCCTGGCGAGCGGCCTTCTTTGCCGATCTCGTATTCGCCATTTCCTCAACTTTCCTTGTGGGTGGCGGGCTTATATCCGAGCCCCCCGACAGCGTCAACCATGGGTGAAGCGGGCGGGACGCTTGCCGACGAAGGCGGCCATCCCCTCCTTCTGATCGGCGGTGGCGAACATCGACTGGAACAGCCGGCGCTCGAACCGGGTCCCTTCGGCCAGGGAGCCCTCGAAGGAGCGGTTCACCGCCTCCTTCGCCATCATCACCGCCGGGCGGGAGAAGCCGGCGATCCGATTGGCGACGGCGAGCGCCTCGGTCATCAGATCGGCGGCCGGCACGACGCGGGCGACCAGGCCCGAGCGCTCGGCCTCGGCGGCATCCATCATCCGGCCGGTCAGCACCAGGTCCATCGCCTTGGCCTTGCCGACGGCGCGGGTCAGGCGCTGCGTTCCCCCGGCGCCCGGCATGACCCCGAGCTGGATCTCGGGCTGGCCGAAGCGGGCGGTGTCGGCGGCGATGATGATGTCGCAGATCATCGCGAGCTCGCAGCCGCCGCCGAGCGCATAGCCGGCGACCGCGGCGATCACCGGCTTGCGCAGACTGGCGATCCGCTCCCAGTCGGTGAGGAAGTCGTTCACATAGGTCGAGGGATAGGACTTGTCCTGCATCTCCTTGATGTCGGCGCCGGCGGCGAAAGCCTTGTCGTTGCCGGTCACCACCATGGCGCCGATCGAGGGATCGGCATCGAAGGCCTGAAGGGCGGCGGCAAGCTCGGCGACCACCCGGGTGCTCAGGGCATTCAGAACCGCCGGCCGGTTGAGCGTCACCACGCCCACGGCATCGCGGGCCTCGACGATGATCGTTTCGTAACCCATCCCAGTCCTCCGGTTGCTCATCGCTGGCAGACGCCACAATAGAAGGTCGAACGCCCGGCCTGGACGATCCGCCTGATGGTGCCGCGGCAGCCGCGCCGCGGGC
Organism: Aestuariivirgaceae bacterium; assembly: GCA_040510355.1. Lineage (GTDB taxonomy): Bacteria > Pseudomonadota > Alphaproteobacteria > Rhizobiales > Aestuariivirgaceae > DATAFF01. The sequence continues at coordinate 12,323 of JBEVJH010000030.1, forward strand.
AAGGCTCGCCCTCCCGGTCATAGACGTCGAAGCGGTGCTGGAAGGCGCCGGGTTGCCCTTGCGCCGAGGCGTAGTTGCGCAAGGTCGAACCGCCGGCGGCAATCGCATCGTCGAGCACGCTGCGGACCGCCCGCACCAGCGCCTCGAGCCGGTCGGCGCAGTTGCGGCCGCGGCCGAGCGTCGCGGCGATGCGCTTGGGCGACAGGGCGGCGCGGTGCAGCGCCTCGCAAACATAGATGTTGCCGAGGCCGGCGACGACATGCTGATCGAGCAGCGCCGATTTGAGCGGAGTGGCGCGAGCGTCGAGAGCGGCGCGCAGGTGCTCGGCATTGAAGTCGTTGCCGAGCGGCTCGGGGCCGAGGCCTGCGAGGAGCTTGTGGTCCGCCGGCGTTGCGGACTCGATGAGGTCCATGAGGCCGAAGCGGCGGGGATCGGTGTAGACGATGCGGGTGCCGTCATCGAGCAGGAATGTCACGTGGTCGTGGGGCGACGGCGCGGTGGCCGAGGCGGCGCTGCCTTCGGCCTCCTCGTCGGGCTCGCCCAGGGCGAGGGGCCGCCGGCCGCCCGGCGGGTGAATGGTGAAGCGGCCGCTCATGCCGAGATGCATGAGCAAGGTCGCTCCGCCATCGAGGCCGACCAGCAGATACTTCGCCCGCCGCCCGACGGTTTCGATGCGCCGGCCGGCCAGCCGACGGGCGAAGCCGGCCGGGAAGGGGACGCGCAGGTCCCCCCGGTTCAGCTCGACCTTCTCGAACCGGCGTCCGAGCATGGCGGTTTCCAGGCCCCGCCGGACGGTTTCGACCTCGGGCAACTCAGGCATGGCGACGTCATGGCAGGGCTTTGCGGCGCCATCCAGTGTTTTTCTCCACGGATTGGAATGTTAACCGCGCTCGTCTATGGTCCGCGCCGATGGCCGACCGTCCGTCAAACCGGCACATGGCGCCCTTCGGCGATGCCGATGTCGAGGCTGCCGAGAAGCAGACCATGGTGAACGAAGTGTTTGCCAAGGTGGCCTCGAAATATGACCAGATGAACGATCTGATGTCGTTCGGCCTGCACCGGCTGTGGAAGGACGATCTCGTCGCCATGCTCAATCCGCCGCGCAGCGCCCGGGCCTTCGAGGTGCTCGACCTTGCCGGCGGCACCGGCGATATCGCGATGCGCATTGCCAGGGCCGGCGGAAGCGGGGTCAGGGTCACCATCGCCGATATCTCGCCGGCCATGCTTGGCGAGGGGCGCCGGCGGATCGGCCGGGAGCGGCTGGGGCAGCGCTGCCGCTTCGCGGTGACCAATGCCGAGGCCCTGGCGTTCCGAAGCGGCACCTTCGATGCCGTGACCATCGCGTTCGGCATCCGCAACGTCACCGACATCGGCCGGGCGCTCGGCGAGGCGCGGCGCGTGCTCAAGCCCGGCGGGCGGTTCCTATGCCTCGAATTCTCGCGGGTCGACATGCCGGGCGTCGAGGCGCTCTACGATCTTTATTCGCTCACCACGATTCCGGCGCTGGGCAGGATCGTCACCGGCGACGGCCAGCCCTATCGTTATCTGGTCGAGAGCATCCGGCGGTTCCCCGATGCCGCGAGCCTCGCCCGCAAGATGGAGGAAGCCGGCTTCTCGCAGGTTTCGTTCCGCATGCTGAGCGCCGGGGTGGTGGCGATCCATTCCGGCTGGCGAACGTGACGCCAGAGGGCGCCTGATGCTGACCACCGCGCATGATCTCCTTCGCCTTGCCATCGCCGCAAGGGTGATTGCGCGCCATGACGGCTTCATCGAGCCGGAGCAGCTGGCGGAGCTGCCGGCGCGCTTTCGCTTCGCCCTCGGCTTCGCCCGGATGGGCCGGGCCCCGGTGCGGGCAGAGCAGGGCGGCCTCGCTGAGGCGCTGAGCGAGCTCGGGCCGAGCTACATCAAGCTCGGCCAGTTCCTGGCGACCCGGCCCGATCTGATCGGCGAGGCGCGGGCGGCCGATCTCAGGACGCTGCAGGACCGCATGGCGCCGTTCGGCATGGACGAGGCCAGGGCCGAGATCGCCGCGCAGTTCGGCATGCCGGCCGAGGCGCTGTTCGAGAGCTTCGGACCGCCGGTCGCGGCGGCCTCGATCGCCCAGGTGCACCGGGCCGAAGTGCGAGAGCCCGACGGGCGGCTGCGCCCGGTGGCGGTGAAGATCCTGCGCCCCGGCATCGAGTCGCGCTTCGCCCAGGATCTGCGCGCCTTCTTCACCGCGGCGCGGCTCGCCGAGGGGCTGCACAAGCCGCTGAGGAGGCTCAAGCCGGTGGCGGCGGTGGCAACGCTCGAGCGCTCGGTCGCCATGGAGATGGATTTGCGGATGGAAGCCGCGGCGATGTCGGAGATGGCGACCAATGGCGGCAGGGACCAGGGCTTCAGGGTGCCCGAGGTCGATTGGCAGCGGACATCGCGGCGGGTGCTGACGAGTGAGTGGATCGACGGGATCCCGCTGTCGGACCGGGCGGCGCTCATCGATGCCGGCATCGATCTCGAGCTGCTCGGCAACCGGCTGATCGAGGTGTTCCTGCGCCATGCCATGCGCGACGGATTCTTTCACGCCGACATGCACCCGGGCAATCTGTTCGCCGACGCGCAGGGCAATCTGGTGGCGGTCGATTTCGGGATCATGGGCCGGCTCACGCCCAAGGACCGGCGGTTCCTGGCGGAGATCCTGTGGGGCTTCATCACACGCGACTATGCGCGCATCGCAGCGGTCCATTTCGATGCCGGCTATGTGCCGCAGACCCAGGACCCGGCGGTGTTCGCGCAGGCGCTCAGGGCGATCGGCGAGCCGATCCTCGACCGCACCGCCGAGGACATCTCGATGGCCCGGCTGCTCACCCAGCTCTTCGAGGTCACGTCGCAGTTCGACATGCAGACCCAGCCGCAGCTGCTGCTGCTGCAGAAGACCATGGTGGTGGTCGAGGGCGTGGCGCGGTCGTTCAATCCGAGGCTCAACATGTGGACGGTGGCGACGCCGGTGGTGCGCGAATGGATGAACGACGCCCTGGCGCCCGAGCGGCGGCTGGCCGAGGCGGCCTCGGGAGCGGCGATGATCGGGCGGCTGGCGGCCGACCTGCCGGAGGCGCTGGCCGATGCCCGCCGCACGGCGCGTCTGCTCAGCGAGATGGCGGAAGGCGGTGGCCTGCATCTCGATCAGGCGACGGTCGAGGATCTCGCCAAGGCGCAGGCGCGGCATGCGGCAGGCGGTCGAATCGCGCTGTGGATCGGGGCGCTGGCGCTCGTCGTCATGGCTCTCGCGCTGCTCCGGTGAATTGGCGATAATCGGCCATGCTGACGGGCAAACGAATTCTCCTGATCATCGGCGGCGGCATCGCGGCCTATAAGAGCCTCGAGCTGATCCGGCGCCTTGCCGAGCGCGATGTCGGGGTCAAGGTCATCTTGACGCGGGCCGGCGCAGAGTTCGTGACGCCGCTGTCGCTGGCGAGCCTGTCGGGAAGCAAGGTCCATGACGATCTGTTCAGCCTGACCGACGAGGCCGAGATGGGCCATATCGAGCTGTCGCGCGCGGCCGATCTGCTGGTCGTCGCCCCGGCGACCGCCGACCTCATGGCGAAGATGGCGAGCGGCCAGGCCAACGACTTGGCGACGACGGCGCTCATCGCCACCGACAAGCCGGTGCTGATCGCGCCGGCGATGAATGTGCGCATGTGGAACCATCCGGCGACCCAGCGCAATCTGACGACGCTCAAGGCCGACGGCGTGCTGGTCTGCGGTCCGGAGGAGGGACCGATGGCGTGCGGCGAGTTCGGGCCGGGCCGGATGTCGGAAGCGGCCGATATCGTCACGGCCATCGAGGGGTTCTTCGCGAAGCGGAGCCAGGACCGCACGCTTGCCGGCAGACGGGTGCTGGTGACGGCCGGGCCGACCCATGAGCCGATCGATCCGGTGCGCTATATCGGCAACCGCTCGTCGGGCAAGCAGGGCTATGCGGTGGCGGCGGCCGCGGCGGCGCGCGGAGCCGAGACGGTGCTGGTCTCGGGGCCGGTGACGCTGGCGCCGCCGGACGGTGTCAAGCTCGTCAAGGTCGAGACGGCGCAGGAGATGCTGGCGGCGGTCGAGGCGGCGCTGCCGGTCGATATCGCGGTGTTCGCCGCGGCGGTGGCCGACTGGCGGGTCGAGGATCTGCAGGGACAGAAGATCAAGAAGACGGCGGGCGGCGTGGCGCCGCATCTGGCGCTGGTCGAGAATCCCGACATCCTCAAGCATGTTGCGTCGATGAAGGTGGGCCGGCCGCGGCTGGTGGTGGGCTTCGCCGCCGAGACCGAGAACGTCCTCGCCAATGCGCAGGCGAAGCTGGCACGCAAGGGCTGCGACATGATCATCGCCAATGATGTGAGCCCGGCAAGCGGCGTGATGGGCGGCGAGGCGAACCGCGTTCAGCTGGTGACGGCGCAAGGCGTCGACAGTTGGCCGGACATGCCCAAGAGCGCGGTGGCGGCGCGGCTGATGGCGCTGCTGGCGGCGAAGCTGGGGGACAAATCGTGACGCCGCTCCAGGTGCCGTTCGTGCGCCTGCCGCATGCGGCGGATCTCGATCCTCCGGCCTATGCGACGGCGGGGTCGGCGGGCCTCGATCTCCGGGCGGCACTGGGCGAGGGTGAGGTGCTGGTGCTGGCGCCGGGCGAGCGCGCGGCGGTGCCGACGGGCATCGCGCTGGCGCTGCCCGAGGGCTATGAGGGCCAGGTCAGGCCGCGCTCGGGGCTGGCGCTGCGCCAGGGCGTGACCTGCCTCAACAGCCCCGGCACGATCGACAGCGACTATCGCGGCGAGATCACGGTGATCTTGATCAATCACGGCCAGGCGGCAGTGGCGATCCGCCGCGGCGAGCGCATTGCCCAGCTGGTGATCCAGGCCTGCAGCCGGGCGGCGCTCGAGGAGGTGCGGGGGCTCACCCCGTCGGTGCGCGGCACGGGCGGCTTCGGCTCGTCGGGAACGGTGTGACATGGCGCTCAGCGACGAGGAGCTCGAGCGCTACGCCCGCCATATCGTGCTCCGGGAGATCGGCGGACCGGGCCAGGCGCGCCTGCGCCGGGCGCGGGTGCTGACGATCGGGGCCGGCGGGCTCGGGGCGCCGCTCCTCATGTATCTCGCCGCTGCCGGCATCGGCACGCTCGGCATCGTCGATGACGACCGGGTGTCGCTGTCCAATCTGCAGCGCCAGATCGTGCATGACACGGCGGGCGTCGGTCTCCTGAAGACGGCGAGCGCGGCGGCGAGCCTCGCCCGGATCAATCCCGGGGTGACGGTGGTCGAGCATCCCTTCCGCATCACCGCCGACAATGCCTTGGACCTCATCGCGGCCTATGACATCGTCGCCGACGGCAGCGACAATTTCGCGACGCGCTATCTCGTGTCGGACGCCTGCTTCCTCGCCGGGCGCACCCTGGTGTCGGCGGCGGTGGCGCAGTTCGACGCGCAGATCTCGACATTCAAGCCGCATCGCCAGGCGCCGGACGGCACGCCCTATCCGTCGTATCGCTGCCTCAATCCGGAAGCGCCGCCGCCCGGCCTGCTGCCGGCCTGCGAGGAAGCGGGGGTGATCGGTGCGCTGACCGGGGTGATGGGATCGATCCAGGCGATCGAGGTTATCAAGGAGCTGCTCGAGATCGGCGACAGCCTGGCGGGGAGGGTGCTGATCTATGATGCGCTGGCGACGCGGTTCTACACGGTGAGGATCCCGTGGGATCCGGAGAACCCGCTCAATGGGCGCAAGCCGACGATCCGGGATCTGAGCTTGCATCGGACGGCGGCAGTGGGCAGTCGGCAGTAGGCAGTCGGCAGGAACACCTCTCAAGCCTGGTCGTCGCCAAAGCCCCGAAGATGGACGGGCTTTTGATCCTTGAACTGAATGACCAAGTCGAGCTGTCCGCCCATCGCTTCGACATATCTGCGCAAGGTTGAGAGCAGCATGTCGGCGCGTTTTTCGATCTGCGAGATCGCCACCTGATCCTTGCCCAAAGTTTGCGCCAATTGCGCCTGGGTGAGCTGCCTCGCCTTGCGCAGCTGCTGCAATGTCGCATACTCGGCGACGAGTTCCTTCCCACGCCGCTCGGCAGCAGCGCGGGCCTGAGTGGTCATGGTCTTCCGAAAGACATCCTCAGCCTTTTTCGCCATTTCGCTGTCCTGCCATGACGTTCAAATGACGATCAAATCGGGTGTCGGCCAACTTGATCAGTTCTCTGTAGAAGCGTCGCTCCGACATGCCAGACTTGTCGCCGGCGACAAGTAGAATAGCGGCGCGAGCTGGATCGAAGGCAAAGGCAACCCGCCAAACGCCGTTGCTCGTCCAAAACCGCAACTCCTTCATGTTCACATGCCTTGACCCTTTGAGGGTGTCGACATGGGGGCGTCCAAGCTGTGGTCCGAACTGCCGAAGGAGCATGACCTTTGCGGCAAGCTCTATCTTGACCGCCTCATCGAGCGCCGCGAACTCGTCCGCGAAATCCTCGTCGAAATCGACGTCCCACGGCATCTATATAATCCTAAGATTATATAATGTCAAGCTTATAAAACGAACTGCCTCAATCGTCCCCATTGTCGAGGCCCTGGCCCCTGACGTCCTCGGGGCGGGGGGTCGAGATGA
>JBEVJH010000031.1:0-36477 GCA_040510355.1 Aestuariivirgaceae bacterium
CGAGATGGCGTCCGGCGCGCGAAGCTCATCGGCCAAGGTGGCCGGGGCCCCGGCAAGCACCGCGGCGGGTAAGGTCGTGTGAAGCAGCAAGCGCATGTCCAGGTCTCCGCTGTCATTGACCCGGGCGTCCCCCGTGCCAGCCTGTCAGGTCTCTGGGTTCGGTGCGCTGCACAATCGAGAACTTATATGAAGATCAATTCATTGTAAGAGGCTTTGCTGCATTGCAGAAAAGTTGCTTCCGGAGACTGATCTGTTCTAGACCTCCTCGAATCGGCCGCTCCGGCCGGAGCGGAAAACCGCATCGAGGACCTGCATGTTCTTGACCGAATCCTCGAGCGGAAAGGGCAGGGTGCGGCCGTTTCGCACCGCATCGGCGAACAGGTCGCCCTGCAGCGTGTACTGGTTTACGACCGCGAAGGTCTCCTCGCGCGCCGAGCGGTCGCCGAGCTCCGAGCCGTCGTCGACGAAGATCCGGCACGGCCGGTCGGGCGGCGCGTTGAACGGGATCTCGATCTCGATTCGCCCCTCGGTCCCGAGGATCTGCATCCGCTGATAGGGCACGAGCTGCGTCGAGCAGAAGAACATCGCCTGGCCGGTCGCAAACTGCAGTACCGCGCTGGTCAGGCGGTCGGTCGCGAAATGCGGGTCGTGCTCGACCAGGCCCGCCACCTTGAGCGGCTCCGCCTCGAACAGGAAGCGCGAGCCGACGATCGGATAGCAGCCGATGTCATAGATCCCGCCGCCGCCGATGTCCGCCTGGTTGCGCACATTGTCCGGGTCGCGGTTCATGTAGCTGAAGCTGCCCTGCACCACGCGCAGCGTTCCGATGGCGCCGCTCCTGACCAGCTCCCGCGCCCGGAGCCACTGCGGATGGCAGCGCACCATGAACGCCTCCTGGATCAGCTTGCCGGTGCGGTCGCGGGCTGCGAGCAGGAGCTTGGCCTCCTCGGCGCTGAGCGCGATCGGCTTCTCGCACAGCACGTGCTTTCCCGCCTCCGCCGCCGCAATCGACAGCGGCACATGCAGATGGTTGGGCAGCGGATTGTAGACCGCCTCGATCTCGGGGTCCTGCAGCAGCGCCTCATAGGTCTCATAGGCCTTGGCAATCCCGAGCGACCTCGCCGCCGCCTCGGCGCGCGAGAGCTCGCGCGACGCGATGGCGACGATCCGGCAGTTGGCGCTCTGCTGCATTGCCGGAATGACCTTCTCCATGGCGATCCTGGCCGTGCCGATCACCCCGAAACGCACTGGTTCCATTCTGTCCTCCTATTGGTCGGGCCGTCACCCGATCGCCGGCATCTCGCGCGGCGCCCGGCTGGTCAGGAGCCGCGCGCCGCTGTCGGTGATCTCGACATTCTCCTCATGCACGATCATCTTGCCGGGCGCGTACTCGATGCCGGGCTCGATGGTGAGCACCATGCCGGCTTCGATGACCGTCCCGTCGCCCGGCATATGGGATGGCGGCTCGGTGAGCTGCATGCCGAGCCCATGACCGAGCCGGCCGACATTGTTGCCGACCGAGCCGGCGGCTTCGATGACCTTGGCCATCGCCTGGAACACCTGGTCGGTGGTCGCGCCCGGCACTGCCGCCTTCAATCCGGCTTCGGTCGCCTTCCACATCGCCTCATGTGCCCGCCTGGCGGCGTCCGAGATGGCGCCGACCGCATAATTGCGGTCGAAGTCGCACCAATAGCCGTCGAACGTCGATCCGGTATCGAAGAACAGCACATCGCCGTCCTGGAGCGGCCGGTCATGCGGCCCGCAGACGATCTGCGACACCCCGCCCGGACCGGCGATGCCCGGCAGGAACGGCGTCGAGTCGGCGCCCAGCCGGGCGAGCTCGATCCTGAGCTTGCGGCAGGCGTCTCTTTCGCTGTCGCCGCGCTTGACCAGCTCCGGCACCGCCGCATAGGCGGCGGAGGCGATCTGGCAGATATGCTCGATATGGGCGATCTCGGCCGGGGTCTTCACCATGCGGATCTTCCAGATGCATGGCGAGCCGTTGTCGAGCGCCAGTCCCTGCACCCGGTTGCGCAGCGCGAGAAATTGCATGACAGGCATGCGCAGGCTGTGCTCGCGGCCCAGCTCGAACCCCACCCGACCGAACCGCCGCGGCAGCGCGCCGAGGATGCTTGCGAGCAGCGAGGTCCCGTCATCCGCCGGCCGCGGCGACGGCCAGCTGCGGATGTCCTCGATCCAGGTGCCTGCCATCTCGGGCACGCCGATCTCCGGAATGACCGCGATCGGGCGGCCGCTGGCCGGAACCACGATGAACCACGGACGGGTCGGGCTTTCCCAGAACTGCGAATCGAAGCCCGAGAAGTAGCGCACATTGGGCGGGCTCGACAGCACCAGCGCATCGAATGTCTGCTCCGCCATGATGGCCTGAGCGCGTTCGGTGCGGCGGGCGAACTCGTCGGCGGTGAAGCCTCGCTTCGGTGTCGGATTGCTCATGACCTGTCTTCAGCTCCCTTTGACTGCCTGCCATATTATCGCAATCTGAGCCCGCGCAAGCTGCCAGGTCGAACCGGGCCTGCCAGCTTCACCGATCCGAAATCGGGAAGGGAGCCTGATCATGAGCAATCCTGAGCAACGGCCGCCTTTGCCGCCTTTCACCCCGGAAAGCGCGGTCGAGAAGGTCCGCAAGGCCGAGGATGCCTGGAACAGCCGCACGCCGGAGAAGGTTGCGCTCGCCTATACGATCGACAGCGAATGGCGCAACCGCTCCGAATTCTTCACGGGCCGGGACGCCATCGTGGCCTTCCTGACACGCAAATGGCGCCGCGAGCTCGACTACCGGCTGATCAAGGAGCTCTGGGCCTTTCGCGACGACCGCATTGCCGTTCGCTTCGCCTATGAATGGCATGACGACAGCGGCAACTGGTTCCGCAGCTACGGCAACGAGAACTGGGAATTCGACGGCAACGGCCTCATGCGCCGGCGCCTGGCCAGCATCAACGACCTGCCGATCGCCGAGCAGGACCGCAAGTACCACTGGCCGCTCGGCCGCCGCCCCGACGATCACCCCTCGCTCGGCGATCTCGGCCTTTGACGTCGATCAAGGAAAGGTTCGGGCCGGCTTCGGTCGCGGCGGCGGCATGGGCGCGGTTTCGAGCGCGTTGCTTGCCAGCTGCGGCGCCTTGTCGCCGATCGACCCAGTATGCTCGGCGAAGATCTCGTCGAGCTTCGCCTTGCTGATCCACGGCCAGTGGCGCACATTCCCGGAATCGATATGAACGAAGCCGCCCTTGCGACCGGGATAATAGCCGACGCCGCCGGCCTGCCGCACCAGGGCGCTGTTGCGCAGGCGCTCGAGCGGCACGTCGGGGAATTCGAGATCGATGGCGCGGCCGAGAATGTGCTGGCTGCGGATGGCGACATGCCGGCCGATCCGCTTCAGCAGGGCGTTGGTCTCGGCCGACCGGAAGCCGCAGATGATCCTGATCGGCACCTTGGATCCGAGCTCCTGGTGCAGCTCCCACATGAGATCTATGGTCTCGTTCGACATGCTGATCAGGCCGTTGGTGCGCCAGTCGCGCAGGAAGTAGTCGAGCGCCGCCATGGCGGAGGGGACATATTGCCCATCGCGCTTGTAGGTGACCGTCAGCGAGTCGCCCGTATGGACGTGATAGAGCTGAAGGCTGCGCAGCTCGGCAGCCTCGGCGATCCGACCGCAGGTGACGCCGAGAAGCGCGATCGCAGCCCAGATGCCTGCGACGGCACGATGTCGCCAAGACCCGTTCATCCCCGCAACCGAATCGATTTCCCCTGCTGGAATCGTAGAGTCTTGGCAGCCAACTCTCGTAGGCGGAAATTGTACGGAGGATGACGTGTCCACAGAAATCGTAAAGGAACTGTCATGAATGCGGACGCCGCCAGCCTCCCGCCACTCGTCATGATACGCACGCGACCGCAGGACCACGCCTTGCGCCGTCTCGAGAAGCTCTTCCATGTCGTCAGCATCGATCGGCCCGATCCTGCGCTGATCGACACGACCATTCGCGGCACCGTGCGCGGCGTTGCATCATTCGCCGGCTTCAACCCCCCCCTGATCGACGGCCTGCCCAAGCTCGAGATCGTCGCGCTGTTCGGTGTCGGCTACGACATGGTCAGCGCTGCCCACGCCGGAACCCGCCATGTCATGGTGACCAACACCCCGGATGTCCTGACCGAGGAGGTCGCCGACACCGCGGTCGGCCTCCTCATCAACACCATCCGCGAGCTGCCGCGTGCCGAGGGCTGGCTGCGCACCGGGCGCTGGGCCCGCGACGGGATCTACCGCCTGAGCCCCCTGACCCTGCGCGGCCGCACCATCGGCATCCACGGCCTCGGCCGCATCGGCATGGCCATCGCCCGCCGGCTCGAGGCCTTCGGCCTGCCGGTCGCCTATCACAATCGCCGCCCTGCGCCGGGCGTCGGCTACCGCTATTTTCCGACCCTGCTGGGGCTGGCTGGCGCGGTGGACACGCTGATCTCGGTGGTGCCCGGCGGGCCGGCGACCGATCGGGCGATCAATGCCGAGGTGCTGGCGGCGCTCGGCCCGAACGGCGTCTTCGTCAATATCGGCCGTGGCAGCACGGTCGACGAGGCGGCGTTGGCCGAAGCCTTGGCGAACGGCACCATTGCGGCCGCCGGGCTCGATGTCTTCGCCGACGAGCCCAATGTGCCGCAGGCGCTGCTCGACGCGCCGAACGCCACCTTGCTCCCGCATGTCGGCTCGGCCTCCGAGGCGACCCGCCGCGCCATGGCGGATCTGGTCGTCGACAATCTCGCCTCATGGTTCGCGACGGGCCGGCCGCTCACCCCGGTGCCGGAGACCAGCGGCGTTACGCCCCGGCGGTGAATTCAGCCGATCCCGAGCGCCCGCCGCCCGTTGCTCGTGAACATCGCGATGAAATCGGCGCGCGACACCGTCCTGGCGAGCAGCCCGGCGAGCGCAGCGGCATAGCGCAGCGTCCCTTCCGGGAAAGGATCGCTCGACACCTGCCCGAAATCCGTCGACAGCAGCACCTGCTCGGGCCCGGTCACCCGGATCGATTCGGCATAAGCCTCGAGCGGCACCCCGTCCTGCGTGTGGATGGCGAAGCAATGCTCGATGAACACCTCGGGCCGCCGGCTCAGCGCCTTGAGATCGGCGTCGGACAGCAGGATCGAGGGATAGTGCGGATGCGTCAGGATCACCCGCTTGATGCCGATTTCGAGCGCCATCGGCACGAGTTTCTTGACCTCCGCCGCCTGCAGGTGGCCGGTCGCCAGAATGCAATCGTTCCGCGCGATCGCTTCGAGCGTCGGGACCAGCGCCGGTTGCGGGCGGCCATCGTCGTCGAACACCATCACCGGCTCCTCCGGCGCTGCGGCCGGCGGCGCTGCCGCCCGATCGTCGTGACCATGGCTGCAGCAGCCGGCCCAGCGCGGATCGAACCCGAAGCCATGGACCTTGATGTGCGAGCTCGCATGCACCGTCGGCATCCACACGACGATCGGCGATGGATCCAGCTCCTCGCTGCCCACATGCGTGCGGTTGCCGGATCGCGCACCCTCCACCGCCTGCGGGTTGAGACCGCCGACATAATGATTGAGCACGACGCCGCCGAAGAACCGGGCATTGAACTGCGCGCGGGCCAGCGCCGCCAGCGGCGTTGTCGGATAGGTGTGGTTCTTCAGCACCAGCGTGGCGCCGAACGGTGCTGCGACATCGGCCAGCATCTTGACGTCGTAGCGCCGCACGATCAGCTCGGGGCCGACGTGGTAGTGGGTATCGACCACCCCGGCTTCGCGCAGCGCCTGCGGCAGTGTCGAGATGTCGTCGGTCATGGCTGGCGTCCTGCGAAATAACCGGCGCGGATGGCGTTGCCGATCAGATTGACGATGAGCCGTCCGGCGGTGATCGCCGTGATGCGGTTCACATCGCGCGACGGCGTGATCTCGACGATGTCCATGCCGACCACGCGACCCTTCTGCACCAGGCCGCGGATCAGCGTCCGCATCTGCCCATAGGTGACGCCGCCGGGCGCCGGGCCGGCCACCGCCGGCATGATCGTCGGGTCCATGCCGTCGGCATCGATGGTGAGATAATAGCGGCGATTGTCCGGGATGCGGGCGAGAACGGCGTCCATTCCGACATGCTGGAGCTCGCTGTCGCTGATCAGCACCGCCCCGGAGGCGCGCGCCGCTTCGACCTCCTCCTCGCGCGCACTGCCGGCCGATCTGAGCCCAATCTGAAAGATCTGCTCGAAATGACCCATCTCCGAGGCGCGCCGGATCGGGCTCGACAGGCCTTCGCGGACGCCGTTGATCTCGTCCCGCCAGTCGATATGCGCATCGATCTGCACGAGGGTGATCGGCCCGCGCCCTTCGAAGGCGCGGAACACCGGTATCGGCGTGCCATGATCGCCCCCGAGCACGATCGGCAGCGCTCCCGCCGCCAGGATCTTGCGGATCGCCATTTCCGCACGTCTGCTATGCACCGTCGGATCGTGCCGGTCGCCGATGACGTCGCCGCAATCGACCACCCTGGTGCTCGTTCCGCCAAGCAATGTGCCGCCGATATCGAAATCGTAGCGGTCGAGGCCGCGCAGCGCCCGCTCGCAGCTGCGGCGTATATGCGTCGGGGCGTTGGTCTGGTCGTTCGAGACCTCGTCCACCGTGTAGGCGGCGCCATAGGGGATGCCGATGATGGCGATATCGGCCTCGAGCCGGTCGAGATCGAGGCAGATCGGGAAGTCGTGGAAGGATTGAAATTCCCGACGGGGAGCTGCTGTCAGTCGCTGTTCCATGGGCCGAGCAACTCCATCTTGGCAAGCCAATGCGCATTGAATAGGCTTTTCCGTCAACGAGACAATAAGCTCAGTGGGAGGAGAATGTCATGGCGCCCCGCAACCGGAGACTCGCGCTTTGCCTGTGTCTGATGGCCGCGGCCATCCTTGGCATCTTCAGCCAGGGCACGGCGAGCGCCGCCGTCGGCGAGAAGGACAAGGTCACCTGCATGTACCCGGTCTGGGTCGGCTTCGGCCCGGTTCACCTCGCCAACGAGCTCGGCTACTTCAAGGACGAGGGGCTGACGGTCACCGAGATTCTCGATGACGACATGCCGAACGGCGTCGCCGCCATGGAGCGCGGCGACATCGACTGCTATCTGCGCACCGTCGGCGAGTTCCAGGGCCTCGGCCGTCGCAAGACCAGCCAGGGCATCATCATCGGCACCATCGATGTCTCGACCGGCGGCGACGGCTGGGCCGCCGACCAGTCGATCAAGTCCGTCTGCGACCTGAAGGGCAAGACCATCGCGGTCGAGCCCAATCTGCCGGCCCGCCTCATCATGCAGATGGCGCTCAAGAAGCAGTGCAACCTTTCGATCAAGGACGCCAAATTGTCCGACATCGCCGCGGCCGATGCCATCGGCGTCTTTGCCGATCAGAATGTCGCTGCGGTCGGAACCTACGAGCCGGTGCTCAGCCAGGTCGTCACCGCCCACAAGGAGCGCGGCGCGCACATTCTCGCATCCTCCAAGGACTACGACGATCTGATCCTCGACGGCATCATCGCCCACACCGGCGAGCTGCGCTCCAATCCCGAGAAATATGCCAAGTTCCTGCGCGCCATCTACCGCGCCATCGACTACTTCAACAGCAACCAGGACAAGGCCATCCCGATCATCGCCAAGCAATTCTCGATCACCCCGGACGACTTCAAGGCGACGCTCCCGAATTTCCGCTACACGCCCTATGAGCAGTCCAAGGAGCTGATGGGTGCCAAGGGTCAGGAGGGCCGCATCTATCAGGTCTTCCGCGACGCGATGGAGCTCAATCTGGAGTTCGGCTCGTCCGACGTGAAGCTGAACCCCGAGGACCATCTCGACAACACACTGATCAACCAGGTCCAGAAGAACTGGCAATAAGCGCCCAATCTTCACCGGTGACGATGCGGCGGCAGCGCGACAGCTGGCGGGAACTGCTGGCGTTTCGCGGGGCGGTGCGGCGGCGGCTCGAGGTCGGCATCGGCATCGCCGCCTTCGTCTTCGTCATCCTGGCATGGGACGTCATCACGCGGCTCGGCCTCATCAAGCCGCAATTCCTGCCGTCGCCCGGCGCGGTGGTGAGCGCCCTCTACACCATGCTGACCACCAGCGACTACATCCAGGATATCGCGATCAGCATCGGCCGCGTCTGGGCGGCATTCCTCGCCTCTGTCGTGATGGCGATCCCGATCGGCATCCTGATGAGCTGCTATCGCGGGGTCGGCGCCTTTGCGGTGCCGCTCATCGATTTCGTCCGCTATCTGCCGGTGCCGGCGCTCGTCCCGCTCACCCTGATCTGGCTCGGCATCGGCGAGAGCTCCAAGATCGCACTCCTGTGGATCGGCACCTTCTTCCAGCTCGTCCTCCTGATCGCCGACGATGCGCGGCGCGTGCCGATCGAGTTCATCGAGACCGGCCGCACCCTCGGCGCCCGCCAGTTTCCCCTGATCAAGGACGTGCTGTTTCCCGCCATGCTGCCCAACATGGTCGACAGCCTGCGCATCACCCTGGGCTGGTGCTGGACATACCTGATCGTCGCCGAGATCGTCGCGGCGAATTCCGGCATCGGCTATGAGCTCTGGACGGCGCGGCGTTACGGCAAGACGCCGGAGGTCTTTGCCGGCATCCTGACGATCGGCATCATCGGCCTCCTGTCCGACCAGATCATTCGCGCGCTGCACCGCCGCTGGTTCCGCTATCTGAGCTGAAGCCGCCATGCCCGACCACCCCGATTTCATCGAGTTCCGCGAGCTGACGAAGGTCTTCGAGCAGGAGAACGGGCGTGACGTGGCGGTGATCGACCCGCTCGACCTGTCGATCGCCGAGGGCGAGTTCGTGGTCTTCGTCGGGCCTTCCGGCTGCGGCAAGACCACCGTCATGCGGATGGTCGGCGGCCTCGAGACGCCGACCACCGGCGATGTCCTCCTGAGAGGCCGGCCCGTCACCGGGCCAAGCCGCGAGAAGGGCATGGTGTTCCAGTCCTACTCGTCCTTTCCGTGGCTCACCGTCCTGCGCAACATCCGGTTCGGCCTGCGCTACCGCCGCGACGTCACCGAGGCCGAGAAGGACCGTATCGCCCGGCACTATCTCGACATCGTCGGCCTCGCGCCCTTCAGCGATTTTTACATCAACCGCATCTCCGGTGGCATGCGCCAGCGGGTGGCGATCGCCCGCACGCTCGCCGCCGATCCGCTCGTGCTCCTCATGGACGAGCCCTTCGGAGCGCTCGACGCCCTGACCCGCGAGCGCCTGCAGCTCCAGCTGCTCGGGCTGCGCAAGGTCGAGCGCAAGACCGTCATTTTCACCACCCACGATGTCGACGAGGCGGTGTTTCTCGCCGACCGCATCATCGTCTTCTCGGCGCGTCCCGCCAGGGTCCTGAAGGACATCGAGGTGCGCGCCGAGCTGCCGAGGGACCGCACGCTCGAGGTGATGGAGCTGCCGGCCTTCCGGCGGCTCCGCCGCGAGGTGCTGGCGCTCATCCGCAATGAAGAGCAGAAGATCGAGACCGGCGAGCAGGAGATCTTGAGTGAGCAGGGAGTCTGATCCGGGTACGTTCGATTTCCGCGACCGCCAGGTGCTGGTGACCGGTGCCAGCCACGGCATCGGTTTAGCCATTGCCTCGGCCTTCGCCCGCTGCGGTGCGACGCTCGCCATCCTGTCGGGCACGCCGGACATTCTCGCCGGCGCCGAACGGATCCGCGAAGAAACCGGCGCCGCCGTCGCGGCACAGATCTGCGACATCGCCGACCGGGCGGCGGTGCGCTCCGCCGTCGGCAGCCTCGGCCGCATCGATGTGCTGGTCAACAATGCCGGCCTCGAGCTGATGACCCCGATGGCGGAGGCGGGGAGCGCCGTCGAGCAGACCTTCGCCCGGATCATCGAGATCAATGTCGTCGGCACCTATCACGTCACCCGCGAGGCGCTGCCGCTCATGGCGGCGGGATCGAGCATCGTCATCACCTCCTCGGTCTGGGGCAAATCGGCGGCGGCCGGCTTTGCCGCCTATGTCGCCTCGAAGCATGCCAATATCGGCTTCATGCGCGTGCTCGCCAAGGAGCTCGGACCGCGCGGCATCCGGGTCAATGCGGTCTGCCCCGGCTGGGTGAGGACCCGGGCCGCGATGCGCTCGCTGACGAAGGTTTCGGCCGAGGCCGGGATGAGCGAGGATGACATGCTCGGGCAGATTCTCGGCGCCCAGGCGCTGCCCGGATTGATGGAGCCGGACGATGTCGCCGATCTTTACCTCTTCCTCGCCTCGGATCATGCGCGCAACATCACCGGGCAGGCCATCAACATCGATCGCGGCGAGCTGATGACATGAAACGGACCCTCGCAGGCAAATCGGCGATCGTCACCGGCGCGGCCAGCGGCATCGGTCGCGCCATCGCAATCGCGCTCGCCGGGGAGGGCTGCAGCCTCTTTCTGATCGACCGGGCGCCGCCGGAGAAGATTGCCGCCGTTGCCGACGCCATCACGGCGGCCAAGGGCAAGGCCGTGGCCGTTCGGGCCGACATTGCCGACGAGGCTGAGGTCGTGTCGGCCATCGCCGAGGCGGCCCGGCGCTATCGCACCCTCGACATCCTCGTCAACAATGCCGGCATCCTGATCGAGAAGCCGCTGCTCGACACCACCGCCGCCGAGTTCGACAGGGTGCTCGGCGTCAACCTCCGCGGGGCATTTCTCGTTGGCCGCGAGACCTTGCGCCACATGGTCGCGCAACGGTCCGGCCGCGTCATCAACATCGCCTCCGAGCTCGCCTATCTCGGCCGCGCCAACGCCTCCGTCTACTGCGCATCCAAAGGCGGGATCATCTCGATGACCCGCTCCTGGGCCCGCGAATTCGCCCCGGACATCCTCGTCAACGCCATCGCGCCCGGCCCGACCGACACCGCCATGCTGGAGCGCGAGTCGACCTCGCCCGAAACCCTCGCGAAGGAGACCGACATCCCGCTCCGCCGCATCGCGCAGCCGGAGGAGATCGCCAGCGCCGCGGTGTATCTCGCCGGACCGGGAGCAAGCTTCGTCACCGGCCAATGCATCAGCCCCAATGGCGGCGCGGTGATGTTCTGAGCATCGGAGATCGACCATGAGCATCGAGGATTTCCAACCGCTGGATTCAGGCGTCGTGCCGCGCTTCGCCGGCCCATGCAGCTTCATGCGCCTGCCTTTCGCCGAGCCGCAGGAGGTCGACATCGCGCTTATCGGCGTCCCCTTCGATGGCGGGACCACCAACCGGACGGGAGCCCGTCACGGCCCACGCGAGATCCGCAACCAGTCGAGCCTCGTCAGGCGCGTCCATCATGTGACCCAAGTCTCGCCCTTCGACCTCCTCCGCGTCGCCGATTGCGGCGATGCGCCGGTCAACCCGCTCGGCATCGACGACAGCCTTCGCACCATCGAGGCGCATTTCGCCGGCATCCGCCGGAGCGGCGCCGTCCCGTTGGCGGTCGGCGGCGATCACCTGATCACCCTGCCGATCCTTCGCGGCCTGGTCGCCGACGGTCCGGTCGGCCTCATTCATTTCGACGCCCACACCGACACTTACGACAGCTTCTTCGGCACCCGCTACAATCATGGCACGCCGTTTCGCCGCGCCGTCGAGGAAGGGCTGCTCGATCCCAAGCGTATGGTGCAGATCGGTCTGCGCGGCGCCATCTCCCATCGCAGCAACTACGACTTCGCCAACGAAGCCGGCATTCGCATCATCTTCATCGAGGAGCTGGTCGAGCGCGGCATGAAGGACGTCATGGGCGAAGCCAGGAGCATCGCCGGAAGCTCGCCGACCTACGTGTCCTTCGACATCGACGTCATCGACCCCTCGATCGCGCCCGGCACCGGCACGCCCGAGATCGGCGGGCTGACCACCCGCGAGGCGCAGGCGATGATCCGCCTGCTGCGGCCGCTCCACATCATCGGCGCCGATCTCGTCGAGGTCTCGCCGCCGCTCGACCCGAGCGGCGGCACCGCCATGACCGGAGCGGTGCTGCTGTTCGAGCTGCTCTGCGTTCTGGCCGACAGCGTCGCCGCCCGCCGGAAGCCATAACACCGCGCTCGCAGCATCGAGCTGAGCAGGCTTGCACGCCACCGCTATTTCCGCTTAACTATAGCGCTTCCGGACAGGAAAGGACTGATCCTCATGACCAATTCGTTTGTGTGGTCTCGGCGTTTCGTCATGGCCGCCGTCCTTGCCGCGGCGTGCACGCTTCAGCCCTTGGTCTCGGCTCCACAGGCGGCGGAAGGCGAGGTCGTGGTGTTCGCCGCCGCCTCGCTGAAGAATGCGCTCGACCAGGTCGCCAAGGAGTGGGGCGCGAAGTCGGGCGGCCAGAAGGTGGCGATCTCCTATGCGGCCTCATCGGCGCTCGCCAAGCAGATCGAAAGCGGCGCCCCGGCCGACATCTTCGCATCCGCCGATCTCGACTGGATGGACTATCTCGCCAAGAAGGGCCTGATCCAGCCCGACACCCGCGTCAATCTTCTCGGCAACCAGCTCGTGCTCGTCGCGCCTAAGGACTCGACCGCAAAGGTCGAGATGGGTCCGAAGCTCGATCTCGCTTCGGTGCTCGGCGACGGCCGTCTCGCAATGGCCAATGTCGACTCGGTGCCGGCCGGCAAATACGGCAAGGCGGCGTTGCA
Source organism: Aestuariivirgaceae bacterium (assembly GCA_040510355.1). Lineage (GTDB taxonomy): Bacteria > Pseudomonadota > Alphaproteobacteria > Rhizobiales > Aestuariivirgaceae > DATAFF01. The sequence goes on from JBEVJH010000031.1 coordinate 12,653, forward strand.
AAGTCTCGGCGCGTGGGATGGCGTGAAGGACAAGCTGGCGCAGGCCGAGAATGTCCGCGCCGCATTGCAGCTCGTCGCCCGCGGCGAGGCGCCGCTCGGCATCGTCTATCTGACCGATGTGGCGTCCGATCCCAAGCTCAGGGTCGTCGCGACCTTCCCGGAGGACAGCCATCCGCCGATCATCTATCCGGTCGCCATCCTCAAGAGCTCGTCGAGCCCCGCCGCCAAATCGTTCTTCGAGTTCATGCGCAGCGGCGACGCCAAGGGCGCCTTCGACAAGCAGGGCTTCACCGTCCTCAACAAGTCGGTGCCGGGCTCCTGATCGGTGCTGCCATGCCGGCGGATTGGCTGAGCAGCGAGGAGTGGACCGCCGTCCGTCTGAGCCTGCTCGTTGCCTCGACCGCGGTGGTGGCGAGCCTGCCCTTCGGCATGCTGCTCGCCTACCTCCTGGCCAGGGGCCGCTTTTACGGCAAGACCCTGCTCGACACCGTCGTCCACCTGCCGCTGATCCTGCCGCCGGTGGTGACCGGCTATCTGCTGCTGCTGAGCTTCGGCAGGAAGGCGCCGATCGGCGCCTTTCTCGCCGATCATTTCGGCATCGTCTTCTCCTTCCGCTGGACCGGCGCGGCGCTCGCCTGCGCGGTGATGGGCTTTCCCTTCATGGTGCGCGCCATCCGGCTGTCGATCGAGGCCGTCGACCGCAAGCTCGAGGCGGCCGCCTTGACGCTCGGCGCGAGCCCGCCCTTCGTGTTCATCGCCGTCACCTTGCCGCTGATCCTCCCCGGGATCATCGCCGGCATGATCCTGTCCTTCGCCAAGTCCATGGGCGAGTTCGGCGCCACCATCACCTTCGTGTCGAACATCCCGGGCGAGACCCAGACATTGCCCTCCGCCATCTACACCTTCACCCAGGTGCCGGGCGGCGATGCCGGCGCCATGCGCCTCACGCTGATATCGATCGCGATCTCGATGGCGGCGTTGATCGGCTCGGAGATGCTGGCGCGTTTCGTTGGCCGCCGTGTCTCGCCCTGACGGCCTCGAGGTTGCGCTCCATCATCGCCTGGGCGATTTCACGATCGACATCGCCTTCCGCACCGACAGCGTCGCAACGGCGCTGTTCGGGCCCTCGGGCTCCGGCAAGACCACGGTGCTCCATGCCATCGCCGGCCTCCTGAGGCCGGAGCGCGGCCGCATCGTCTTCGATGGCCGCGTCATCCTGGATACCGCCGAGGGCGTCTTCGTGCCGCCCTATCGCCGCGAGGTGGGCTATGTGTTCCAGGATGGACGTCTCTTCCCTCATTTGACGGTTCGCCAGAACCTGCTCTTCGGCCGGTACTTTGCCCGCCGCCGGCAACACCGCGATGATGGCATGACCCTCGACAATGTCGTCGGCCTGCTCGGCATCGAGCACATTCTGAGCCGCCGGCCGGCCAACCTGTCGGGCGGCGAGAGGCAGCGGGTCGCCATCGGCCGGGCGCTGCTCGCCGAACCCTGCATGCTGCTGATGGACGAGCCCCTGGCGGCCCTTGACGCAGCCCGCAAGGCCGAGATCCTGCCGGTGCTCGAGCGACTGAGGGACGTGTCGCGGGTGCCGATCCTCTATGTGTCGCATGATGTGGCGGAAGTTTCGCGGATCGCCAAGACTGTCATCGTCATGGAGAATGGCCGGGAAGGGGAGCGATGGCAAAGCTGAGCATCCGCATCGATCTCGCCAATGCCAGGCTCGGGCCTGGCAAGGTGCTGGTCCTCGAACGCATCGCCGAGCATGGCTCGATCGCCGCCGCGGGCCGGTCGCTGTCGATGTCCTATCGCCGCGTGTGGGAATTGGTGTCCGAGATCAACGCCGCCTTTCGCGAGCCGCTTGTGACCTCGCGCATGGGCGGCCAGAAAGGCGGCGGCGCGACGCTCACGCCGCTTGGCAAGGCGATCGTCCATGAATATCGCCTGATGGAACGCAAGGCCCTGAAGGCCGTCGCGCGCCAGCTCCGCCTGTTCGACAGCGCCAGCAGGCAGTAGGGAAGGGCGCCGCTCCCTGCCGACTGCCTGACGCCTACTGCCTCACGAACCCCATCGCTGCCAATTGCGGCTCCGCCTTGCCGAGCATCGCCTCGAATTGTGCGAGCGCCGGCGCATTGCGCGGATCCTTGCTGACCGCGAAGTCGTAATGCTCCTCCGCCAGCGGAATGAACGACAGCTGCAGCGCGTCCGCCACCTGCTTGATCGCGACGCCCCAATCGGCGCGGTGCTGCGCCACGCTCGCGGCAACCGCATTGTGCGATCGCGGCTGGTTCCAATAGCCGGGCGGCCGCGCGCCGTCGAGCAGCCGGTCGATCAGCACGCGCGTGCCCGCACCCTGGTTGCGGTTGACCATGATGCAGTCGGGGTCGGCCAGCGCCGCGGCGATTGCCTGCTCGGCCGTCTTGCCCTCGAAGCGCTTGTCGCCGGGCCGGTACACCAGCCCCTGCATCCGTCGCCAGCCCTTGATGAGCCGCATGCCCTCCGCCAGGAAGGAAAGATTGTAGACGCCGCTTTCCGGCTCGAGCAGATGGATCGGCGCGATGTCGCATTCGCCGCGCTTCAGCGCCGCCAGCCCGCCGAGGCTGCCGAGCGCCAGGATGCGGACGCTCGAGCCCTGCTCGATCAGCAGGCTGACGACCGCATCGAGCCCGACGCAGTGGCTTCCCATGATGACAAGATCGGGAATCCGCAACCGGTTCGTCAGCAGCCGGACGGTCACCGTGCTTCCGGCCGCCAACGCGTCCGACAGCGGGCCGATGGCGAAGAACCCGTCCGCCTGCGAGAAGGCGGTGACGGCGCCGGACCCCTTGCCCACCGGGTAGGCCACGATCCCTTGCCGCCCTTGCGACAATCCCGCCATCACGAACTCGGCGCGCCCGAGCTCGGAGGCGACCCGCACCGGAACCTGCGCCTCGACGTCGCTCTCCTGGCGCGCCGGGAGGCCCGCCATGACGCGCAGGATCGGCGCGACGATGTCGTGAAAGGTGAACATGGCCGACGTCGGAAAGCCCGGCAGCACCACCACCGGCTTGCCGTCGCACACCGCCAGGCACAGCGGCTTGCCCGGCTTGAGCGCCACGCCATGCACGATGATGCCGGGCTTGCCCAGTCCCGCGACGATCCGATAGGTGAGGTCGCCCGCACCCTTCGAGGTTCCGCCCGACAGGATCACCGCATCGGCGGCATCGAATGCCGTGCGAACCGCCTGCGTCAGTTGCGCCTCGTCGTCGGGCAGCGCCGGCTGGCGCAACGCGATGCAGCTGCTCTCCGCAAGCGCCGCCGCGATGATCGGCCCGTTCGAATCATAGATCCCGGCCGGCGGCAGCGGCGCGCCCGGCTCGACGAGCTCGTTGCCGGTCGACAGGACGGCGACTCGCGGCTTGCGCCACACCTTGGCGCTCGCCTGGCCGACCGCCGCCAGCATCCCGATCTCGAGCGCGCCGATGACGGTGCCCTTGTGCAGCAGCACCTGGCCGCGCGCAATGTCGGAGCCCGCAAAGGCGATGTTCTGTCCCGGGCTGACCGAGCGCTGAGCCGCAATGGCGTTGCCCTCGGCCGGATTGGTGTGCTCGATCATCACCACCGCGTCGGCGCCGCGCGGCACCGGTCCGCCGGTCGCCACATAGGTGGCGGTGTGCGGCTTGACGGTGATCGTCGGCTCCATGCCGCAGGCAATCGTCTCGGGGTTGAGCGTGAGCTTCACCGGCGCGCTTTGCGAGGCTTCCTGCAGATCCTGCGAGCGCACCGCGAAGCCGTCGACCACCGACCTGTCGAAGGGCGGCGTGTCGACCGGTGCCACCACATCGGCGGCGAGCACCCGCCCGGGCAGATCCGCAAGCATCACCTCCTCCGCGCCGAGCGGCTTCGGCTTGAGCGCCCGCCGAAACGCCGCGATCGCCTCTTCGCGCGACAGCACGCGCAGGAACTGCTCCTGCTCGGGTGATGATGATGGACGGTTGTCGGCAGTCACGGCCTCTCCTGCTCCTCGAGCATGGCATTGAACGGCGTTGCGGCGATCGGCTGGCCCGCCGGCACGCCCTCGCTTTCGGGCGGAATGAGCGTGAAGGCATCCGCCCCGGCCAGCGCCGCCAGCGTGATCTCGCCGGTGGCGAGCGGGACATAGCCGCGCTGCGTCGCTTGCAGCAGCACGCAGTCGGTGGTTCCGATCGCCGACACGATCTTTTGCCGGAGCGGCCGCTTCTCGAGCCGGATCTGGCGATGCGACAGCATCGCGATCGCCGGCAGCGCCAGCGCCACAAAGCCGCCGATCAGCCCGTCGAACCGCTCGGGCAGGGTGATCGTGACGCTGCCGCCGGCGGTCGGCGCGACGGCCGCGGTGTCGCCGGGCGCAAGCGCCAGCCGGGGATCCGCCGAGCCGGCCCAGGCGATGGCGATGTCGGCGGCATCGTCGTTGACGGGCACGCAGCCGAGCGCCGCGATCGTCGTGCCGAGCCAAGTTGCCGCAAGCGACGGTCCGGCCGCGATGGCGATGCGCGGCGCGATGATCGGCACCGTCTCGAATCCGGCGGCATGCAGCACCAGTTGGAGGGATGGCGTCACCGTCGTGCCGCGCCGCGCGATGATCTCGCCCTGTGCAAGATCGTGGCCGATGCGCCGCACCCCTTCACCCGGCGCCACCACTTGGATGATTTCGCAGCGCGAGCCGGCTGCGCTCACGGCATCGCGCGGCACAACCGCGTCGCAATGATCGGGCAGGGCATCGCCGATCGCCACCGCGACCGGCGCTTGGCCGCACAGCACCGGCGACTCCGGCGCGGCGCCGACCGTCGCCAGCGATTCCACCGCGAAGCCCCGGCGGAGAGCGACCATGTGCGTCGGCCTTGCATCCGGAGCACGGATATCGTCCGCAATCACCTTCCCCAGCGCCGCTTCGACCGGCGTCGCGACCGGCTGCCGCGGGGTGAGCGATGCCAGCACCTCGCCCAGGGCATCGGCGACCGGAACAAGCGCGCTCATGCGGCGAGCTCCCTGCGATGCGCCGGGTCGGCGACGGCGATGAGCGCCGACCGGCGCTCCTCCGCCGAACGGTCGCGCAGCGCCGCGATGCCATGCTCGGTCACCACGAAATCGGCGACCGATGCCGGCAGCGTCGCCGGCCCGTTCAGCCGCGCCACGATGCGCGATCGTCCGCTTGCCGCCTGCGACGGCAGCACGATGATGGCGCGGCCATTGCGATGGCTGACCGCCGCCTGGTGGAAATCCGGAAGCCCGCCGACTGCGCCGACATACCGTCCGGCAATCGCCTCGCTGTTCACCTGGCCGGCGAGATCGACCTCGAGCGCCGAATTGATCGACACGAAGCAGGGCTCCTCATGCAGGAGCCGCGCCGAATGGGTCATTTCGGCTGGATGAAGCACGATCTGGTGGTTGGCATGGGCGAAATCATAGAGCTCCCTGCTGCCGAGCAGGCCGCTGGCGACGCTGCGCCCCGGCTCGAACGCTTTCCTGGAGTTGGTGATGGCGCCGCAGCCCATCAAGGATCGCGCTGCATCCGTCATGAGGCCGGTATGAAGCCCGAGCCGGGCCTTTCTGGCGAGGCCGCCTGCCGCCGCATCGACGGTTCGCCCGATCCCGAGCTCGATCGTCGCGCCGTCCGGCACCAGCGCCGCGATGTGGCCGGCCATCGCCAGCTCGGCCGCGTCCGGTTCGTCCGCCTTGACCTCCGGCAGCGGGCTCGCCGCCGCCGGCAGCTCGACGACCGTGCGATCGCAGTCGATCAGCGTGCCGGCGACCTCGGGCAGGGCGGCCGTCGGTCGAACCACCACCAGCCGTGCCGAAGCGATGCACGCCGTGATGGCGCCGAGATGCGGGCCGAGCCGCAGCTTGCCGCCCTCGCGGCGACCGCCCGCCACCACCACCGAGACCTGCCAGTCGCCGCTGGTCAGGAAGCGGCCAAGCCGGCTGTAGGGCACCGGATGAACTTGCGCCGCGCCCCGCCGCAGCAATTCTCGCGCCGCATGGAATCCCGCATAGGTTCCGACCCGCCAGCCCGGCTGCCCGATGCTCTGCGGTCCGATCAGGATGCCGAACCACACCCTGAGGTCGCTGAGATGCCCGACTGCCGCCAGGGTCTCGGCGACCAGCGCGTTGCTCGTCGCCGACCCCTCCGCCCAGGTCACGCAGTCACCATCGCGTATGCCGTCCAAGCTGCCGCTCTCCTCGAGACTGGAAGGGCCTCGGCCCCGCAACCGCAGGGCGAGCCGATCGCTCCATCGATCAGGGGCGATTTGTTTGCATACAAGTCCGCTCGTTCCAATGCTATGGGAAGCGCGCCCGCCAAGGATCTCCGGAGGAGTTGTCGATGAATTCTGTCGCCGAGGACTATCGCAGCCAGGTGTCCGGTCTCACCTACCGCAACCAGGCCTTCATCAACGGCAAATATGTGCCCGCCGCCTCGGGACGAACCTTCGACAAGGTGAGCCCCATCAACGGCAGGCTGCTGACGAGCGTGGCGGAATGTGACAGCAAGGACGTCGAGCGCGCCGTCAGGGCGGCCCGCGCCGCCTTCGACAAGGGCGCCTGGTCGCGCGCCTTTCCCAAGAAGCGCAAGACGGTGCTCGTGAAGCTCGCCGAGCTCATGATGAAGCATCGCGACGAGCTGTCGCTGCTCGAGACCCTCGACATGGGCAAGCCGATCGCCAATTCGCGCTCCGCCGACATTCCGGCCTCCGCCCACACCATCCAGTGGTATGGCGAGGCCTGCGACAAGGTCTATGACGAGCTGGCGCCCCAGCGCCCCGACTCGATCTCGATGATCACCCGCGAGCCGCTCGGCGTCGTCGCCGCCGTCGTGCCGTGGAACTTCCCGCTGCTCATGGCCTGCTGGAAGATCGGGCCGGCACTCGCCGCCGGCAACTCCGTCATCCTCAAGCCGGCCGAGCAGTCGCCGCTGACCGCCATCCGCATCGCCGAGCTCGCCGCCGAGGCCGGCCTGCCCGAGGGCGTGCTCAACGTCCTGCCCGGCTATGGCGAGACCGCCGGCCAGGCGCTCGGCCGCCACATGGATGTCGACATGGTCGCCTTCACCGGCTCGACCGAGGTCGGCAAGCTGTTCCTGCGTTATTCCGGCGAGTCGAACATGAAGCACATCTCGCTCGAATGCGGCGGCAAGTCGCCGAACATCGTGTTCGCCGACGTGCCCGACATCGATTCCGTGGCCAAGGCCGCCGCCGCCGGCGTGTTCTACAATTCCGGCCAGGTGTGCACCGCTGCAACCCGCCTCATCGTCGACGAGAAGATCAAGGACAAGCTCATCGACCTCGTCGGCAAGCATGCCGCCGAATGGGCGCCCGGCGATCCGCTCGACCCCAAGACCGCCATGGGCTCGATGGTCGACAAGTCGCAGATGGAACGCGTCCTCGACTATATCGAGGTCGGCCGGAAAGAGGGCGCCAGGCTGGCCACAGGCGGCCGCCAGGCGCGTCAGGCCACCGGGGGCTACTACATCGAGCCCACCATCCTCGAGGCGCCCAGCAACGCTCTGCGCATCGCCCAGGAGGAGATCTTCGGCCCGGTCCTCACCACCCTCGGCTTCCGCAGCGACGACGAGGCGGTGCAGATCGCCAATGACTCGATCTACGGCCTCCAGGCCAATCTGTGGACCCGCGACATCACCCGCGCCCATCGGATCGCCCGGGCGTTGCGCGCCGGCACGGTCAACATCAACGCCACCGACGGCGGCGACGTCACCGCCCCCTTCGGCGGCTACAAGCAGTCGGGCATCGGCCGCGACAAGTCGCTCCACGCCTTCGACAAATACACCCAGCTGAAACATACCTTCGTGCAGCTCTGAGACCTGGCGGTGCGCATGCGCGACATCATCGATCGGAATTGAAGCATGGCCTCCAACCTCGATTCCCGCCAGGATCAGATGTTTCCCAAGCTCGACGCGGTGGAGATCGAGCGTCTCCTGCGCTTCGGCGAGGTCAGCTGCTTCCCGGCGGGCGAGGCCCTGGCCGAGGTCGGCAAGGTGAACCGGGGCCTCATGCTCATCCTGGCCGGGCAGGTTCGGACCACCCGGCGCGACCCGCGCGGCCATGAAGAACTGATCTTCGCGCACAGCCCGGGCTCCTTCATGGGCGAGCTCGCACAGCTGGCCAGCCGCCCATCGCTGGTCGATGCCCGCACCGTCACCAAGGTACGGGCGCTGATCATTTCCCCCGAGCGGCTCAGGGCGTTGTTCGTCGGCGAGGCGGAGATCGGCGAGAAGATCATGCGCGCCCTCATCCTGCGGCGTGTCGGCCTGATCGAGGCGGGTGCCGGCGGGCCGATCATCATCGGCCGCCCCGACGATGCCGACGTGCTGAGGATCCAGCAGTTCCTCAGGCGCAACGGCCATCCCTACCACTATCTCGATCCCACGCGCGACGACGACGCCGAGACGATCGAGCACCTTCACATCGGGTCCGACCGGATGCCCGTCGTGCTTTGCCCGAACGGCAAGATCCTGCCGTCGCCGCCGAGCGAGGACGCGCTGGCCCGCTGCCTCGGCCTGGTCAGGGCCATCGATGCCGACCGCCTCTATGACCTCGCCGTGGTCGGCGCCGGGCCTGCCGGCCTCGCCACCGCTGTCTATGCCGGCTCCGAGGGCCTGTCGGTGCTGGTGCTCGATTGCCGCGCCTTTGGCGGCCAGGCGGGCGCCTCGTCGAGGATCGAGAATTATCTCGGCTTTCCGACCGGCATCGGCGGCATGCAGCTGATGGCGAGGGCCTATACCCAGGCCCAGAAATTCGGGGTCGAGATGGCCATTCCCGACGAGGTGGCGACCCTCATGGCGGCATCGGACCGCGAACCGTCCCATTGGACTTTGCAGCTGGCCAATGGCGAGCGCGCGGCAGCCCGCACCATCGTCATTGCAAGCGGCGCCCGTTACCGCCGCCTGCCGCTCGACAACCTTGCCGATTTCGAAGGCTCGTGCGTGCATTATTGGGCATCGCCCCTCGAGGGCAAGCTGTGCGCCGGCCAGGACGTGGTGCTGGTCGGCGGCGGCAATTCCGCCGGACAGGCGATCGTCTATCTTGCCGGCAGGGCCCGCAAGGTGTGGGTCCTGGTGCGCGGCGACAATCTCGAGAAGAACATGTCGCGCTACCTCATCGACCGGATCTCCGGGCTCGCCAATGTTGCGGTGCTGACCCGCGCGGAAGTCACACGGCTTGGCGGCGGCAATGGCGTTCTGGACACAGTGACGTGGCGTCAGCGCGGTGATGAGGTGACGCATCGGATCGGACATCTGTTCCTGTTCTGCGGCGCCGATCCCAACACCGATTGGCTGGACGACTCCGGGGTCGACCGCGACGCCAAGGGATTCATTCTGACCGGCCCGGCGGCCGGCCGGGACCACGCCCTCGAGACCAGCCAGCCCGGCGTGTTCGCCATCGGCGACGTCCGCTCCGGCTCGGTCAAGCGCGTTGCCGCTGCAGTGGGCGAGGGGGCCGAGGCGGTCGCCGCCGTCCACGCCTGGCTGCTCGCCGGCAGCACCCCGCCACTGCCGGGATAGTGGTCATTGCCTCAGAAGTCGAATGTCGGTGATTTCGCAGCCGTACTGATTTTTGCCCAGAGATCGTGAGCAAGATCATGCCGCGCCAGCAGGATCAGCCAATACAAGCGCTGACCTTGGGGACCACGAATCAGCTCGTAATGCTTTGCTTGTGGGAGCCCAAGCGCTGTTACTTTCTCAGACCAGTATCTGATGATAGCAGCGCGGAATGCCACTTTGTTCATCTCGACACTTACGTTGAAGCGCCAATCGGGAGCGAACTTGTCGAATTGATCATAGTCCTCGTCTGCGTAGCGAATGGCGTTTCGTTGAAGATCGGACACGCTGACATGCGCAATCACGTCAATCCGCTTGAGTTTCGCGAGTTCTTCGAACAGATCGAATGACAGTGCGCTGAGATTGTAGGGATCCAGAAAAGCAAGATGCAGACCGGACGGGTCCATAGTCTGCACGATTTTTGGTATCGACTTACTTGCTGGTCCAGGAAAGGAGCGAACAGGCGCGCCTAATGCCGTTAAGCGTGTTGTTGCCGCGTCTAGAAGCCCCTCGTCGTCATCCGAGATGTTGATGGACGTGAAATGTCCCGGCGATTCACAGGCTCGTTTGAACGCGGCAACTGGGCTGCCATCGATATATGTATTCTTTCCACGGATCAGTGAGCGACCGGACGAACAAAACGGATCGATATACGCAGCCCCTGTTTGCGAAAATCTACTGCGTGCGCCGCCGGACGCGTAAACATAGTCGGTAAGGTACTTGAGCTTCTCGATGGCCCAGGGCCCAACCGACTCTACGACAAGCCCGTCGTCACCTTGCTTATATTTGTCCGGGTCTCTCTGAGGCATTCTCGGCGCTACTCTTTTGCGAAACGGTCGTTGCTATTCTTGGCGATGCGGTGTTTGGAAACTCTCGCCAAGATCTGCCATCCAGTTTGCCGCCGCCCTTACCATTCTCGGGCGGGTCGATTTTCATAGCCTGCTGCTCGGTCAATCCGTTCTCGACCACCCATGGATTGTTCTTGTAGGTGCCCCACTGCTTCAAAAACGGCGCAGCGCCCACGCGCCGGCATTCAGCGATCGCATCTCGCACCCAGTGAGGGTCAGTGAGACGAATGAGGTCGGCCCGCGCGCCGCTCTCACCACCGATGATGATCCAATCGGGCGAGCGGCCGTTGATATCCAGGCGCCCTAACGGACCGATCGCGGGCTCATAGCTTACGAAATGGATCGCAGCTGGCACGCTGAGAAGCAGCGACGCTCGCTGCCGGTAAGCACTTGCGTCTTCCGTTGTCGTTCCCAGCCAGACGTTCGGATATCCCTCATCCCAATCGGGAGGCAGCATCTTGCGGATATTTTGTGGTCGTTTCGTCAGAAGCTGCCAATCCAGCTGGTCACATTCACGGATAAGCTCGAACAGATCGGCTCGCCACAGTGGATCGACTTGATTGTCGAACACGTCTGCGAGGGATGCGCAAAACACGCGCTGCCGCCATCCGTGCTCACCCTGAAACGACCTCGCTCGACTGTTCCACTGCAACGGGGCGCGCCAATACGACTCGGTCGTGCGGCGCCGCGGATAATTGCCCCACTGAACTTGACCACTTCGCTTCGCCCATTTTTCCGCATAGCAGAAGTCGCACGCAGAAGGGGCTCCCCTCGCTCGAGCCACTTTCGTGCAACCGACCCACGGATTGAAGGTCGAATCAGTCCACTCGATCGTCGATTTGATCCCCATGCCCGCATCCGACCCATGCCTTTGCTTCGGGACAATCTATCAACAGAACGTTTCGGGAACAAGGCATATCGCAAGCACGTGCTGCCGTCGCTTCGATGCGAGTCTGCAAAGCCAAGTGGAACGATGGTTGCCCGCAGCATCTTGTCCACTAAACTTCGTAGGTCATGCGGAAGTCAGGGCAGATCATCGCCTATCTCGGCGTCAGCATCGATGGCCGCATCGCGGGCATGGGCCACGATATTGACTGGCTGCTCGATTATGATCCCAAGGAATTCGGTTTTGCCGACTTTCTCCGCACGATCGACACGCTGATCGCCGGGCGCACCACCTTCGAGATCATCCGCCACGATTGGACCTATGGCGACCGCCGCTGCCTCGTCATCACCAGCGCGCCGCTCGACAAGGATGCGCCGGCGAGCTGCGTCGCCGTTCTGTCCCCCGGCGAGGCGGTCGCCGAGGCCCGCCGCGTTGCGAAAAAGAACATCTGGGTCGTCGGCGGCGGGGTGACGATCGGCGGCCTCCTTGATCTTGACGCAATCGACAGGTTGGAGATGGCCATCGTTCCCGTGATCGTCGGTGCCGGGCCGGCGTTGGCCGAAGGCAATGGCGTGCATAAGGGGTGGAAATTGACTGCCCTCAAGCAGCAGTCAAATTGTATTGTCTACACCTATCTGCGGGATCGGTGAGCATTGTCTCGCCGGATGCGCCCTGAACGGTCGAAAACTGCCCTGGAGGCTCTGGAATGCGTCAAATCTTCGTCGCCGCGACCACATTGCTCCTCGCCGCCTCGCCGGCCTCGGCTGCCGCCGAGGTGGACGATTCCAATGCGGTGACCGGCGGCAAGGGTGACCGCCAGAAGCCGGTGGCCGCCTGGGCGACGCGTTGCAACGACGCTGCCAAGCCGCAGGACCGCATCTGCGTCCTGTCGCGGGCCTTGGTCGATCCCGGTTCCAAGCGATTGATGGTGGCGGTGACGTTCCGCATCGCGCCGCCCGACCGCAAGCCCGTCATGAAGCTCCTGCTGCCGGTCGACCTCTATCTCCCCGCCGGCGTGAAGCTTTCGATCGATCAGGGAGCCGCCCAGACGCTGAAATTCGAAACCTGCGTCAGGGGCGGCTGCCTCGCACCGGTGCCGCTCGATGCGGCCTTGTTGCAGCGCCTGCGCCGGGGGACCGACATCAAGGTCGGCTACCAGACGGTGGACCAGAAGCCGATCGATCTGACCTTGAAGATCGATGGCTTCGGCAGATCATTCGATCAGATAAAGTGAATTTCGCGCCTCACGGCTCGCTGCCGGCACGCTTTCGCCGCGCCTTGACCGACTCCTGCTCGCCGCCCTGACGATGCTCGCCGCCGCGGGTCGCCGGTTCCGTGTCGCCGACAATGTCCTCCGTCGCAATGGCACTGTCGCGGATGAAGCTCTGATCGCCTGGATCCGAATCGCGCAGCTTGGCGATGAATGCATCCTCGCTGGTGGCGAAGCTGCCATCGCTGCTCCTGGCCTCCGCCGCGGCTTTGCGCCCTGTCGCTTCGGGCTCGGACCGCCGGGCCGCCGCGACCCTCGCCGCTCCGACCGCGATCGCCGCGAGCGATAGGCCGATCGCCCCGAGCAGCACGCCATACCGGCCACCGTCATTCGAAAGATCGCGCCGTGCGGCGGCGCCATAGTGGCGAACCTCCCGGCCCATCTCGTTGGCAGCCTGGGCAACGCGTGCACGCCCCGCATCGGCAGCGTCGGTGACACGCTGGGCGATGTCGCCCGCCTTGTCGGTGACTCGCGCCGCGAGATCGCCGGCCTTGTCGCGCAGATCGGACGTCGCCTGCTGAATCGAATCGCCCAGCTGCTCGGCGCGCTCGCGCATCGTGGCGGGCGGCGCCTGCTCCTCGACCGGGTAGCCATAACCGGCGACGCCGCCTGGCACATAGGTTGCCGGATGATCGCTGCGATAGGGATTGTGGAACTCGTCGAAATGCCGCGCCGACCGCCGCCGGGCGTTCATCAGCAGGCTCGCCGCACCGGCGCCCATCAGCAGCGTCGCGACCGGCGGCCGGCGATAGAGCCGCCAGCCCAGTCCGGCACCGATCATCACGAGCGCCAGCGGATTGGCGGCGGCGCGTTCCCGCAAGGAGTCCGACAGCCTGTGGACACGCTGCCGCGTCGCCTCGCGGGCGCTGCTGACCAGCTGCTCGCGCGTCGTGCTGATCTTCTCCACCAGCTCGTCCTTCATGGTATCGGCATAGGCCCGGATATCGTGCTTGACCGCTTCGCTGATCGAGGGACGCGTCAGGTTATGCAGGCTATCGTTGAGCCGCGCCCTGGCGGCCTCCACTTCGGCCTCGAGCGCCGATAGGTTTTCGGCATCCTTCCTGTCGGTCATGAACGGGTTCCTTCCGGGTGTCGCGAGCGGCGCGGCTCGAAGGAACGTAATTCACCACACTCAGAGTTGTTCCACGAAAGCGCCGCAAAGCCTGGCGGTCCTTTCTACCATCTTCCGAGCTCGTGTCGCATGACTTCGCGGTGAAGGAACGGCGTGTGCGGCGTCACCTCGTGCCGGCTCAGGCCGATGTCGCGCAGCTGGCGGTCCGACAGGGTGCGAAGCCGACTTTCGGCCTGCGACCGTCGTCCGGCCAGCAACAGCGTGCCGACCATGACGGTCGCCATGTCGAGAGTCGCGCCGACGAGGAAATAAGGCAGTGTGCGGACGGTCATTTTGAAGCCTCTCAAGCTCGCGGACGCTTCGCTTTTTGGCGCGAATCGTGCGCTTTCGGTTCACTGCCGATTCAAGTAATGTTTGTCCGCACCACCCACAAACGATGAGTTTTCATCGAATCGTTTAACCGGCCTTGAAGATCATGAGCAAATCCATTCCCGGCCTTGGCGCCTTGCGGGTATTCGAGGCCGCGGGCCGCCTTCTGAGCTTCACCCAGGCCGCCGCCGAGCTCAACGTCACCCCGGCTGCCGTGAGCCATCAGATCGGCGAGCTCGAGAACCAGTTCGGCTTCCGACTGTTCTTGCGCACCAGCCGCAAGGTCCGCCTGAGCGAGGAGGGCGAGGTCCTGCATCGGGCGGTCAGCGAGTCCATGGAGGTGCTGCGCGGCGCGCTCGGCAGAATTCGCAAGCTCAAGAACAAGCGCCAGCTGCGGCTGACGACCTCGCCATCGATCGCCGCCAAATGGTTGGTGCCGCGTCTCGATCGGTTCCTCGGTCTCGTGCCCAATTCCGATGTGAGGATCGAGGTCGGGATCACCGCCGTGGATTTCGAACGCGAGGAGGTCGACGTGGCGATCCGGTTCGGCTCCGGCGACTATCCCGGCTTCCACATCACGCGCCTGTTCGAGGACACGGTCTTTCCCGTCTGCAGCCCGGCGCTCCTGAGCGGCAAGAAGCCGTTGCGCCAGCCCCGCGATCTCCTCCAGCACAATCTCATCCATGTCGAATGGCACGCCCAGGGCGCCACCTGGCCCAATTGGCGCATGTGGATGACCGCTGCCGGCGTCACCGATTTCGACGATCGTGGCGGGCTTCATTTCGGCCATTCGTCGCTCGCGATCGAGGCAGCGTTGAATGGCCAGGGGGTGGCTCTCGGCGAGACCAGCCTGGTTGCTGACGACCTTGCGGCCGGACGCCTCATCCAGCCATTTCCGGTCGAATTGAAAGGCCCGCCGCGCTTCGCCTATTACGTCATCAGCCCTGAAAAGCGGGCCGACGAGGAAATGGTCAAATTATTCCGCGAATGGGTGGTCAAGGAAGCGCTCGAGACCGAGCGAAACCGCAGCACCTGATAGAACACAGCGAGAACGTCGGGCCGAGCTCGAAGCCGAAGGTCACGGAACCATCGCAACCAGCGCCCGTTGCCTGGGCATGCGTTAAGGATAAGGGATTTCTGTGATGTTGAAGACGATGAAGGTCTTGTTGCTGGCGGGCGTTTTGGGCGGAATGGCCGCCGCGCCGACGCTGGCTCAAAGCGCCCGAGGTGGCGGTGGCGGCGGCGGTCACTTTTCCGGCGGCGGTCACGGCATGGGTGGCGGTGGTGCGATCTATCCGCGGATGGGCGGCGGTGGCGGCGGACATTCATACGGCGGTTCGGATCGCTCATTCGGTGGTGGTGGAGTTTACATGCGCCGAGGTGGCGATTTTTCGCGCCAGGGGATGCGCGGCGATGGCAGTCGAATGCGCGCATTGGCGCAGCCGGGCCGCGGCGATTTTCCCCGTGAGCGGTTCCGTCGGGGCGATCGCGGCAGGTTCGTCGGCGACAACGACTTCCGGCGCTTTGACCGCGGTGGCCGTTTCGATCGCCGGTTCGGGCGATTCGACAACGACTTCCATCATCGGCGCTTCCGGCATCGGAACGGCGCGTTCGTGTTCTTGAACAATGGCTGGTGGTATGACGAGCCTTGGTGGACATACGACACCGCCTATGCCGACACCTACGCCGGCGACTCTGGCGACGCCCATGTCCAGTGGTGCATCAACCAGTATCGGAGTTACAACCCCGACAACAACACCTTTGTGAGTTATGGTGGCGACGTCCGCGAATGCGTGAGCCCTTACGGCCCATAGATTCGTGAGCTTCGCCTCCTGGCGGCGCCCGGCGATGCGGCCGGGCGCTTGCTTTTTATCGGCCCCTAACGCGCCGAGAAGCCGCCGTCGATGGCGATCGCCTGACCGGTCACGAAGGCGGCAAGATCGCTCGCCAGATAGACCGCCAGCCCGCCCATCTCGGGCAGCGTTCCGGCGCGCGGCATCGGATGCATTGTTCGGCGTGCGTGCAGCCACGCCTGCGGATCGGGTTCCTTGGCGGCGACCGACAGCGTCAGCTCGGTTTCGACATAGCCCGGGCAGATCGCATTCACCCGCACCCCGCGATCGGCGAGGTCCATCGCCATCGCCTTGGCCATGCCGATGACCCCCGCCTTGGCGCCGCAATATGCGAGCCGCTCCGTGACCCCGACCAGCCCGAATGTCGAAGCAATGAGGATGACCGAGGCCTGCCCGGCATTCAGCAGCTCGTCCACCGCATAGCGCACCGCCAGGAACGCCGGCCGCAGCGTGTTGTCCATGATGCGCTGGAAATCCTCGGGATCGGTGTCGAACACCGTGGTGCGCCCGCCGGCGCCGGCCGACACCACCAGCGTGTCGAGGCCGCCCAGGAAGCGCACCGCCTCCGCCGTCACCCGCTGCACGTCCTCGACCTTGGTTGCATCGCCGGCCGCCAGCCCGGCCTTGAATCCCCGCCCCGACAGCTTCGCCGCCGCTTCCGAGAGATTCTCCCGTCGTCTTCCGGAGAGAAACACCGCGGCACCTTCCTCGGCCATCGCCTCGGCGCAGGCCAAGCCGATGCCCGTGCCGCCGCCATAAACCAGGGCCCTCTTGCCGGTCAGTCGAGCTGCCATGGCGCTGCTCCTCTATCGGATCTCGTATTTCATGATTGCCGCGCTTTCGATTGCCGTCCAGTCGAGATCGATGCCAAGCCCCGGCCCCGGCGGCGCATGGACATAGCCTTGCGCATCGGTGCGGATCACCGTCTCGGCGCCGAACTCGAAGGCAGGGTAGGGCACCGGCTGCTCGAAATAATCGCAATTGGCATAGGCCAGCATGACATGGAGATTGGCCGCCTGGGTCAGCGTGTAGCCCCAGCACTGGATCTCGACCGTCATGCCATAGGCTTCCGCCAGCGCCATCACCTTGCGGATCGGCGTGATGCCGCCGCAGATCGTGGCGTCGACCCGGAGCGCGCTCCACGCACCGCGCTCGATCGCCTGGAGCAGCATCTGGAGGTCGAGCCAGGTGTTGCCGGCGGCGATCACCGGCACCGTGCTTGCCAACCGTATCGTGCGATAGCCTTCGATGTCGGTGTCGGGCAGCGGCGCCTCGAACCAGCGGAATCCCATCTCGCCAAGCTTCCGCGCTACCATGACCGCGCCGGCAAGATCATAGCGCTGCTCGGCATCGAGCATCAGCGCGACCTCGCGTCCCGCAAAATGCCGATGCACGGCCTCGCACATTTTGAGGTCGCGCCGCGGCACGCACCAGCAGTGGAACTTCACCGCCTTGAAGCCTTCCGCGACGCGCGCCTCGACATAGTCGACATAGGCCTGGTCATCGGCGAGCAGCGGTGTCGACGCATAGGAGAGGATCTTGTCGCGCGCGCCGCCGAGCAGCTGGTAGAGCGGCAGCCCGGTATGGCGCGCCGCCATGTCCCACAAGGCGATGTCGATGAGCGAATGGGCCTGCGGCACCATCGGCGTGCCGAAATTGCGCAATGAATGCCACAGCGCCTCGCGATGGGCCGGCGACTTGCCGATGACATCGGGAAGCACCGCCCGCAGCGCCTCGCCGACCGACCGGTCGAAGCCGTGCGGCGTGATCATTGCCGCGCCGGCAAGACCCTGGAGGCCGCTGCGCGCCGTCAGCCTGAGGATGATGTTGACCATATATTGGTCGGTCATCCCCTCGGCCCAGGTGTAGCGTTCGGTATCCGGTCCGACGAGAAACACTTCGGCGCGATCGATGATGTGGTTCTGCATTGCCTGATCCGTCACTTGTTGCTGTCCAGAGCCGATTCGCCGTGCCAGCCGAGATGGCTGAGAAAATCCCGGGTTCGCGCGACCTTCGCGGCCTCGAAGATCTGCCGCGGCGGTCCTTCCTCGATGACCCGGCCGCGGTCGAACACGATCACCCGGTCGGCGACCCGGCGGGCGAAATCCATCTCGTGAGTCACCACCAGCATGGTCATGCCTTCGTCGGCCAGCGCCTTCATCACGCTCAGCACCTCGCCGATCGTTTCCGGGTCGAGCGCCGAAGTCGGCTCGTCGAACAGCATGAGCGCCGGCTCCATCGCGAGCGCTCGGGCGATCGCCACCCGCTGCTGCTGCCCGCCTGACAGCGCTGCCGGATGGACGCCCGCCTTCTCGGTCAATCCGACCTTGGCGAGCAGCCGGCGCGCCCGTTCCTCCGCCGCCTGGCGCGCGAGCTTGAGCACGGTGGTCGGCCCGATCGTGATGTTGCGGGTCACGGTCAGATGCGGGAACAACTCGAAATTCTGGAACACCATGCCCATCCGGCGGCGCACCTTCTGCGCTGCCCGCGCCTGCGCGGCGACCACCGGCTGGCCCTCGAAGAGAACCTGCCCGTGGTCCAGGCTCTCAAGCGCATTGGCGCAGCGCAGAAGCGTCGACTTGCCGGAGCCCGATGGACCGATCAGGCACACCACCTCGCCTCGATTGATCGTCAGCGAAACCTCGTCGAGAGCGACGATCGAGCCATAATGCTTCGAGACCGACTCGAAGGCGAGGATCGGGTGCGTCGTCATTCGACCACTTTCCAGCGTCGATGAATCCAATCGACGATCTTGGCCTGGGGATATCCCATGAGCCAATAGAGCACCGCCATCGCGGTGAGAACCTCGAGAATACGGTAGGTCTCGGAACGGACCTTGAGCGCCATGTAGGACAGGTCGGCGACCGAGATGATCGACACGAGCGAAGTGTCCTTGAACAGCGACACCCAGGTCGAGGCGAGCGCCGGCAGTACCCGCATCACGGCTTGCGGCAGGATGATCAGGACGAACACCTCGGTCCGGCTCATGCCGAGCGCCAGCCCGGCGTTCCATTGCCCCTCGCGGATCGAGACGATCCCGGCGCGGAAGGTCTCGGAGTTGAACGACGAGACGTTGCAGGTGAGCCCGACGATGGCGGTGCTGAGCTGCGACAGCTGGATGTCGAAATAGGCCGGCAGCACGTAATAGGCCCAATAGATCTGCAGGATCAGCGGTGTCGCCCGGAAGAACTCGACGAAGGCGGTTGCCGGCGCGCTGACCAGCCACAGCGGCGACAATCTGAGCAGCGCCAGAACGAGCCCGCCGGGAAGCGCCAACGCCATGGTCACGACGGTGAGCCAGATGGTCATCCAGGCGCCCTCGAGCAGGCGGGGCAGGTTGTCCCATACGACGCTCCAGTCGAAGTTCATGACGAGCCGAGATGTTGCAGCCGCCGATAGGCGCGCTCGACCAGCCGCGCCACCGGATAGCACAACAGGAAATAGACCATCATCGCCGCCGTGTAGAGCTCGAACGGCCGATAGGTCTTGCCGGCTACGATCTGGGTTTGCCGCAGGAGCTCCGGCACGGCGATCACCGACGCGATGGCGCTGTCCTTGATGGCAATGACGAACAGCGAGCCGAGCGCCGGCATCATCCGGATCAGCGCCTGCGGCAGGATGATGGTGCGGATCGCCTGCAGGCGGCTCATCCCGAGCGCCAACCCCGCCTGCATCTGGTTGCGCCTGACCGAGGTGAGCCCCGCCCGGATCGTCTCCGCCACATAGGCCCCGAGATGGACGCCAAGCCCGATGATCCCGGCCGTCATCGCATCGATCGATCGCCCGACGACCAGCGGAAAGGCGAAGAAGGTCCACACCAGCACCACCAGCAGCGGGATCGACCGCATCGTGTCGACATAGAAGCCGAGCACGGCATTGACGAGGCGGCCGCCATAGGTCCGGAGCGTTCCGACGACGATGCCGATCGCCAGCCCGAGCAGCATCGAGGCGATGCTGAGCGACACGGTGATCCACAGCGCCTTGAGGAGAAACGGCCAGCTGTCGATGATCGGTTTGAGGGTGATGTTCAAGGGAATGCGGCCGCGACGAATGCCCAAGGACTCCCCCGACGCGCCACCCCTCCCCGCATCCGGGGAGGGGATGTTCTTCCGCTAGCCTCTCCCCTGCGGGAGTTGAAGCGGAGCGAGCCGGGTGAAGGGCCGAAGCAACGAGCCTCCGCGGTCATTGCCCTTTCAGCAGCCGCATCTCCTCCGCCGTCACCTTGTCCTTCATCTCGTCATAGACCGATTGCAGCCAGGCGTGGAAGGTCGTGTCCTTCTTGTCGACGGCGAGCCCCACGCCCGTCGACATCTCCTTGCTCTGCAGGCATTCGTCGCCTTGTGGGAACGACACGAGGCCCGGCACCTGCTTGGCGAGCTGCGGCCAGGCGACATTGTCGATGCTGGCGATGTCGGCCCGCTTCGCCATGATCTCCTCGATCGGCGCATTGGCCCCCGAGCCGGTCACGCCCTTGAGCTTGGCCTTGGGAAACCGGGTGGGTGCCCAGGTCTCGGGCGGCGTGCCGGTGAAATACGCGATGGTGATGTCCTCGCGGTTCAGATCATCGACCGTCTTGGCGTCCTTGAGCTTGGGATTGTCGGCGAGGCCGAACATGCACAGGCTGGACTGCGAGTAGACCACGAAATTTGCCACTTCCTGACGCTTCGGGGTCACCGCCAGCGGCGCAATCGAGATGTCGGCCTCCCCGGTCGCCAGGATCGGCACCTTGGTCTCGTGGCTGACCGGCACCACTTCGAGCTTCACCCCGAGGCGCTTGGCATATTCCTCGGCCAGCAGCCAGGCCGGGCCGGAGAACTGTGGCCCGCTTCCGGTGGTGTTCTCCGGCAGCCAGGGGAACTCGCCGATCGCCGCCACCTTCAGGACGCCGCGCTGCTTGATGGCATCGATCTTCGGGCTCTGCCCGGGAGCCGGAACCTCCGAGCCCGCAAGCGCCATCCCGGCGCCGAGGAGCACCGCCGCAGCGACAGCGGCGCGCCGAACGAAGCTGGTAAATCTCATCTTTCCCTCCCTGGGCGTGTTGTTATCGGGTGGCACTCTAAACCTTTGCCGGCTTCAGTCGAGAGCGGGCGTCCGGTAGAGCACCTTGCCGGCGACGGCGAGCTCGGTATCGACGACATATTTGGCCAGCGCCTTCCGATCGACATCGACGCCGAGACCGACGCCCTCCGGCGCCCTGATCTCGCCATTCGCGTCACGGTCGATGTGCTGGACCGTCAGCTCATGCGCGAGTGCCCTGAGCGTCACCGGATACTCCGCGAGGCGATGGTCGCCGAGGCCCGCATAGGGCTGCAGCGAGGCGCTGAGCGCCAGATGCGAGGTATAGGTGTGGTTCACATAGGTGACGCCCTTGCGCGCGGCATGCGATGCCACGGCGAAGGCCGGCCCGATGCCGCCGATGCGGCCGCAATCGATCTGGACGAAGCGCACATGGCCGAAGTCGATGAGGTTGCGCGCCATCAATTCATTATGCGCTGCCTCCCCGCCGGCCAGACCGACCTTCGGCGATGCCGCCGCAAGCGCCGCATGCGCCGCCAGCGCATGGCCGGCGAACGGCTCCTCCAGCCACAACGCACCGGCCGCCTCGAGCGCCGGCAGCCGGCGGGCGGCTTCCTCCACATCCTCCCCGAAGATCTGCCCGGCGTCGACCAGCAGCGTCGCATCGCGACCGATGCCTTCGCGGGCCGCCATCAGCTGGTCGACATCGGCGGCAAGATCGCCTTTGCCGAACGGGCCCCAGCCGAACTTCATGGCGCGATAGCCCTCCGCCGCCGCGGACCGTCCCCGCTCCAGCGTCTCCTGCGGCGTATCGCCAAAGAGTTGTGACGCGTAAGGCGTTTTTCCACAGGATTGCTTGTAGCCGAAGAGCCGCCACACCGGCTCGTTGCGGGCCTTGCCCAGCAGATCCCACAGCGCCGCCTCGATGCCCGAGAAGGTATGGGCCGCCTGCAACAGGTCCATGCATTCGTAGCGCAGGCGGCCGGCCATCCGGGCAATATCGCCGGGTCCCTCCAGCCTTTCGCCGAGCACCACCTGGCCGACGCTGCGGCAGGCGCCATGTGACATCGGCGCGACCAGCGCCGCAATCGAGGTGAGCGGCGATGCCTCGCATTCGCCCCAGCCGGTGTGGCGGCCGGCACGGACCCGCATCACCAGCGCATCCTGGCTGCCGTCCGCCTCCTCGGTCACTTTCGGCATCGCCAGGTAGAAGGCATCGATCGCATCGATCTTCACGGGTTGTTCCTCACCGCTCATCGCTATTGCCTAATGCCTACCCACTATTGCTTATTTGTCTAGCGTGAAACCGATCGTCGTTTCCGGGAGGGAACAGAGCTTTGAGCGACACGCCGGAAAGTCGCATCCGGGCATTGCCTTGCTGGCACGGTCCGATCGCACTCGAGCCGCTGAAAGGGGGCTTAAGCAATGTCAGCTTCCGCGTCGTCGAGGAGGGTGGCAGGAAGGCTGTTGCCCGGGTCGGCGAGGATTTTCCGTTTCACCACGTTTCGCGCGCCCGCGAAGCCGCGGCGAGCCGCGCCGCTCACGCCGCCGGCTTGTCGCCCCGCGTCATTCATGACGAGCCGGGCTTGATGGTGCTCGACTTCATCGACGGGCGCACCTTCGGGGAGGCCGACGTCCGCCACAATGTCGCGGCTTGCGCCGATCTCCTGCAGCGCTGTCATCGCGACCTGGCGCGCCATGTCCGCGGCCCGGCGCAGATCTTCTGGGTGTTTCATGTGCTGCGCGACTACGCCGCGACGCTCGACAAGGCCGGTCATCGCAATCGCCCGCAGCTTGCCGGATGGATGAAGGCCGCCGACCGGCTCGAGGCCGCCCAGGCGCCGCTGCCCATCGTCTTCGGCCATCACGATCTCCTGCCGAGCAATTTCCTCGATGACGGCGCGCGGCTGTGGCTCATCGACTGGGAATATGGCGGCTTCGGCACGGCAATGTTCGACCTCGCCAACATCGCGGCCAACGCCAGTTTCGGTCCGGCCGAGGAAGACGCCCTGCTCGGCACCTATTTCGGCGGCGCTCCCGATGCCGCGATCAGGCGAAGCTTCGAGGCGATGAAGGCCGCCTCGGCGCTGCGCGAGGCGATGTGGGCCATGGTCTCGGAGCTCTTTCTCGACAGCCCGGGCGTCGACTATGTCGCCCATGGCAACGAGTTCATCGGCCGCTTCGACCGGTTGGTCACGGCCTTCGAGCGGAGAGCCCGATGACCGCCTCCTTGCCGAGCCAGGCCGACATCGTGGTGATCGGCGGCGGCATCATCGGCTGCTCCACCGCCTATCACCTCGCTCGCGATCATCGCGCCGATGTCGTGCTCCTCGAGCAGAACCAGCTCACCTCCGGCTCGACCTGGCATGCCGCCGGGCTGGTCGGCCAGCTCAGATCGTCGGCTTCGATCACCCAGCTTCTGAAGTATTCGGTCGATCTCTATGGCCGCCTCGAAGCCGAGACCGGGCTCGCCACCGGTTGGAAGATGACCGGCTGCCTCAGGCTTGCCTGCAATGCCGATCGCTGGACCGAGTTCAAGCGCCTTGCCACCACGGCGCGCAGCTTCGGCATGGACATGCAGCTGCTCTCGCCTGCCGAGGTCAAGGCGATGTGGCCGCTGATGATGGTCGACGATCTCGTCGGCGCGAGCTTCCTGGCGAGCGACGGTCAGGCGAGCCCCTCCGACATCGCCCAGGCGCTGGCCAAGGGCGCCCGCGCGCATGGCGCGAAGTTCCATGAGAATGTACGGGTCGAGGGCTTCGATATCGCCGGTGGTCGCGTGACGGCGGTGCGCACCGCCAAGGGCACCATCGCCTGCGACAGGGTGGTGAACTGTGCCGGCCTGTGGGCCCGCGATGTCGGGGCGCTCGCCGGCGTCAGCGTGCCGCTGCAGGCGGTCATGCATCAATATCTGATCACCGAGCCGATCGCCGGTCTCGC
>JBEVJH010000032.1:0-4911 GCA_040510355.1 Aestuariivirgaceae bacterium
CGCGAGATGCGCGAGGTCTATCACCGGCGGCGCGACCTGGTGGCGCGGGCGCTCAGGGCGATCCCCGGCGTGCGCTTCGTGCCGCCGCCCGGCAGCTTCTACGCCTTTCCCGATGTCTCGGCTCTCCTGCCGGCCCGCGACGGGAACCGGACGATCGACGATGTCGGCCAGCTGTGCGACTGGCTGCTCGACCAGCATGGGGTGGCGGTGGTGCCGGGCTCGGCCTTCGGCGACGAGCGCTGCTTCCGGATCTCCTTCGCGGCGAGCGACGAGGCGCTCGCCGAGGGGCTCGAGCGGATCACCAGGGCCATCGCAACACTTGACCGCGGCAGCGGCCGGGCGCGAAATGCCGGCTCATGAAACCGTTCTTCATCCAGATCAAATGCGAGCTCGGCCGCGCCTATGAGGTGGCGACGGAAATCGCCGACGCCGAGATCGCCTCCGAGATCTATTCGACGGCCGGCGGCTACGACCTCCTGGTGAAGTTCTACCTGCCGGAAGGCGAGGATGTCGGGCATTTCGTCAACACGCGCATCCACAGCATCCCGGGGGTCAGGGACACCTACACGATCGTGACCTATCGCGCTTTCTGACAGGACGATGACAAAAATCGGCAGCGTCGCGAGAACGGCCTTGTGTTTTTCGTTGCGCGGACTTAGGAGTGGCGACGCAAGCGCGGGTTGCGGCGTATCTACAATAATAAGTTGCGTTTGGGGGACGTGGCGGCGATGGAGTCGGTGCTCCGGGAGGTCGGTGGCGTGAACTGGGAATATTTCACTCAGCAGCTCATCAATGGCGTCACCCTCGGCTCGATCTACGGCCTGATCGCGATCGGCTACACGATGGTGTACGGCATCATCGGGATGATCAATTTCGCTCATGGCGACATTTTCATGATCGGCGCCTTCATCGCGTTGATCACGATCATCGCGCTCGGGCTGGTCGCATCGATGGGTCTGCCGGTGCTGCTGCTCGCGCTGCTGCTGGTGCTCGCCATCGCGATGATCATCACCTCGGTCTACAATTGGACGGTCGAGCGGGTGGCGTACCGGCCGCTACGCGGCTCGTTCCGGCTGGCGCCGCTGATCTCGGCGATCGGCATGTCGATCGTGCTGCAGGAATTCGTCCGCATCAATCAGGGGGCGCGGCCGAAGCCGATGCCGCCGCTGATCGTCGGCAATTTCCAGATCATGGAGCGCTCGGCCGAGCAAGGCGGCTTCGTGGTGTCGCTGTCCTACATCCAGATCATGATCATCGCCACCACGGTGCTGCTGATGGCGGTGTTCAGCCTGATCATCGCGCGCACGCCGCTCGGGCGGGCGCAGCGGGCCTGCGAGCAGGACCGCCGCATGGCGTCGCTGCTCGGCGTCGATGTCGACCGCACCATCTCGATCACCTTCATCATGGGGGCGGCGCTGGCGGCGGTGGCGGGCCTGATGTTCCAGCTCTATTACGGGGTGATCGACTTCTACATCGGCTTCCTGGCGGGTGTGAAGGCGTTCACCGCCGCGGTGCTCGGCGGCATCGGCTCGCTGCCGGGGGCGATGCTGGGCGGCCTCGTCATCGGGCTCATCGAGACGATGTGGGGCGCCTATTTTCCGATCGAGTACAAGGACGTCGCAGCCTTCGCGATGCTGGCGCTGGTCCTGATCTTCCTGCCGCACGGCCTGCTCGGCAAGCCGGAAGTGGAGAAGGTCTGAGCCATGGCCGAGACCGGCGGCGCACACAAGAGCCTCGGTGCGATCCTGGTGGACTGCGCGATCGCGGCCCTGATCACCTTCGTGATCGCGGCGCCGATCATGGGGTTGCGCACCGTCAACTCGCCCGGCGGCATGACGCTGCAGCAGCATTGGGGCAAGGTGCTCACCGCGGTGGCGGTGGTGTTCCTCGGCCGGCTGGCGCTGCAGCTCTTCGTGTGGAACCGCGCGCCGGAAGGCAGCGGCTTCGGGCAGTTGGTGCTGCGCCTCCTCCTGTCGGCGCTGATCGGCTTCGGGGTGGGGACGGCAGTCTGCTTCCTGACTCTCGGATCAGGCAACGTATCGCTCGCCGCCGCGATGGAAAATGCCCTGATGGCGATGCCGTGGAACGTCGCGACCCTGCTTTTCGCACTCGCGGTTTTCTCCATGTCCTACGGGTTGTTTCCCAGCCAGGCGGCACCGCGCGAGAAGGCCGACAGCGGGAGCTTCCTCGAGCCGCTTGGCGACCTGTTCAAGCTCGCCTTGCTGGTGGTGGCGCTGGCGCTCCCCTTCCTGCCGTGGAGCGACCGCTACATTCTCGACCTGGCGATCCTCATCCTCACCTACATCATGCTGGGATGGGGGCTGAATGTGGTGGTCGGGCTCGCCGGGCTGCTCGATCTCGGCTATGTCGCCTTCTATGCGGTCGGGGCCTACTCCTTTGCGCTGCTGTCGACCATCTATTTTCCGCTGTGGTTCCCCGACTTTCTCATGCCCTACGCGTTCTGGATCGCGCTGCCGCTCGCCGGCATGCTGGCGGCGCTGTGGGGAATCATGCTGGGCTTTCCGGTGCTCAGGCTCAGGGGCGACTATCTCGCCATCGTCACGCTGGCCTTCGGCGAGATCATCCGGGTGGTGCTGATCAACTGGGCCGATTTCACCGGCGGCCCCAACGGCATCAGCGGCATTCCGCGGCCGACCTTCTTCGGCATTCCCTTCGATTCGAGCGATCAGGGCTTCGCGGCGCGGCTCGGCATCCCTTATGCGCCGATCCAGCGCATCATCTTCCTCTATTATATCATCCTGGGGCTGGCGCTCGTCACCAATCTGGTGACGCTCCGGCTGCGCAGCCTGCCGCTCGGCCGCGCCTGGGAAGCGCTGCGCGAGGACGAGATCGCCTGCCGGTCGCTCGGCATCAACACCACCAACACCAAGCTGACCGCCTTTGCGATCGGCGCCATGTTCGGCGGCTTCGCCGGCTCGTTCTTCGCCACCCGGCAGGGCTTCATCAGCCCCGAATCCTTCGTCTTCATGGAGTCGGCGCTGATCCTCGCCATCGTCGTGCTGGGCGGGCTCGGCTCGCAGATCGGCGTGGTGATCTCCGCCATCGTGATGATCGGCGGCTTCGAGGCGTTCCGCAATCTCGACTTCCTGCGGGCGGTGTTCGGCAATGAATTCGATCCGGCGCAGTACCGCATGATCGTTTTCGGGCTGGCGATGGTGTCGATCATGATCTGGCGGCCGCGCGGGCTGGTGACGCGACGCGAGCCCTCGATCTATCTCAAGGAGCGCAAGGCGGTGTCCGGCGAGCTCGTCGCCGAGGGGCGCGGCTGATGGAACAACAGCTGCTCACCGTCGAGCATCTCACCATGCGCTTCGGCGGCCTGACCGCCGTCAGCGACCTGAGCTTCGTGGCAAAGGCGGGCGAGATCACCGCCATCATCGGGCCCAATGGCGCGGGCAAGACCACCCTGTTCAACTGCATCACCGGCTTCTACAAGCCGACCGAGGGGAAGATCACGCTGCAACATGAGGACGGCACGGCCTATCTGCTCGAGCGGATGGACGATTTCCGCATCTCGCAGCGCGCCCATGTGGCGCGGACCTTCCAGAACATCCGGCTGTTCGCCGGCATGACGGTTCTCGAGAATCTCATCGTCGCCCAGCACAACATGCTGATGCGGGCCTCCGGCTTCACCATCGCCGGCATTCTCGGCCTCCCTGGCTACCGCCATGCCGAGCGCCAGGCGACCGAGAAGGCGGTGCGCTGGCTCGAGCGGGTCGGGCTGGTCGACCGGGCCGACGATCCCGCCGCCGACCTGCCCTATGGCGCCCAGCGGCGGCTCGAGATCGCCCGTGCGATGTGCACCGATCCGAAGCTCCTGTGCCTCGACGAGCCGGCGGCCGGGCTCAATCCGCGCGAATCGGACGAGCTCAACCGGCTGCTGCTGTCGATCCGCAACGAGATCGGCATCGGCATCCTGCTGATCGAGCACGACATGAGCGTGGTGATGGAGATCTCCGACCACATCGTCGTGCTGGACTATGGCGAGAAGATCGCCGATGGCCCGCCGCTGCAGATCCGCAACGATCCGGCGGTGATCCGCGCCTATCTCGGCGTCGACGAGGATGAGGAGGAGCCGGTGGTCGAGAAGCTGGTGGCCGAGGCGGTCACCGGCGAGGTGGCGCCGGCCGCGGTGGTGGCGGCGGCAGCCGATCCGGCGGTGCCGGAGGCCGGCGCCGACTCGCAGGAGGGCCGGCCGTGACGACGCTGCTGTCGGTCGAGGGTGTCGATGCCTTCTATGGCAAGATCCAGGCGCTGCGCAACGTCAATGTCGAGGTCAATCGCGGCGAGATCGTCACGCTGATCGGCTCCAACGGCGCCGGCAAGTCGACGCTGATGATGACCATTTTCGGTCAGCCGCGGGCCCGGTCCGGACGGGTGGTGTTCGACGGCACCGATGTCACCAATCTGCCGGCGCACCTGATCGCCCGCCGCGGCATTGCGCAGGCGCCGGAAGGGCGGCGGATCTTTCCGCGGATGAGTGTGCTCGAGAACCTGCAAATGGGGGCAGGCCAATCGCCCGAGACGCGATTCGAGGAAGATCTCGGCCGCGTGTTCAAGCTGTTCCCGATCCTCGAGAAGCGGCAGGCCCAGCGCGGCGGCACTCTGTCGGGCGGCGAGCAGCAAATGCTGGCGATCGCCCGGGCGCTGATGGCAAGGCCGCAGCTCCTGCTGCTGGACGAGCCGTCGCTCGGCCTCGCGCCGCTGATCGTGCGGCAGATTTTCGAGGTGATCCGCGAGCTGAATGCCAAGGAGGGCATGACCGTGTTCCTGGTGGAGCAGAATGCCTTCCACGCCCTCAAGCTCGCCCACCGCGCCTATGTCATGGTCAATGGGCGGATCACCATGACCGGCACCGGTCGCGAGCTGCTCGCCAAGCCCGAGATCCGC
>JBEVJH010000033.1:0-2771 GCA_040510355.1 Aestuariivirgaceae bacterium
CTGGGAGGAGGCGGAGTGCCTCGGCGCCTGTGTCAACGCCCCGATGGTGCAGGTCGGCGGCGACACCTACGAGGATCTGAGCGCCGAGCGGCTGGAGGCGATCATCGAGATGATGGCCCGGGGCGAGCGGCCGCCGCCTGGACCGCAGAACGGGCGGCAGTTCGCGGCGCCGGAAGGCGGCCCGACCACGCTCACCAAGGCTTCGGAGACGCCGTGATGCTCGACGACAAGGACCGCATCTTCACCAATCTCTACGGGCTCCATGACTGGCGCCTCAAGGCGGCGATGAAGCGCGGCGCCTGGGACGGCACGGCGGGTTTCATCGCCATGGGCCGGGCGGCGCTGATCGAGCAGGTCAAGGCGAGCGGGCTGCGCGGGCGCGGCGGCGCCGGCTTCCCGACCGGGCTCAAATGGTCGTTCATGCCGAAGGAGATCGGCGAGCGGCCGCATTATCTCGTGGTCAATGCCGACGAGTCCGAGCCCGGCACCTGCAAGGACCGCGACATCATGCGCCATGATCCGCATCTGCTGGTCGAGGGCTGCCTGGTCGCCGGCGCCGCCATGGGCTGCCATGTCGGCTACATCTATGTCCGCGGCGAGTTCATCCGCGAGCGCGAGCGGATCGAGGCGGCGATCGCGGAAGCGCGCGACGCCCGGCTGATCGGCCGCAACAACCTCAATGGCTGGGAATTCGACCTCTACGTCCATCACGGCGCCGGCGCCTACATTTGCGGTGAGGAGACGGCGATGCTCGAGAGCCTCGAGGGCAAGAAGGGCGAGCCCCGGATGAAGCCGCCCTTTCCGGCCAATGTCGGCCTCTACGGCGCCCCCACCACCATCAACAACGTCGAATCGATCGCGGTCGTGCCGACCATCCTCCGGCGCGGCGCGGCGTGGTTCGCCGGCATCGGGCGGCCGAACAATGTCGGCACCAAGCTGTTCTGCATCTCGGGCCATGTGAACCGGCCGTGCACCGTCGAGGAGGCGATGGGCATCACCTTCCGCGAGCTGATCGAGACCCATTGCGGCGGCGTGCGCGGCGGCTTCGACAATCTCCTGGCGGTGATCCCCGGCGGCGCCTCGGTGCCATGCGTCCCGGCGCATGAGATCATGGACTGCCCGCTCGATTTCGACTCGCTGCGCAACCTCAAATCGGGGCTCGGCACCGCGGCCGTGATCGTCATGGACAAGTCGACCGACATCATCCGCGCCATCGCCCGGCTCTCCCGCTTCTACCAGCATGAATCCTGCGGCCAGTGCACGCCCTGCCGCGAGGGAACCGGCTGGATGTGGCGGGTGCTGACCCGGATGGCGGATGGTCGCGCCGAGAAGCGCGAGATCGACATGCTGCTCGACGTGTCCTATCAGATCGAGGGTCACACCATCTGCGCCCTGGGCGATGCCGCCGCCTGGCCGGTGCAGGGCCTGATCCGGCATTTCCGTCATGTGATCGAAGAGCGGATCGACCGCTACAGCGCCAATGCCGAAGGGCATGGCCCGGTGACGGCCAAAGCCGCCGAATGAAGGAGGAGATCGAGAAGAAACCCGTGGAGACACAGTCATGAATTTGGGGTTTGAGAACCCGCTGCCGCTCATCTTCGCCCGCATGGTCGCCCAGTCGGGCACCGCCGCCGCTGCCTGGTCGGGCATGTGGTACGGTCTCGCCATGGGGGCGATGGGTGCCGCGACCGGCAATGCCGGCCGGCCTGTCGACCAACGCGAGCCGGAGGCCGAGCCGGCAGTGGCGGTGGCGCCGCCGACGCTGGCACGGCCGGCCAGGGCGGCGGGCCGCAAAAGCGCCTCGCCGAGCCGCCGGTAAACGGGAGGACGGGAAGCCGGTGCTCGAATGGCTGAAGCGAAAATTGCGCGGCGCCCCCACCACGGTCTCGCCGGAGCAGCGCGACCAGCGGGCGGCGCTCGAGGACTATTGCCGCTTCATCACCGGCCGCCCGTCGCTGGTTGCCGAGGAGAAGGAGCTGCCGCATCCCAAGCCGATGCTGGTCGGGACGCTGCGCCAGGAGATTTGGGAGGCGCTCAACCAGCGCGACTTCAAGCGCTACGACCGGCTGAAGGACGCCTGGATCATGCTGTGCAATTTCCAGGATGGGGATGACTGCCGGGCGCGCGGCCAGGCGCCCGAGACGGTGATGATCAGCGAGGTCCGCCTGCTGCTCACCGAGCTCGACGACATGGCCGCGAGGCTCGGCCCGGCCAAGGCGCAAGGATAGACGGAACCGAACCATGCCGAAGCTTCTCATCGACGGGGTCGAGCTGGAGGTCGAGAACGGCCTGACCCTGATTCAGGCCTGCGAGCTGGCCGGCACCGAGATCCCGCGCTTCTGCTACCATGAGCGGCTGTCGATCGCCGGCAATTGCCGCATGTGCCTCGTCGAGGTGAAGGGCATCCCGAAGCCGCAGGCGTCCTGCGCCCTGTCGGTCAACGATCTGCGCCCCGGCCCCAATGGCGAGCTGCCGGAAGTGTTCACCCGCTCCAAGATGGTGAAGAAGGCGCGCGAGGGGGTGATGGAGTTCCTGCTCATCAACCACCCGCTTGACTGCCCGATCTGCGACCAGGGCGGTGAATGCGACCTGCAGGACCAGGCGATGGCCTATGGCATCGACCGCAACCGCTTCGGCGAGAACAAGCGCGCGGTCGAGGACAAATATATCGGGCCGCTGGTCAAGACCTCGATGAACCGCTGCATCCACTGCACGCGCTGCGTCCGCTTCACCGCCGAGGTCGGCGGGATCGAGGAGCTCGGCGCCATCGG
>JBEVJH010000034.1:0-2630 GCA_040510355.1 Aestuariivirgaceae bacterium
ATTCCAGCATCTGGGTCGCGACCACGACCGGCTTGCCGAGCCGGCGGGCGGCACGGGTGATGCGCTTTTGCAGGCCGGGCACCTTTTCGAGCGGCATCTCGACGCCGAGATCGCCGCGGGCGACCATCAGCGCATCGGAGGCTTCGAGAATCTCGTCGAGCCTCGCCACCGCCTGCGGCTTCTCGATCTTCGACATCACCAAAGCGCGGCCGCGGGCGATCTTGCGCACCTCGGCGACATCCTCCGCCCGCTGCACGAAGGACAGCGCCACCCAGTCGATGCCGGTGTTGACCGCCGCCTCGAGGTCGGAGCGATCCTTGTCGGTCATGGCCGAGACGGGGATCTCGGTGTCCGGCAGCGACACGCCCTTGCGGTTCGACAATTTGCCGCCGATGACCACCTTGGTCACCGCCTTGCCGGGCGTCGACTCGGTCACGGTGAGGCGCACCTTGCCGTCGTCGAGGATCAGGGCATGCCCCGCCTCCAGCGCCGCGAGGATCTCCGGATGAGGCAATTCGACGCGGGTGGCGTTGCCCGGCACCTTCTCGCTGTCGAGGATGAAGGTGGCGCCGTTGGCGAGCTCGACCGCGCCGCCCTCGAACTCGCCGATACGCAGCTTGGGTCCCTGCAAATCGACGAGGATGCCGATCGGCCGGCCGAAATCCTTCTCCACCTCGCGGATCATCGCCACCATCTCGCGCATCCGGTCATGCGAGGTGTGGCTCATATTGATGCGGAAGACATCGGCGCCGGCGGCGAACAGCTTGCCGATCATCTCGCGCGACGCGGAGGCGGGGCCGAGGGTGGCGAGGATCTTGACCTTCCTCAATCGACGCATCGGACCCCGACCTCTCGAAAATTGCACGCTGCAGACTTAATCCGGCTCGCACGCCGCCGGTTGGTCAAACAACTCTAGCATGCGCTGGCGAGGGGGGCGTGACAAAAGCGCAACGCCCTGCCCTCTCCGCAGCACTGCCTATCGCTTGGGCGGTCGACGGCGAAACCCTCAGAGCCAGGGGTGGCTTCCCGCCTTCTTGGCCTCGAAGGCGCCGATCTCCTCGCCGCGCTCGATGGTGACGCCGATGTCGTCGAGGCCCTTGAGGAGCTTCTCCTTGCGGGCCGGGTCGATCTCGAAGGTGACGACGCCGCCATCGGGCCCATGGATCTCCTGCGCCTCGAGGTCGATGGTCAGCGTCGCATTGGCGCCGCGCCTGGCATCCTCGAACAGCTTGTCGAGGTCGTGCTGCGGCACGGTGATCGGCAGGATGCCGTTGTTGAAGCAGTTGTTGTAGAAGATGTCGGCGAAGGACGTCGAAATGACGCAGCGAATGCCATAGTCGAGCAGCGCCCAGGGGGCGTGCTCGCGTGACGAGCCGCAGCCGAAATTGTCGCCCGCCACCAGGATCTTGGCCTGCCGATAGGCCGGCTTGTTGAGAACGAAGTCGGGGTTCTCCGAGCCGTCATCGTTGAAGCGCATCTCCGAGAACAGGCCGGCGCCAAGGCCGGTGCGCTTGATCGTCTTGAGATATTGCTTCGGGATGATCATGTCCGTGTCGACGTTCATGATGTCGAGCGGCGCGGCGACGCCGGTGAGAGTTGTGAAGCGGTCCATGGATTTGCTACCCGTATGGGCTGTCGCGTGATGGGCCGGTCTTGTATGTCTTGGACAGTGCGGCGACAAGCGGTTTGGCGGGCGAGACGGAACGAAAGGCCATGGCGGGATTGCTGCGGTTGAGCGATGCCGGTCGGCGGGCGGTGGTGAAGGTCCTCGCCCCGGCCGAACCGGTGATCTTCGTCACCGCGCCGGATCCGGGCGAGGCCGGCCGCGCGGCCTGGCCGACCGCGGCAGCGGGCGGCCTGCTCTTCGTGCTCGGCGCGCCGATCGCCTGGCTGTCGCTCAGCGCCGCCTGGGGGGCACTGCGCTGGGGCGAAGGGGCGCTGCTGCCGATCGTGCTCGCCCTCATCGCCGTGCCGGCCTGCCTGATGGGCGCCTATCTGATGCTCGCCCCGCTCGCCGCCGTGCGCCGGGCCCGCGACATGATCGTGCTCGTCACCGACCGGCGGCTCGTCACCATCTCCCTCTCGGGCCGGCCGGCCACCGCCCTGCCGGCGGCGGCGATCCTCGGCGTCGAGCGGCGCAAGGTCGAGCGCGGCTTCGGCACGCTGGAGATCCGCCACGAGGCGCAGGGCGACACCGCCGAGACGATCCTCGCCGGCATCGACGACGTGCTGGAGGCCGAGATGGCGATCCGGCGCCTGTCGGTCGAGCGCAGCGTCACGCTGATCGCGCCGGTCAATTGAGCGCGACGATCGCCGCGTTGAGGATGCCGGCAAAGCCGACCCAGGCGAGGTAGGGCAGCAGCAGGGCGCCGGCGAGGCTGTCGAGCCGCCAGAACGCCACCAGCGTCGCGGCGATGGCGGAAAACAGGAAGACCAGCGTCAGCATGCCGGCCGCCGGGCTCTCCCGGCCGAAGAAGGCGAAGCTCCAGGCGACGTTCAGCACCAATTGCGTGGCGAAGAGGATGAGGCCGCGCTTTCGCATCGGCGACTCGTCCGGCAGCACGGCGATGCGCGCCACCGCGAGCGCCATCAGCGCGAACAGCACCGGCCAGACGACCGGAAACACCCAG
>JBEVJH010000035.1:0-4664 GCA_040510355.1 Aestuariivirgaceae bacterium
TCCCTCTCGGTCATCGCCGCCCGCTTGCCGATGAAGTCCTCCTTGTCGAGGTCGACGAAGCGTCCGACATCGGCCTCATAGGGCCCGTAGATCGGCCGCAGCTCGCGGAACCAGGTCGGGAAGTTCTTCTCGAGCCGGAGCGACAGCAAGGCCCGCATGCCGAAATTGATCAGCCCGAGCTCCCGCCCCGCCGCGGTGATCTCGGCATAAAGACGGCGCTGATATTCCGGCCGCACCCAGATCTCGTAGCCGAGGTCCCCGGTATAGGTCACCCGGTTCACCAATGCCGGAAGGTTGGCAACATCCATGGCGCGGTGATCCATGAATTTGAAGGCGCCGGCCGAGACATCCTCGTCGGTCAGCCGCTGCAGCAGCGCGCGCGACTGCGGGCCGGCGATCGACAGGCCGACCAGCCCCATGTCGAAGCGCTGGATGCGCACTGAGCCGTCATCCGGGAGATGCTTCTCGAACCAGCGCAGATGATGCTTCTGCGCCTGGCTCGATCCCCACAGCAGGAAGCGGTCCTCGCCGGCATGGGCGATGGTGAAATCGCCGATCAGCTTGCCCTGATCGTTGAGCATCGGGGTCAGCACCAGGCGCCCGCGCCGCGGCATGCGGTTGGTCATCAGGCGCGACAGGAACCGCTCGGCGCCAGGTCCCGAGAACTCGAACTTCGCGAAATTGGCGATCTCCGTCACGCCGACCCGCTCGCGCACGCCGAGGCACTCGGCCTTCACATGGGGAAAGTCGTTGGATCGGTGAAACGACACGATGTCCGTCGCTTCGACGCCCTTTGGCGCGAACCACAACGGCGTCTCGAGCCCCCAGCTGTCGCCCATCACCGCGCCATTGGCGATCATCACGTCGTAAAGGGCGGTGGTC
This sequence comes from Aestuariivirgaceae bacterium, assembly GCA_040510355.1. Classification (GTDB taxonomy): domain Bacteria; phylum Pseudomonadota; class Alphaproteobacteria; order Rhizobiales; family Aestuariivirgaceae; genus DATAFF01. The sequence goes on from JBEVJH010000035.1 coordinate 883, forward strand.
TGCTGCGGCCGCGCCGCCGGCAGCTCCTCATTGGGGAAGCGGATCGAGAACCGCCGCGCATAATTCTCGCGGACCTTGGCATTGGTGTAGCCGCGGGTCGCCCAGTCGCCGAACCGTGCCACATCCATCGCCCAGACATCGAAGCCCGGGTCGCCCTCCACCATCCATTGCGACAGCGCCAGGCCGACGCCGCCGCCCTGGCTGAAGCCCGCCATCACCGCGCAGGCCACCCAGTAGTTTCTGAGACCCTGGATCGGCCCCACCAGCGGATTCCCGTCCGGCGAGAAGGTGAAGGGGCCATTGATGATCCGCTTGATGCCGGCCTTCGCCATCGCCGGGAAATGCTGGAAGCCGATTTCGAGCGACGGCGCAATGCGGTCGAGATCGGGCGTCAGCAGCTCCGTTCCAAAGTTCCACGGCGTGACCTTGGGCGACCACGGGACGCAGGCCTTCTCGTAGGTCCCGAGCAGCATGCCGGCCCCTTCCTGGCGCATGTAGATCTCGGCCTTGAAGTCGATCGCGTGCGGCAGCTCGTGCCCGTGCTGGCGGGTGAAGCCGACCACCTCCGGCATCTCGTCGGTCACGAGATACATGTGCTCCATGGCGAGCACCGGCAGCTCGAGCCCGACCATGCGGCCGACCTCGCGCGCCCATAAGCCACCGCAGTTGACCACATGCTCGGCGGCGATCGTGCCCTGCTCGGTGATCACATCGAAGCCGCCGTCGCGCCGCGGCTTGAGCTCGATCACCCGGTTGTTGAGAAAGATCTCCGCTCCGTTGAGCCGGGCCGACTTGGCATAGGCATGGGTTGTTCCCGACGGATCGAGGCTGCCATCGGCGGCATCGAGCATCGCGCCGACGAAATGGCGCTCCTCGATCAGCGGCATAATCTCCTTCGCCTCGGCGACGCTGAGGAGCTCGGTCTCGAGGCCGAGATAGCGCGCCCGTGCATGCGCCATCTTCAGCCATTCCATGCGCTCCGGCGTGTCGGCCAGCATCAGCCCGCCGGTGCGATGCAGCCCGCATGACTGCCCCGACAGCTTCTCGAGCTCGTCATAGAGGCCAATCGTGTAGCCCTGGAGCTTCGCGACATTCGGGTCGCCAGTGAGCGTGTGAAAGCCGCCGGCGGCATGCCAGGTCGACCCCGATGTCAGCTGGTCGCGCTCGATGAGAGCGACATCGCGCCAACCCGCCTTGGTGAGATGATAGAGAACCGAGCAGCCGACGACTCCGCCGCCGATCACGACGGCACGATAATGCGACTTCATGCGGCTCTCTCTTTGGACTTGCCCAGGGCGATGACCGGCTCCATGGCGCGCAGCACCTCGTCGGGCAGGTGGCACATGATCTTGTGGCCGGGTGCGAGCTCCTTGACCGGCGGCAGCTCGGTCTCGCAGATTTCACCGATCTTGCGCGGGCAGCGCGTCTGGAACGGGCAACCGCTCGGCGGGTTCATCGGCGACGGCAGCTCGCCCTTGAGCACGATGTGCTTCTTGTGAACCGCGGTATCGGCGATCGGCACCGCCGACAGCAGCGCTTCGGTATAGGGGTGATAGGGCGGCGCGAAGATCTGCTCGGTCGTGCCCTGCTCCATGATACGGCCGAGATACATGACCACCACCCGGTCGGCGAGATAGCGGACAACCGACAGGTCATGGCTGATGAAGATCAGCGTTGTTCGCTTCTGCCGCTGGATATCGGTGAGAAGGCCGGTCACCGCCGCCTGCACCGAGACGTCCAGCGCCGACACGGGCTCGTCGGCAACCACCACCGCCGCGTCGCCGCCAAACGCCCGAGCAATGCCGATCCGCTGCTTCTGGCCGCCCGACAATTGCCGCGGCTTGCGGAAGGCGAAGGCGCGCGGCAGCTTCACCAGATCGAGCAGCTGGAAGACCTTCTCCTGCACCTCGCTGCGGTTGCGCGCCACGCCGTACTTCTTCAGCACGCGTCCGATCTGCGACCCGACCGAATGACTGGGATTGAGCGTTTCGAACGGGTTCTGGAACACGATCTGCAGCGACCCGATGAGTTGCGGCGACCGCTTGCGCACCGGCAGCTGGCCGATCTCCTTGCCATGCAGCAGCACCTCGCCGCCGGTTGCCTCCTCGAGGCCCATCAGCACCTTGGCGAAGGTGGATTTGCCGCAGCCGGACTCCCCGACGATCGCCACCGTCTCGGCCTCGCGGGCCTCGAAGTCGAGCTTCTCGTTGGCTTTGACGAACCGCGATCCCTTGCCCGACAGCATGGCGCCGAGCGAGGTGTCGCGGATCTCGTAGTATTTCTTCATGTTGCGCACTTCGAGCACCGGCTCGCCGAAGGCGATTGCCTGCTGCTCGACGGCGCCGGTCGGCTTCAGCGACCAGTCGATCTCGCGATAGCGCACGCATCGCACTGCATGTCCGGGATCGTCGATCACCGCTTCCATCGGGATCGGTGGCCGGTTGCAGCGCCCGGCCACGAAGTGATCGCAGCGCGGCCCGAAGGTGCAGCCGACCGGCCGCTCATAGGGCAGCGGCAGCTGGCCGCGGATCGGCACGAGCGGGTGCGCATGGCGATCGGTGCCCGGCAGCGGGATGGAGTTGAACAGCCCGCGCGTATAGGGGTGCCGCATATGGTCGAACACCTGCGAGACCGTCCCGAACTCGACCGCCTGCCCCGAATACATCACCGAGATCTTGTGGCACGTCTCGAGAATGAGCCCGAGATTGTGCGAGATGTAGATCATCGACGTGCCGAAGCGCTTCGAGATGTCCTTGATCAGCTCGACCACCCCCGCCTCGACCGTCACGTCGAGCGCCGTGGTCGGCTCGTCCAGCAGCAGGAGCTGCGGGTTGGACAGGAGCGCCATCGCGATCACCACCCGCTGCTGCTGACCGCCAGACAGCTGATGCGGATAGGAGTTCATGATGCGCTGGGGATCGGGCAGCCGCACCGCGTCGAGCATCTCGATCGAGCGCTTTGAGGCTGCCTCCGATTTGATGCCCTCATGCACCATCGGCACTTCCGTCAGCTGATCCTTGATCTTCATCGAAGGATTGAGCGATGCCATGGGCTCCTGATAGACCATGGCGATCCGCGACCCGCGGATGTCGCGCAACTCCTCTTCCGACATGGTGGTCATGTCGCGGCCGTTGAACAGGATCTGCCCACCGGTGATCGCGCCGTTCTTGCCCATATATTGCATGATGGCGAGCGCCACCGTCGACTTGCCGCAGCCCGACTCGCCGACGATGCCGACCGCCTCGCCTGGCATGACCGTCAGGTTGAAGTCGACGACCGCCGGAACCTCGCCGGCCCGCGTGTAATAGGAGATGCTCAGATTGCGGCATTCGAGAACCGGCTGGTCGGGCGGCCTGGCATTGTCTGACACGGTCATGGGAACGCTTTCTGTTAGTCTCTGAGCGAGATCTCGCGGATGCCGTCGGCAAGCAGATTGAGGCCGAGCACCAGCGAGGAGATCGCGAAGGCCGGCCACAGCATGGCATTCATGCCGAACGAGCCGAATTTCTGCGCGCCCGAGATCATCTTGCCCCAGTCCGGGAAGGGCGGAGGAAGACCGAGCGACAGATAGCCGAGCAGCGCGATGGTGATGGTGACATAGCCGAGCCTGAGGCAGGCATCGACGATCAGCGGCCCGCGCGCGTTGGGTAGCAGCTCGACCAGCATGATGTACCACGGCGTCTCGCCCCTGACCTCCGCCGCCGCGATGTAGTCGCGCGTCTTGAGATCGAGCACCAGCCCGCGGACGATGCGCGCCACCTGCGGAGCCGTCCCGAAGGTGA
>JBEVJH010000036.1:0-3621 GCA_040510355.1 Aestuariivirgaceae bacterium
CGAAATCGACGTCCCACGGCATCTATATAATCCTAAGATTATATAATGTCAAGCTTATAAAACGAACTGCCTCAATCGTCCCCATTGTCGAGGCCCTGGCCCCTGACGTCCTCGGGGCGGGGGGTCGAGATGATGTGATAGCCGGCATCGACATAATGGACCTCGCCGGTGACGCCGCTTGCGAGGTCCGACAGCAGGTACACCGCGGCGCCGCCGACCTCGTCGAGCGTGATGGTGCGCCTGAGCGGCGCATGCCGCTTCTGAAAATTGTACATCGCCCGGGCGTCGGTGATGCCGGCGCCGGCAAGGGTCCGCATCGGTCCGGCCGAGATGGCATTGACCCGGATGGCCTGCGGCCCGAAATCGGCGGCGAGATAGCGCACCGAGGATTCGAGCGCCGCCTTGGCGACGCCCATGACATTGTAGTTCGGCACCACCCGCACCGAGCCGCCATAGGTCAGCGTCAGCAGCGCGCCGCCGCGGTCCATCAGCGCAGCCGCCCGGCGCGCCACCTCGGTGAAGGAGAAGCAGGAGATCACCATGGTGCGGATGAAATTGTCGCGCGTCGTGTCGGCGTAGCACCCCCTGAGCTCGGCGCGGTCGGAATAGGCGATGGCGTGGACGACGAAATCGAGCCCGCCCCAGGTCCTGCGCAAGGCGGCAAAAACCTCGTCGACGGTGTCGAGCTGCTCGACGTCGCAGGACAGCACGAGCTTCGAGCCGATGGTCGCGGCAAGCGGCGCAACGCGGCGGCCGAAGGCCTCGCCCTGATAGGTGAAGGCAAGCTCGGCGCCCTGGCCGGCCAGCATGCGCGCAATCCCCCAGGCGATCGAATGGTCGTTGGCGACGCCCATGATCAGACCGCGCCGGCCGCGCAGCAAGCCGCCGGAAGTGTCGTTCATTCCGTCCCCTTCCCCGCGCGTTGCCGCTCAGGCGTCATAGCGCTGGAAAACCAGCGTGGCATTGGTCCCGCCGAAACCGAAGCTGTTCGACAGCACGACGTCGAGGCGGGCATTGTCGATCCGCTCGCGAACGATCGGCACGCCGGTGAACTCCGGGTCGAGCGTGTCGATATTGGCGCTCTCGCAGATGAAGCCGTTCTTCATCATCAGGAGCGAGTAGATCGCCTCCTGAACGCCGGCGGCGCCGAGCGAGTGGCCGGTCAGGGACTTGGTGGCGGAGATCGCCGGCATCTTGTTGCCGAACACGTCGCGCACCGCATCGATCTCCTTCAGGTCGCCGATCGGCGTCGAGGTGGCGTGCGGGTTGATGTAGTCGACGCGCTCCCGGACGGTCGACAGCGCCTGGCGCATGCAGCGCGCCGCGCCTTCGCCCGAGGGCTGGACCATGTCGTGGCCGTCGGAGGTCGCGCCGTATCCGACGAGCTCGCCATAGATCTTGGCGCCGCGGGCCCTGGCATGCGACAGCTCCTCCAGCACGACGACGCCGGCGCCACCGGCGATGACGAAGCCGTCGCGATCCTTGTCATAGGCGCGCGAGGCCTTTTCCGGCTGCTCGTTATAGTGGGTCGACATCGCCCCCATCGCGTCGAACAGCACCGAGAGCGTCCAATCGAGCTCCTCGCCGCCGCCCGCGAACACGACGTCCTGCTTGCCCCATTGGATGAGCTCGCCGGCATTGCCGATGCAATGGGCGGAGGTGGCACAGGCGGACGAGATCGAATAGTTGACGCCGCGGATGCCGAAGGGCACGGCCAGCGTGGCCGAATTGGTGCTCGACATGGAGGCGGGGACGGCGAACGGGCCGATTCGCTTCGGGCCCTTCTCGCGGGTGGTGTCGGCGGCGGCCACGATGGTGCGGGTTGACGGGCCGCCCGACCCCATGATCAGGCCGGTGCGCTCGCTCTTGACCTCGCGGTCCGAGAGACCGGCGTCCTGAATCGCCTGCTTCATCGCCACATAGTTCCAGGCGGCGCCGTCGCCCATGAAACGGCGCACCCGCCGGTCGACGGCGCTGTCGAGATCGAGATGCGGCGCGCCATGCACCTGGCAGCGGAAGCCGAGCTTGGCATAGTCGTCGGCCTTGACGACTCCCGATCGGGCTTCCCGCAGCGAGGCAGTGACCTCCTGGGTGTTGTTGCCGATGCTGGACACGATGCCCATGCCGGTCACGACGACGCGTTTCATCGCACCACGAACCTTTCGCTTCAGGCCGCGCTCGGCTGCGAATCGGGTGTAAACAGCCCGACCCGCAGCTCGCTCGCGGAATAGATTACATCGCCGTCGGCTTTGACGACGCCATCCCCGATCCCGAGGTTGAGCTTGCGCAGAATGACGCGCTTTAGGTTAACGATATATTCAACCTTGCGGACGGTTGGGAGGACCATGCCGGTAAATTTAACCTCGCCGACGCCCAGCGCCCGGCCGCGCCCCGGCGCACCCATCCAGCCGAGGAAGAATCCGAGCATCTGCCACAGGGCGTCGAGGCCGAGGCAGCCGGGCATGACCGGGTCGCCCTGGAAGTGGCAAGGGAAGAACCACAGATCGGGCTTGACGTCGAGCTCGGCGACCACCCGGCCCTTGCCATAGTCGCCGCCATCGGCGCGGATGTCGGTGATCCGGTCGAACATCAGCATGGGGGGGAGCGGCAACTGGGCATTGCCGGGGCCAAAGAGCTCGCCCCGGCCGCAGGCCAGAAGCTCCTCATAGGCGAAACGCGATTTCTTCTCGACCATCCCCAGGCTACACCTCAAGACCCGCGACGAATTGAACAAACGACACCACAACCGCCGACCCATGTGCGAGGTTGCGAGTTTGTCGCAAGACAGCTATTTTCCGCCGAGACGGATACTCCTGCTTCACGATGATGGCAACCGGACGTATGGCTCCTTTTTCTACGGGCGAGATCATGACGATGCTCCGCAGGGCGGGCTTGCGGCCCACCCGGCAGCGGATTTCGCTTGCTTGTCTGATGTATGGCGCCGGCAACCGGCATTTATCGGCGGAATCGCTACATGCGGAGGCGATTGCGGCGGGTATCCAAGTGTCGCTTGCGACCGTCTACAACACCCTGAACCAGTTCACCACAGCCGGCCTGCTGCGAGAGGTGGCGATCGAGGGGCATAAAACCTACTTCGATACGAACACCTCGAACCATTACCACTACTATATCGAGCATGAGGGCCGGCTCACCGACATCCCGTCGGACGAGGTCAGGGTGGTGGGGCTGCCGGCGGCGCCGGAAGGCATGCATGTCAAGCGGGTGGACGTGATCGTCAGGCTGTCGCGACGGCCGGACGATCAGCAATAGGCTGCCGGATCGGTTGCTTCAGTTGCCGACCTGCTCGCCGGGGTAGACGCCCCAGAGCATCGACTGCTCGACATAGCCCGTGTAGCCGCCGGCGGTCAGCTCGCACCAGTTGCCATTGCACGAGTCGATGTCGGCGATGACTCCGGGGCGCGCCAGCGCGACGGTCGCGGCATTGTGCTCGGCCGCCTCACGCAGCGGAACGCTGCGGTTCTTCTTCCAGGGTGCCACCATGGCGGTGCGCTTGCCGGTCAGCATGCTGTGGAACACCCAGCCCTCCGAGCCCTCGCTGTCGCGGATGCGGCGCCATTGCTCGAACTCGGCGACGATCTCGACCGGCAGGCCCTTCTTGGT
>JBEVJH010000037.1:0-12978 GCA_040510355.1 Aestuariivirgaceae bacterium
TCGGTCACGGATGCGAGATCGATGCCCGCGGCCTCCAGTCGCTCGGCCCACAGGCCGGCCCGCGGCAGGTCCGGGAACTCCCCGCCGATCCCGGCGTCGATGAGGATGGTCCGGCCGCCGCTGCGCACCACGACCGTGTTCAGCGCCCATTCGAGCACGTCCGGCGGCAGGAACATGTCCTCCAGCCAGGCCGCCCGGACGGCCGGGTCGACATTATGGCCCAACATCGCGCCGGGCAGCGACAGCACCCCGTCGCTGACCACCAGCACGTCGATCTGGCCGACCCGGTGCGCATAGCGCGACGGCACCAACTCGGCCCCGGGTCTGCCATGGGTGTATTTCGCGTTCACCTTGGCGGCGCATTCCTTGACCGGCGGGTGGGGGGTGTTGTCCGAACTCATACTTGCCTCCTGCTGACTTCGCGCAGCTCCTCGCGACAAAACATCACCAAAACCGGGACCTCAGTTCGCGAACGGGATGACCAGCTCCGTCTCGCTCGTATCCAGCACGAAGACCGCGAGGAGCCTGGCCGGCTGCGTCGCGCTGGCATTGGCGCTGACACTGTGGCGGTCGCCGGGCAGCTCGGACCAGCTCTGTCCGGCCTGGAAGGTGGTCACCGGCCCGTCATTGACCTGGCTGCGGATCGCCCCCTCGAGCACGGTTGCGTAGATGAAGGCGGATTTGGGATGGGTGTGGCCAGGCGATTTGCCGCCGGGCCCGTATTCGACGAGCACGCCCCGCATGCTCTTGCCGGGGACGTTCGGCAGCGCGTGATCGAAGACCACCGTCACCTTGGCGCTGGCCGCGGCCGTGTCCTGGGCCAAGGCGGGGGTCGGCGCGAGCGTTGCGATAAAGATCCCACAGAGGAGTCGTGTGAACATCTGTCACTCCTGGATTGAAGTCGGCACTTGCGCCTGGTCGCGCACCGCTATGCCCGAGCGAGCCACGTTTCGAACGAAGTGGAACCGATCTGCGGGTTGTCGCCGGGGGTGAGGGACTTGTCGTTCAGCTCGGTGCCGAAATAGCGCGCGTGGATGTCGGTGACCACCTTGCGGCTGTCGTGCTTGGCCGCGAGATAGTGGCGGACGAGGTCGTCGAGGCCGATGCGTTCCGGCCCGGCCAGCTCGATCATGCCGTTCTTGGGCGGCATCATTGCGACCTTTGCCACCAAGGCGGCGACATCGTCGGACGCGACGGGCTGCAGAAGAGCCGGCGACAGGCGAATGGTATCCCCGTCGGTTGCGGACTGGACGATCCCGCCGAGGAACTCGAAGAACTGGGTGGAGCGGATGATCGTGAACGGGATTCCGGAGGCCTTGATCAGCTCCTCCTGGGCGAGCTTTGCACGAAGGTAGCCGCTGTCCGGCAGCCGGTCGGTGCCGACCACCGAGAGGGCCACGTGATGCCGCACGCCGGCGGCCTTTTCGCCGGCCATGAGGTTGCGGCCTGCCGTCTTGAAGAAATTCATGACGGCTTCGTCCTCGAAGGAGGGGGAGTTCGCGACATCGATCACGATCTCAGCGCCGGCGAGCGCTTCGGCGAGCCCTTCGCCGGTGATCGTGTTGACGCCGGTGTTGGGCGCCGCCGCGAGCACCTCATGGCCCTTCTGGCGCAGATGCGCGACGACCTTGGAGCCGATGAGGCCGGTTCCACCAATGACAACGATCTTCATGATTGCTTCTCCATCCGTGAGGTGACGCATGCGGAGGATGACCGAGCGTGCGCGGAAAGACCTTGTCGGACTGTCCAAATTGCTTTGGATTTTTGTCCAAAACTGTCCAAAATCAAGGGTGATCGACTGGCTTGGACGCATGGCGGGTCGTGGAGCTCATTTGCAGTTCGTCTTCGAAGGATGCGTGTGCGATCTGGATCGGCGCGAGCTCACCCGCGGCTCCGATGCGATTGCGGTCGGCCCGCAGGTCTTCGATCTGCTGGCCTATCTTCTGCAGAACCGGACGCGCGTCGTCAGCAAGGATGAGCTGATCGATGCGGTATGGAGAGGACGCATCGTCGCGGAATCCACCCTGACGAGCCACATCAACGCGGTGCGCAAGGCCATCGGAGACAGCGGCGAGGAGCAGCGGCTGGTGCGCACGATCGCGCGCAAAGGCTACCGTTTCGTCGGGGATGTCCGGGAAACCGATGGTCCGGAAATGCCGGATTCGGCGAGGCCGCCAGACTCGGCTGCGGGGCCAGCCGCGCCGGCCCTGGCTCTTCCGGATCGATCATCGATCGCCGTCCTGCCGTTCCTCAATCTCAGCGGCGATCCCGCGCAGGACTACTTCGTCGACGGGGTGGTCGAGGACATCATCTCGGCCTTCTCGCGCATGAGCGGGCTGTTCGTCATCGCGCGCAATTCAAGCTTCACCTACAAGGGCAAGGTGGTGGACGCGAAGCAGGTGGGGCGCGAGCTCGGCGTCCGCTACGTCCTCGAAGGCAGCTTGCGCAAGGCGGCCAACCGGGTGCGGATCACCGGCCAGCTCGTCGATGCCGGCACGGGCGCCAATCTCTGGTCGGAGCGTTTCGAGGACGCGGTCGACAACATCTTCGAGCTGCAGGACCAGATGACCGCCAACGTCGTCGGTGCGATCGCCCCCCGGCTGGAACGCGCCGAAATCGAGCGCGCCAAGCACAAGCCGACCGAAAGTCTCGACGCCTACGACTATTATCTCCGCGGAATGGCGAACTTCCATCAGGGAACAAGGGAGTCGGTCGACGAGGCTCTGCCGTTGTTCTACAAGGCGATCGCGCTCGATCCGGAATTCGCGTCGGCATATGCGATGGCGGCGTGGTGCCATTTCTGGCGAAAAATCAATTTCTGGATGACCGATCGCTCGAAGGAGATCGCCGAAGGGACCCGTCTGGCCCGTCGGGCCGTCGCGTTGGGCAGCGATGATGCGGTCGCCCTCGCCAGAAGCGGCACGGCGCTCCACCATTTTGTCGGCGACATCGATGGCAGCATCGCGTTGCTCGACAGGGCGCTGGTGCTCAATCCGAGCCTTGCGTCTGCCTGGTTCCTCGGCGGGTTCCTGCGCGTCTGGGGCGGCGAGCCGGACAGCGCGATCGAGCACTTCGCGCGGGCGATGCGGTTGAGCCCTCTCGATCCCGAGATGTATCGAATGCAGGCCGGAATGGCGCTGGCGCATCTCTTCGCACGGCGCTTTGACGCCGCCTCCTCATGGGCGGAGAAAGCATTCAGGCATCTGCCGAGCTTCGTGATGGTGGTCAGCACCATCGCGGCGAGCCATGCGCTGGCGGCCCGGCCGGAGGAAGCGCAACGGGCGATGCGGCATCTGCGCCAGCTCGATCCCACGCTCCGCGTCGCCAGCCTGGCGGACTGGCTGCCGTTCCATCGACCGGAAGACCTCTCACTGTTTGCCGAGGGTCTCAGAAAAGCAGGGCTTCCGGATTGATGGAACCCGTGATGACCTGCCCTAGGACTGCGACCGTTGCGGCTGACGCTCTTCGACGATGACGCGGCCGTCATTGGGAAGGGTTGCGGGCGGCACCAGAACGACCTCGCAGCGGACGCGCGTGACCGAGCGGAATGTGTCGCGAAGGCTCGCCGCCAGCTCCGATGACGGCTCCGCGCACTCCGCCTCGAGCACCGCGGTGTCCTGCTCACCTTCGCGGCCGACGATGAGCCGCAGGCGCCCGAGCTCCGGGTGCTTCGAGGCGATCTCGGCGATCTGCGAGGGGGTGACGAAGAGGCCCCTGACCTTGGTGGACTGGTCGGCGCGGCCGAGCCAGCCACGAATACGCATGTTGGTGCGGCCACACGGGCTCGGGCCGGGCAGCACGGCGGAAAGGTCCCCGGTGGCGAGCCTGATCATCGGATAGACCGGATCGAAATTCGTCACCACGACCTCTCCGACCTCGCCCATGTCGACCGGGTCGCCGGTCCCCGGCCGCACGATCTCGACGATGACCTCCTCCTCCACGATCATGCTCTCGCAGGCTGCCGATTCATAAGCGATGATCCCGGCCTCGGCCGTGGCATAGCACTGCTGCACCCTGATGCCACGGGTCATGTATTCCTCGCGGAGCGTCGGATAGAGGGCGCCTCCGGATACCAGGGCGCGCCGCAGCGAGGCGATGTCGCGACCGAGCGCTGCCGCCTTGTCGATCAGCACCTTGAGGAAGTCGGGCGTTCCGAGGTAGCCGACGACGCGCAGATGCGCGATGGCTTCGACCTGAGCATCGCTGTTGCCGGTCCCGCCGGGAATGACCACGCAGCCATGGGCTCTCGCCGCCTCGTCGAGGATGAAGCCGCCGGGCGACAGGTGATAGGCGAAGGTGTTGAGGACGATATCGCCGGGCACGAAGCCGGCGGCCCGCAGCGCGCGCCTGCCGCGTCCCGGATCGCTCGTCCTGGCCATTGTCTCGAAGATCGGGCCGGGCGAGACAAAGATCCGGCTCCAGCTCTCCGGTCCGCCGACCACCAGGCCGGCGAAGGGGGGATCTGCCGCCTGGCGTTCCCTGATCTCGCTCTTTCGCAGCACTGGAAGGCGCGCGAGCATCGACCGGCTGGTCACCGACAGCGGGTCGATGCCGTCGAGATGACGCGCCCATCCGGGCGCCTGCGCCATCGCTCGTGCGAGCAGCTTGGGAAGCCGCTCGAAGAGCTCCGCCTCGCGGAGGCGAGGATCGCGCACTTCGATCGGATCGCTGATCTCCGGCATGGTCAGGCCAACCAGCGCTTGCGGCGCCTATAGGACTTCACGGTGCGAAAGGACCGACGGTCCCTGCCGCCGACTCCAAGGTAGAATTCCTTGACATCCTCGTTCTGGCGAAGATGGTCGGCATCGCCATCGAGGACCACCCGGCCATTCTCGAGGATGTAGCCATAGCGCGCGTGCCGCAAGGCGATGCTGGTGTTCTGCTCGGCCAGCAGGAAGCTCACGCGTTCCTGCGCATTGAGCCGCGAGACGATGTCGTAGATCTCCTCGACCAGCTGAGGAGCCAGGCCCATCGAAGGCTCGTCGAGCAGGATCATGGACGGTTTTGACAGCAGTGCCCGACCGATGGCGCACATCTGCTGCTCGCCGCCGGATGTGTAGCCGGCCTGAACCCTTCGGCGTTCCCCAAGACGCGGGAAATAGCCGTAGACCATGTCGAGGTCGCGAGCGATCGCGCCGCGGCCGTCGCGCCGGGTGAATGCTCCGGTGAGGAGATTTTCTTCGATCGTGAGATGGGCGAAGCAGTGCCTGCCCTCCATGACCTGGATGCATCCGCGACGGACGAGCTCGTGCGGCAGGAGCCGATCGACCCTCTCGCCGCGATATTCGATCGAACCCTTGGTGACATCGCCGCGCTCGGCCCGCAACAGGTTGGAAATGGCCTTGAGCGTCGTCGTCTTGCCGGCGCCATTCGCCCCCAGAAGGGCGGTGATGCCGCCCTCCGGGACTTCGAGCGACACGCCTTTCAGCACCAGGATGACGTGGTCGTAAATGACCTCGATATTGTTCACCGAGAGCATCGGACCGGCCGCGAGCGCACCTTCCTCAATCACAGGACTCGGTCCGCCCGGGAGGCTTGTTCTTCGCGACATATTCCGCCGCCGCCTGCTCGAGCATGGGACGCACCACGTCCTTCATCGGCTCGAACCAATCGGAGATCGGCTTCCACTGCTTGCCGTCCCATTCCTGGACATAGACCGAATGGTGACCATTGTGATCCTCGCAGGTGACCTTCATGGGTGCCATGAAGCCCTCCAACCCGATCTCCTTGAGGCGGTCGGCCGTAATCTCGAGATGCTCCAGGCCGCGGCGCATGTCGGTTGCGTCGATCGCCGACTTCCCCGTCAGCTTCTGGGCGGTGCGGATCGCCTCTGCCACGAGCACGGAGTTCATCACCCCGCGATTGTAGAGGTTCTCGCCGACGCGGTCCTTGGAGGTGACCTGGCTCTTGCCGGTGTCGACCACCAGGCGCTGAATATCCTTGATCACCGGATAGTCAGCCCCGGTGCCGTTGAGGTTCAGCGTGCGATAGCCGATTGCTCCCTCGCCGGCGGGACGCGTGTCGTCCTCACCGGCCGACCACCAGACGCCATAGAACTTGCTCATCGGAAAACCGATGTTGGCCGCCTCCTTGATGGCGGTGGGGTTCATGGCGCCCCACCCCCACATGATCATGTAGTCCGGGTTGTCACGCTGGACATTGAGCCAGATCGACGACTGGTTCTGCATCTCCTTCGGCGGCACCGGATACAGGAAGAGCTCGAAGCCATATTTGGACTTGAACTGCTCGAGGAGCGGGATCGGCTCCTTGCCATAGCCGGCATCGAGATGGATGAAGCCGATCTTCTTGCCCTTGAGCTTGTCGAGCCCACCCTCCTGCCCGGCGATATGCTTGATGATGGCCGAGGTGCCATCCCAGTAGGTCGTCGGCGGATTGAACACCCAGGCAAAGTCCTTGCCGACCGCGGAGGCCGACAGCCCATAGGCCATGGAAAGGAGCGGCACCTTGTCCACCGGGGCCTTGGGAATCAATTGCAAGGTGATGGCCGTCGAATAGGGATTGTAGACGAGGGGCTTCTTCGCCTTGGTCTTCTCATAACATTCGACGCCCTTCTCGGCGGTGTAGCCGGTTTCGCATTCCTCGATCTCGACCTTGACGCCGCCGATGCCGCCGTCCCGCTCGTTCAGCATCGTCAGATAATCATGCATGCCGTTGGCGACCGGAATGCCCGAGCCCGCAAAGGGGCCGGTGCGGTAGGTGAGCAGCGGAACATAGAGCGATTCCGCCATGGCATGGTCGGCCGGTGGCAGCGCGACCGCCGCGATGAACGCTGCCAGGCTCAGCGACTGCTTGTTCATCCTTCATCCTCCAACAAGGCGCCCGTTTCGGGCTTCCGTCAAAAATGGCTGGCCTGTTCACTCTAATAGGGGAACGGCCAGACCCGCAATTTCTGCTTTGCCAGAATCCAAAGCCGCGCCAGCCCGTGCGGCTCGACAATGAGAAACAGGACGATGAGCGCGCCGAATACGATCTGGGCAAGTTGGTCGACCGCCTGCGATTCGATCTTCAATCCGAGGAGCTCAGGCATGAGCCGAAGAAGAATGGGAAACGCCCAGATGAAGGCTGCCCCGAAGAACGATCCGAGCAGGCTTCCCATTCCACCGATGATCACCATGAACAGCACTTGAAATGATACTCTGATGCTGAAGGCCGAGGGTTCGGCCGAGCCATACCAGAGAAACACCATCATGGCACCGGCGACGCCGCAATAGAACGACGATACCGCAAAGGCGAGGAGCTTGGTCCGGAGCATCGGCACGCCCATGAGCTCGGCGGCGATATCCATGTCGCGGACCATCATCCAGGCCCGGCCGTAGCGGCCGCGAACGAGATTGGAGGCGAGCCAGGTCATCAGGATGACGATCGCCAGCACCACGCAATAGCGCGTCGTCGATGTGGCGGCCGCCCCGGTGATGGCAATTCCGAGCATCTCCCGCGACGGCACCTCGATCGCTCCCGAAGGATTGTCGTTGTAGAGCCAGCCGACGCGGATGAAGGCCCACTCGAAGAAGAATTGCGCCGCAAGCGTCGCGACCACCAGATAGAAGCCCTTGATCCGCAGGCTTGGCAGGCCGAATGCTATCCCGGCGGCCGCCGAGAAGAAGCCCGAGCAGACGATCAGCAGCACGATGTTCACATCGGGGAAGTGCGTCGTCAGCTTGTAGCAGGCATAGGCACCGACCCCCATGAAGGCGCCGGTGCCGAGCGACAGCTGGCCGGCGTAACCGACCAGCAGATTGAGCCCGACAGTGGCCAACGCGAAGATCAGAAAAGGTATCATCACGCCATTGAGCAGGAAATCGCCGCCGATGGCGGGAATCACCGCAGCCGCGACGAGCAGCGTCGCCGCCATGCCGATACGGTCCTCGACCAGCGGAAAGACGGACTGGTCGGCTGCGTAGCTCGTCTTGAACTGGCCGGCTTCGCGGTAGAGCATGGCTAGACCCGCTCGATGATCTTCTCGCCGAACAGACCTTGCGGCCGCAGCAGCAGAAAGATCAGGGCGATGAAGTAGGCAAGCCAGGAGTCGATCGCGCCGCCGACCAACCGTCCCCAATAGATCTCGCCGAGCTTCTCTCCCACGCCGATGATCAGTCCGCCGACGATTGCGCCGGGGATCGAGGTCAATCCGCCAAGGATGAGCACGGGCAAGGCGCGCAGGGCAATGATCTCGAGCGCGAAGGAAACATCGGACTTGGCCGACCACATGATGCCGGTGACCAGCGCCACCAGTCCGGCAGTGAACCACACGATGATCCAGATCTGATTGAGGGAGATGCCGACCGACAGCGCCGCCTGGTGATCGTCCGCGACCGCCCGCAAAGCTCTGCCGATCCGCGTCCTCTGGAAGAACACCGCAAGCGCGGTGATGAGGAGCAGCGCGGTCGCGCCGGCCGCGATATCGAGCTTCTGCAGGACAAGCGGCCGGTCGGCGATCATCAGCCTGATGCTGCCGGACGGCAGGCCGAGCTCACGGGTGATCATCGTCTTGGGCTCACCGCCGAACACGATCTCGCCGAGACCGATCAACAGGCTGGTCAGCCCGATGGTTGCCATCAGCAGAGTGATGTCCGGCTGATTGACCAGCGGGCGGAGGATCAGGCGCTCAACCGCGATGGCGAGGAGCAGCATGACCAGCAAGGCGCCGATGAGCGCCGCATAGGCCGGCAGGCCGCGCTCGTGGAGGCCAACCAGGGTCAACGCCGAAAAGACCACCATGATGCCCTGCGCGAAGTTGAAGACGCCGGACGCCTTGTAGATGAGCACGAAACCGAGCGCGATCAGGGCATAGAGCATGCCGGCGACCAGCCCCTCCCAGATGACCTTGACGAGGAACACCGGGTTGGCGGCCATTTGCACGAACGGATCGATGAAGATGTCGGCAAGAGCGTCCATTGTCCCAACTCCTAGCGAGCGACACCCAGATAGGAGTCGATCACCGCCTGGTTGGCGCGAACCTGCTCGGGCGTGCCGTCTGCGATCTTCTCCCCGTGATCGAGCACAACGATGCGCGAGGACAGATCCATGACGACCCGCATATCGTGCTCGATCAGCGCGATCGTCGTCCCGAACTGTGCGTTCAGGTCGAGTATGAAGCGCGACATGTCCTCCTTCTCCTCGAGGTTCATGCCCGCCATCGGCTCGTCGAGAAGCAGGAGATCGGGCTCGGCTGCCAGCGCGCGCCCCAACTCCACGCGTTTCTGCAATCCATAGGGCAGTCTGCCGACCACCACCTTGCGGATGTGCTGGATCTCCAGAAAATCGATGATCTTCTCGACGAACTGGCGATGCCGGATCTCCTCGGCCCTGGCCGGACCATAGTGGACCAGCTGGCAGAGGAAGTTCGCGTGCATCTTGAGAATCCGACCCGACATGATGTTGTCGAGGGTGGTCATTCCCTTGAAGAGAGCGATATTCTGAAATGTCCTGGCAACGCCATTCGTCGCGGCGACGCGGGGCCGCAGCCTGTCATAGCGGATTCCCTTGAGGACGATGGCGCCGCGCTGGGGATGATAGAGCCCGCTGATGAGATTGAGCATCGAGGTCTTGCCGGCGCCATTCGGGCCGATGATGGCCCGGATCTCGCCTTCGAGGATGTCGAAGGAGACGTCACGGATGACCTGCACGCCGCCGAAAGCCAGCGAGACCCGCTCGACCGCGAGAAGACGGTTGCTCACTCCGCCGCCTCCCGCAGGGCGCCCTCGGCCAAGCCTTCCGGCATCTCGGCGATCTGCACCTCGCCCTCCAACAGGCCTTTTCGGCCATCCTCGAAGGTGACGCCGATCCGGATCTGCCGATGCCGGCATCCGGAATCGTACAGCGCCTCGATCAACGGGGCGTAGCGCTCGCAGACAAAGGCGCGGCGAACCTTGCTCGTCCGGGTGACCTCGCCATCATCGGCGTCGAGCTCCTTGGGCAGGACGAGGAAGCGACGGATCTGGCAGGCCGCCACCCTCGGCTCGGCGGCTAGCTCCCGGTTCACCTGCGCGACATGGTCCTTGATCATGTCGTATACCCGGGGATCGGCGGCCAGCTCCTGGTAGCTGCCATAGACGACGCCGTTGCGCTCCGCCCACGATCCAACCGCGATCAGGTCGATATTGATGAAGCACGCGACATAGTCGCGCCCATCGCCGAAAGCGACCGCTTCCTTGATGTTGGGAAAGAATTTGAGCTTGTTCTCGATATATTTCGGCGGAAACAGCGAGCCGTTTGCCAGCCTGCCGACATCCTTGAAGCGATCGATGATCTTGAGGTGCCCATGCTGATCGATGAGCCCGGCATCGCCCGACCTGACCCAGCCATCCGTTGTCTTGCTGGCAGCGGTCGCCTCGGAATTGTTGAAGTACTCGCGAAAAATGCCGGGCGATCGATAGTGCACCTCGCCGGTCTCGTCGATACGAACTTCGATCCCCGGCAGAGGCCGTCCCACCGTGTCGGGAAAGATCTCGCCATCGGGTTGGTTGGTGATATAGACCGCGGCTTCGGTCTGCCCGTAGAGCTGCTTGAGATTGAGCCCGAGAGAGCGGTAGAAGCTGAAGATCTCCGGCCCGATCGCCTCGCCGGCAGTGTAGCCGACCCGGATGCGCGAAAGCCCGTATCGTCCCTTGAGCGGGCCGTAGACGAGAATGCTGCCCAGCCGATAGCGCAGACGGTCGACGAGCGCCACCGGGCGCCCATCGAGAATCGCTTCGCCGCAGCGCCGGGCGACACCGAGAAAATAGGCGAACATCGTGCGTTTCAGCCATGAGGCGTCCTGCATCCGCACCATCGTCAAGGTCAGCAGGTTTTCATAGACGCGCGGTGGGGCGAAGACATAGGTGGGGCCGATCTCCCGCCGGTTCTCGACCACCGTATCGCGGCTTTCCGGGCAGTTGACGCAATAGCCGATGACCAGCCATTGAGCATAGGAGAACATGTGATCGCCGATCCATGCCATCGGCAGATAGGCAAGCACCTCTTCGTCCTCGGTGAGCCGGTCGAACAGCTTGGCGGCATGGGCGGCCCAGATGGTTCCCGAATTGGTCAGGACGACCCCCTTCGGCCGGTCGGTGGTGCCGGAGGTGTAGAGTATGACGGAGATGTCGCCGCCGCCCCCGCGGTCGATCTCACGCTCAAGCCAGAGGGCCCGGCCGTCATCCCGTTGAAGCACGGCGCGGCCGGCATTCTCGATCGAATCGAGCGACACGACACCACGCTCGCGGCAATCCTTCAGTCCGCGCGCATCGTCGTAGACGATGTGGCGAATGCCAGCGCCGGCGCCAAGAATCTCGAGGACCTTGTCGACCTGCTCCTGATTCTCGACGACGGCGACGGTTGCCTCGGCATGGCGCAGAACGAATGCCATCTCCGGCGCGACGGCCTCCTGGTATACCGGGACCGGGATCGCGCCAAGCATCTGCACCGCGCAGATGCTCCAATAAAGACGTGGCCGGTTATCGCCGATGATCGCCACGCGATCGCCGCGCGCCACCCCGAGCTCGGCGAACCCCGCCGCCAGGGCGCAGACCCTCTCCAAGACGTCCGTCCATGTCCAGGTCTGCCAGATGCCGAGGTCCTTCTCGCGCATGGCGGTGCGCTCGGCGAAGATCCGGGCATTCCGCCGGAGCAGCTTCGGGAAGGTGTCTTCTGCGGGGCCTTCGCTCTGTCCCGGCACGGAGAAAACCTCCGGTCTCCCACAGGGTTGCACCACGTGGAGGCTGCCACTGGCGAGCCCTGAGGTTAGCGCCGAACTCGTCGTCGCTTCAAGCGTGAACTCTCCTCTCAGACTGCGGGGTCGGACCCGACGGCGCGGCGCTCGATCAGGATGCGGATCGCGACGGCGGACACCACGATGGCGCCGCCGATCACGGTCTCGAGGCGCGGCACCTCGCCGGCGCCGAGCCAGCCCCAGAAGGTGCCGAACGGCGCCTCGAGGGTGCCGATGAGAGCCGCCAGGGTGGACGGTATCAGTGCCGAGCCGATGACGTAGAACATCAATCCGAGCGTCATCGGGCCGAGCCCGAAGCCGGCGGCGACGACGAGGTCACGGCCGCTCAGGGCGAGCAGATCGCCGGCCAACGGCACGGCGATAAGCGCGCTGACGGCAGTCGACAGAGCGGCGACGGGGAGCATCTCGACATCGCGGCTCTGGCGGATGGCGACCGTCATCAACGCCATCGACATGGTGGCGAGCGCGGCAAAGCCGTCGCCGAGCTGCGGACCGCCGGTCGAGGGCCCGAGCATCACCCAGATGCCGAGCAGCACGAAGGCGCTGGCGAGCATGGTGACGCCGGAGGGCCGCTCGCCCAGCCACAGCCAGGCGGCCGCGGCGGTGAAGAACGGCAGGGCGGCGTAGATGGTCATGGCATTGGCGATCGAGGTGTGCTGGAAAGCCGGAACGAAGAAGGTGATGGTGGCGACCGAGCAGGCGGTGATCAGCATCCCCATGCGCCCCATGCGCCGGATGATCGCGCCGGTCGCGGCGCCGAACCGCCAGAGCACGAAGGCGCCGATGAACAGCGTGCCGAACAGGCCGCGCCAGAACATGATCGTCCACATGTCGTAGGGCAACAGGCGTACGAACAGGCCGCCGGACGACCAGGCGATGGTGGAGAGGAACACCAGGACGATCCCGGTCAGACGCCGGCGCGAATCTGGCGCATCCTCCACAAGCCGGCGGTTCACACGCTCGCTGTCCAGATTTGCTCTCCACCTCGAACCAGCGGTGGAGAATAGAGCATGGGGCGGTCAGGTCTGACCACCTGATGCTGCAAGCTCAGCGGGACGACGGCCAGAAGCGCTCGACATCGCGGTCGAAGGCGCCGCAGACCGGGTCGCATCCGAGATCCATGCGGCAGAGCCCGATGTCGGAAAGCATATGGTCATCGAGGTCCTTGAGCAGACGGCGGTCGCGGGCTTCCTTGAGTGCCAGGCGGGCACGGGCGATCAGGTCGAGGCTCCGGCGAACCCACGCCG